>DATFRW010000102.1:0-13311 GCA_035262945.1 Solirubrobacteraceae bacterium
GGTCTCACCGGCCCTGGCCTCGTTTTACGGCCTGGGCGCCAAACGCAACGGCTGGCTCTTCCACCGCTCGCTGCCCGGCCGCGGCACCGAGGACCGCGGAGCGCTCTCCGCGGCCGGCCTCGACGTCGCCGGACTGGAGGCAAGCGGCCGCCTGAGCGTCGACGAGCTCCCGCTCGACGACCCGCCCAAGACCTGGACGCGTCCCTGGCAACGCGTCCTGGACGAGCGCCTGGCCGACGGCTTCGACGCCGCCTGGTGGGCGCCGTTCCCGATCGGGCCCGAGCCGGTTCCCTTCGAACACGCGCTGGCCTACGACCGCGTGCTCGAGGAGTCCTTCCACGGCCGCCCCGCCATCACGCTGTGCCTCTACGTCGTCGGCAGCGTCGAAGACTCGATCGGCGACGGGCGCTTCGCCGCGCTGGCCGGCGTGCACGATGCACTGCTCGTGCCCGAGGACGACGGCGTGCGCTTCGTGCCGACGCGCGACGACGGGGACTGAGCGGCTAGAGCCGCAGCCAGTTGTCCGGCCGGTTGGGCGGCAGGATGCTCACCAGGATGAGGATCACAACGGTCGCTCCGAAGTACTGATACAGCGACGCCGTGCCCTCGAACTGGCCGGTGGCCGTCTGGCCGAAGGCGAGGCACGCGAAGGTGATCAGCGCCACGGCGAGCGCGACCTGCAGCGCCGACTTGCGGCGGTGGGGCAGGAACTCCAGCCGGGCGAGGCTCAGCAGGAGGATCAGGAAGACGCCGAACTCGAGCACGCCGAGGATCACCCAGGCGGCGTCGGTGCCCGGGATGACGTGCAGGAACGAGTTCGCGAACTGCTTCTTGACGCCTTCCGGAGCGTGGCCGTTGTCGTCGAAGAGCTTCTCCTTGCCGGAGTAGAACATCAGCCCTCCGACCATGAGATAGACGCCTGCGACGATCGCCCAGTAGGCGATGCCCTCCCAAAGGGACCCCTTCCCGACGACCGCGAAGTCCCCGCGTTCGGATGTGGTGCTCATGGCTCCTCTCTTTCCGGTGCGAGATTCGCCGCGAACCCACGGCGTCCTGCCTATAGCACTTCGAGCAGGCCGTGCAAGCTCTCGAGTACGACGTCGGCGTCGCGCAGCTCGGCAGCGCCGAACGGCCCCGTCGCCACCGCGATGGCGCGCAGGCCGTCGGCCCGCGCGCAGGCGATGTCGCGCGGCGTGTCGCCGATGATCACCGTCTTCGAGCGCGGGTAGCCGCCCGCGCGGCGCCGCGCGATCGCGGGCAGGTCGAGCCGGTCCTCGGAGTCCGACCCGAAGCCGCCCTGACCCCGTTCGAAGTAGTGGCCGAGCCGAGCGCGCGTGAGCTTCAGGCGCGCGATCGGCTCGAGGTTCCCCGTGACCAGCGCGAGCTGGGTCCCGTCGCGCGTCGCGAGCGCCGGAAGGACGTCGGTCACTCCCGGCGCGAGGAACGCGGTGAGGTCGTCGGGGCACAGCCGCGCGTAGGCCGCAACGCAGGCCGCCCGGAAATCGCTACGGCCGGCGTCGAAGCGCGCGGCGGTGACCCCGCTCAGCACGCAGATGTTGCGGGCGATCTCGAAGTCGGTACGCCCGGCGGCCTCGACTCGCGCCGCCGGCATCTCGTGGACGCCGTAGACCTCGCCGAGGGCCTGGTGGACCGCCGCGGCGTGCGCCTCGGTCGCCTTCAGCAGCAGGGTGCCATCGATGTCGAAAAGGCAGAGCAGCGCTCGCCATTGTGCACCCCGAGCGCCCGGCGGGGTCGCCGTTCGATCCTCGCGAGATCGAACCCGGCCGGCAGCTCGAGGTCGTGGCGCGCGAGCAGCGTCTCGTCCGCGAGGACCTCGCGGCAGCTCGCATCGGCCACGATGCGGCCGCCCGACAGGATGACCGCGCGCTCGCACAGCTCGGCCGCGAACGCCAGGTCGTGGGTGACGACGAGCAGCGTCTGGTCGATCGTCTCGAGCACGTCGAGCAGCTCGCGCCGCGCGCGCGGGTCGAGGTTCGCCGACGGCTCGTCGAGCACGAGCAGCCGCGGGTGCATGGCGAGCACGGTGGCGATCGCCACGCGGCGCCGCTCGCCCATGGACAGCTCGTGCGGGGCGCGGTCGGCCGCGCGGGCCATGCGCACCGCGGCCAGCGCCTCGTCGACGCGCTCGAGCGCTTCCGCCGGCGCGGCCCCCATGTTCAGCGGGCCGAACGCGACGTCCTCGCGGACCGTGGGCATGAAGAGCTGGTCGTCGGGGTCCTGGAAGACGAGGCCCACGCGCGCCCGCAGCTCGTCCAGGCTCCCGCGCTCCACCGGCAGCCCGGCGACCTCCAGGCCGCCCTCGCCCATGAGCAGGCCGTTGAGGTGCAGCATGAGCGTGGTCTTGCCTGCGCCGTTGGGCCCGAGTACCGCGACGCGCTCGCCGTGCTCGATGTGCAGGTCGACGCCGTCGAGCGCGACGTGGCCGTTGGGATAGCGGTACGTGAGGTCCCGCGCCTGGATCGCGCACGTCATGCCAACGCTCCGATCGCGATCCGCAGGGCGACGAGGGTCCCGGCGAGCGCCGCGATGAACGCGGCGTCCGCCGCGCCGAGCCGCAGCGGCGCGAGCTCGGGCATGGTGCCGCGGTAGCCGCGAGCGAGCATGGCGAGGTGCACGCGCTCGCCGCGGCCGTAGGTGCGCAGGAACAGGGCGGTGACGCTGCGGCCGATCGCCCCGGCCTGCAGGACGTGGCGCGGGCGGTAGGCGCGCGCCGCGAGCGCGATGCGCATCCGGTGGACCTCCTCGACGATGACGAACAGGTAGCGGTACATGAACGCCGCGATGAGCGTGAACAGGCGAGGGACGCGCAGCCCCTCGAGGCCGCGCAGCACCGACGGGAAGCTGGTCGTGGCGGCGAGCAGCACCGCGCTGACGGTCCCGATCGCCGCCTTCGCCGCGACCGCCGCGAGGACGGCCAGGCCGGCGTCCGACACGGTGAGCGGCCCGAGGTGATGCTCGGCGCCACCCGGGCGCAGGAACGGGACGAAGGCGGCGACGAAGAGGACCAGCGGCAGCACCACGCGCGCGCGCCGCCAGATCGTCACCGGCGGCACGCGGCCCGCCGCCGCGACGAGCACGAGCGCGACCGCGCACGCGACGTACACCGGCCAGGCCCGCAACGGCGTCGACACGGCGACGACGGTCACCGCCACGAGGCCGACGATCTTCGCGCGCGGATCGAGCCGGTGGACCGGGCTCGCCGGATCGCCGGCCAGCCCGGTCAGCTCGAGCGAGTGGTTGCAGAGCCCGCTCATGTCCGCGTTCGACGCGCAGCGCGCGCCACGCCGTAGCCGACGGCGAACACGCCGAGCGTGCCGACGAAGCCGGCTACCCCGGTCGCCAGTCGCGGGTCGTCGATGCCGGGGAAGGCGTAGTTGGCGATCGGCGAGTGGTGCTGGGCCTTGTGGAGCTTGCCGCGCTCGACGAAGCCCTTGTCGGTGGCGACGCGCTCCAGGCCGTCCGGCGACGACGAGGCGTACGGCGACGCGGCGAACGCCAGCGCCACGGCCACGGCAAGGGCGAGCGCGAGGAACAGGCGGCGGCTCATGCCGCACCCCCGACCGCCGGCGCGGCGCCCGCGCGGCGGCCGAGGCCGCGCACGGTGAGCAGGTCCGGCCGGGAGACCATCACGGCCGCGACCGCCGCGACGGTGATGACGGCCTCGCCGATGCCGATCAGCGCGTGCACGCCGAGCATCGCCGGCAGGACCGTGCCGAGCGGCACCGTGCCGGAGAGGGCCAGCTCCAGCGAGGTGGCCGTCGCGCCCACCATCACCGCGAGCCACGAGCCGCCCGCGACGATCGCGAGGAAGCCCGCGCGCGTGCGCGGGAGGACGTGGCGCGCCCAGACCATGAGGTAGCCGACGCCGAGCGCGCCGACGATCCCCATGTTGAGCACGTTGGCGCCGAGCGCGCTGATGCCGCCGTCGGCGAACACGAACGCCTGGCTCGTGATCACCACCGTCATCACGAGGCAGGCGAGCCATGGGCCGAGGAGGATGGCCGCGAGCGCCGCCCCGAGCAGATGGCCGCTGGTGCCGCCCGCGACCGGGAAGTTGAGCATCTGGACCGCGAACACGAACGCCGCCGTGACGCCGAGCAGTGGCACACGGCGCTCGTCGAGCTCGTGCTCCGCGCGGCGCAGGCTGTAGCCCACGACGCCCACCGACACGACGGCCGCGGCGGCGGCCGCGTCGGGATCGAGGAATCCGTCAGGAATGTGCATGGTGGTGGGGCTCCTCGTCGTGGTGGGTGGTCGCGCACGGCGGGCACAGCCCTGCGATCGGGAAGTGCGCGAAGCGCGCGCGGTAGCCGACGGCCTCGAGCACGGCGGCGCGCACGGCGTCGACGGCGTCGGGGGGCAGCGGCCGCATCGCGCCACAACGCTCGCAGCGCACGAGCGCGCTCGGGCGGCCGGCGGGCTGGTAGAGCCCGGGGCCGTGGCCGAGGTGGACGTGCGCGACGAGGCCGAGCTCCTCGAGGACCTCGAGGTTGCGGTACGCCGAGGCGAGGTCGCCGTCGCCGGCGAGCTCCTCAGCGCTCAGTGGCTGGTCGGCGGCGTACAGCGCCTGCAGCAGGAGCCGTCGCGCGGAGGAGAGCCGCAGGCCGCGGGCGCGCAGGGCCGCGAACGCAGCGTGGGCCGATGGCGCCTCGACCGCGGGAGTGAGGTGTGGGACGGTCACGACCCTCTACTGCGCACGACTTGCAGGAGCGGATCACAGGACCTTGGGAACCGCTTGCAGCGTGAGCACCACGCCGACGCCGACGATCGCCAGCGAGCTGAGCGCCGGCAGCACGGCGAGCACGCGGCCCCCGCGGCCGGGGAGCGAGAAGCGCCCCGCGGCGACGACGAGCAGGCCCAGGGTCGTGAGCGTCGCGGCGAGCCCCGCCGAGAACGCGACGATGAGGATCAGCCCAAGTCCGATCTCGTGCTGCGCGACCGCGCCGAGCAGCACCACCAGCGCGGAGGGGCACGGGATGAGGCCGGCCGACGCGCCCATCGCGAGCAGCGCCTTCGGGCGCAGGTCGTGATGGTGGTGGTGATGGTCGTGGCCGTGATGGTGGTCATGGCCGTGCGCGTGAGCGCGCGCGTGGCGGATGCGCGAGCGCACGACCGACGCCCCGACGCCGAGCACGAGCAACCCGGAGACGAGGTTCAGCCACGGGTAGAGGTCCTCGGGGAGGATGTACGCGGACAGCGCAAGCGCCACCGCACCGAGCGCGAAGACGCCGATCGTGTGGGTCACGGTCACCGTCAGCCCGAGCGCGAGCGCATGGCGCGCCGTGCCGCGCGTGCCCACGAGGTACGCCGCGACCATCGCCTTGCCGTGCCCCGGTGAGAGCGCGTGCACCGCGCCCCACCCGAAGGCGGCGAGCAGCAGGAGCAACAGCACGCCCTGGCCCGCGGCGGCGCGTTCGAACACCGAGCCGAACCCGTCGCCCGCGCCGCGGTCGCGCGTCGTGGCCTGCCCGCCGCCGTCGCCGCGTGGCGCCGTGACGGTGCCGTCGCCGGGCGTGACCCGGAGGTTCGCCACCCGGCGATCGGCGGGGCTCGAGAGCAGCGCACTCGGATACACGCGCAATCGGTTCGTCGGGTCGGCGCTGGTGACGTCGCTGCGCACCGCGGTGCGGCGCCCGGGTTCGACGACGACCGCCTTCCAGCCCACGCGCCCGGGGAAGGTCGCATCGCGCACGACGACGTCGCCCTGGGTGCGCACCCGCGCGCTCAGCAGCAGTTCGACGCGGGTCGTGTGCAACCCGCCCGCGCCCGCGGGGAAGGTGATCCGCCCGCCGGGGGCCATGCGCAGCGGGACGGCCCGCCCGCCGACGGTCAGGGTGACGCCGCGCGCCACCTCGGCGCGCTTTCGCGCGAGCACCTGCGCGGGCGACTTGCCGCGTTCCTGGAACGTCGGGATCTCGGCCTGGTCGAGGACGTAGCGGACGTCGACGCGATCGCTCGACACGCGCACCACGTCGAGGTGGTTGATCGAGAAGTTGCCCAGCGGATGGGCGCCGGCGGGCGCGGCCAGCGCGAGCAGCGCGAGGACGGCGAGCAGGAGCAAGCGCTTCATCGCAGCTGCTCCCGCAGGCCGGCCGTCAGCGCCGCGCGGCCGGCGCGCGCACCGGCCAGCCAGCGCTTGGCGAGGTCGGGCCGGTCGGCGGCGCGCGCGATGAGCCCCGCGTGCAGCAGGAACGCCGGATCGCGCGAGCCGAGGGCCAACGCGCGCCGCGCCCAGCCAAGCGCGGCGCGCGCATGCCCTGCCTTGTGCAGGGCCCACCCCAGGGCGTCGGCCGAGCGAACGCTCGGTGCCGCAGCCCAGGCTCGGCGGCCGAGATCGACGGCCCTGCGGGGGCTGCCGTGATCGGCCTCGAAGAGGGCCAGCTCGACGTCGGCGTTGACGCCGGCGCGCTGCTGGAGCATGACCTCGACGCGAACGAGGTCGAACGTCTGCCTCGCCGCGGCGCGGCGCCCGGCCGCCGCCTGCGCCTCGCCGAGCGCGATGACGTAGGCGGGCAGCGGGAGGCGCTCGATGACGCGCGAGAGCCGCGCGATCGCAGGCGCGAACCGCCCGCGAGCGACGTCGGTCTGCGCAAGGCCGGCTTCCGCGGCGGGATACCCGGGAACCGCCTGCAGAGCGCCGCGGTAGGCGCGCTCCGCCGCGCCGACGCGGCCGCGCTGCAGCTGCAGACCGCCGACCAGGGAGCGCACGTACGCATCGTTCTCGGGCACGGCGCCGCCCGCGGACACGGCATCCTGCATGGCGCTGAGGGCGCCACGCAGGTCACCATGCAGCTCGCGGAAGTACGAGACCCGAGCGTAGGCGGCGAGGTTGGGATCGCGGTCGACCATCTCCTGCAGCGCGCGCCCGGCGGCGTCGTAGCGGCCGAGTTCGACGAGCGCGTCGACGAGCGTGCCGAACGGCTGGTTGATCGCCGGGGCCGCGGCCCGCGCCCGCTGGGCATCGGCCAGGCCGGCGCGGAAGTTGTGGCGCGAGAGCTCGAGCGCGCTGCGCTGCGTCAGCGCGCCGGCGTCCCCGGGGCGCAGCTTCAGCGCGCGGTCGACGGCGCCCTGCGCGCGGACGTAGAAGCCCGCGTCGCCGGTCTCGCGCACCTTCTGAAGGTACGCGCCGGCGAGGAGCGTCCAGCCGTCCGCCCGCTTGGGGGCGGCGCGCACGGTGGCCTGGAGGTCGCGGATGCGGACGTCGGTGGAGGCGTTGGGTGGAGCCGCGGGCGGGAGCGCCTTGGCTGCGGACTCGTTGGGCGGTGCGCCGCCGCGAGCCATGAGGATCGCGACGGGGAGCGCGACCGCGAAGGTCGCGATGGCGGCGATGAGGATGCGGCGCATTTGGCTGGGGTGGTGGCGTCGGGCGCGGAGCGGGCGGGGCGCCAAGCGAGCGCCCCGCCCGTCCGTGCGTGTTGCTGATTAGCGGCTGCCGGAGGGGTCAGCCGGGGTCGGATCGTGCGGGGGCTCGATCCGCTTGAGCTGCGAGTCGAAGCCGGCACGCGGCGAGGCGACGTAGGGGAACGAGGTCCGGAACGGCTTGTCGTTCTGGTCCACGCCGTCCCCGAGGGGCAGCTTGTTGCCCTTCAGGAAGCCGCCCACGACGCGCTCGGAGATGTCCACCGCGTCGTCGGCCAGGCGCCGCCCGTTCGGGTAGCCCTGCTTGTCGCCGCCGATGACGCCGAACCGGTTGGGGTTCGGGCTCGGCTTCGTCGCGAGGTTGATCTTCAGCGTGTCGGTCGGGGGCGCGCCGTCGGCGATCTGGGTCAGACCCGGAAGGCCGGTGAGCAGCGCCTGCACGATGTCCGTGCGGTTGTTCTCGGGCACGTTGAGGCCCGGGAACAGGAGGTTGATGACCTTGGCGAGCTCCGGCGAGAGCACGTACTTGCCGAAGTTCTTCAGGTCGTCGGAGGGCTGGGTCGCGTTGAACTTGTCCTTCTGGCCCAGCGGGATGACGACCTCGTTGACCAGCGCGTTACCCAGTCGGCTGACCTGGACCTGGCCGTTCTGGTCGGAGGCGCGCTGCGCCCGACGGGCCGAGCGCGACTTGGCGCCGACCGCGACGGGGCTCTGGTCGGTCACCTGCAGCCGCGGGCGCTCGGTGGAGGCCCACGTGCCGATCACGGCGTTCTTCGCGCCCTCATCGGTCGGCGTGCGGCCGTCACGCGTCACCTCGGACTTCGGGACCTGCAGGGCGATCGTGTGGACGTTGTAGCCGGCCACGTCGTCCTTGCCTCCGCCCTTGTTGCCGGTGCCGATGCCCGGGCGACCAGGCATGTCGATGTTGATGGCGTCGAACGTCGAGCCGAGGTCCACGTAGAACGGGTCGTCGACCTGGCCGGCGAAGACCTTGCCGCCGCCGCGCAGCGACCGGATCGCCTGGTTGGCGACCGCGTCGTAGTTCGGGAACGTCTTGGGCCCGACGTTGTTGGGCGCCACCGGCAGGCCGCTGGCCAGAACCTTCGCGCTGACCCTGCGCCCGTTGCTGTAGCGCTCCTTCACGACGCTGTAGCTCTGCACGAAGTTGAGCTTCGGGTCGTCGATCGACTTGACGCCCGGCAGCGCGTACAGGAACGAGTTGGGGTTGCGGACCTTGCTCTTGAACTTGAACCGGTAGCGGATGTCGTACTTGCCGTCACCCGTGTTGTCGATGTTGAGGTAGTACGTCGCCCGGTCGTCGAACCGGTAGAAGTTCGGGCCGCCCGCGGGATCCTCGAACGGGATCCAGTCACCGATGAGGGTCACCGACCCCTGGGCGTCCGGCGCCACGAAGGCGTAGTTGTCGGTGTTGTCCCCAGTCGGGTCCAACATCGTCAGCGGTGCCTCGCGGTGGCTCGAGCCCGAGCCTGCGGTCACCGCCAGTACGCCTGCCGCCAGCGCCGCGAGCAGCGCCACCAGCAGGACCGAGAGCTTGCGCATGAAGCTGCTCCTCCTTGGGAGGTGGTGGGTGGTCACAGCCCCCAATGACGCAGAGCAGCGCGCGCCGGATCACTAAATCTCCCTGCAATTCCGCCTATCTGCACAGACGCCGCAACTGCGAGGAAGTCGCAGTTGCGGCGCGTGCTGCGGGTATGTGCGAGGTTCAGGCTTGGGCCAGGCGCTCTCCTTCGATGTCGATGGTGGGGACGATCCGGCCCAGGCGGCGCGGCATCCACCAGGCGCGGCGTCCGAGCAGCGCCATGACTGCCGGCACGAGCGTCATCCGGACGATGAAGGCGTCGGCGAGGACGCCGAAGGCCAGCGCCAGGCCGATCGACTTGACGATGGGGTCGTCGCTGAGCAGGAAGGCGCCGAAGACCGCGGTCATGATGATCGCCGCGGCGGTGACCACCCGCCCGCTGTGGCCGTAGCCGGTGATGATCGACTCGCGTGCCTTGCCCGTGTGGACGAACGCCTCGCGCATCCGCGACACGAGGAACACCTCGTAGTCCATCGCCAGTCCGAACAGGATCCCGATGAGCAGGATCGGCAGGAAGCTGACGATCGGGCCGGGCTGCGCGACGCCGAGCAGATCGGCGAGGTGGCCGTCCTGGAAGACCCAGACGACGAGCCCCATCGACGCGCCGATGCTCAGCAGGAAGCCGACCGCGGCCTTGATCGGGACGAGGACCGAGCGGAACACGATCATCAGCAGCAGCAGCGCCAGGCCGACGACGACGGCCACGTACTTCGGCAGCGCCGCGTTGAGCGTGTCCGCGGTGTCGATGTTCAGCGCGGTGGTACCGGTGACGAACGCCTCGATGCCGGTCTGATCGCGGATCTCGCCGGCCTTGTCGCGCAGCGCGGTGACCAGGTCCTTGGTCTCGTCCGACGCCGGACCGGTCGTCGGCGTGACCTTGACCACCGTCAGATCGCCCGCCTCGTTCTGGGTCGCGGGCGACACAGCGGCGACGCCCGGGAACTCCTTCAGCCCCGCGACGACCTTGTTCGCGAGGTCCTTCTGCTCGCCGCCGCTCAGGTGGGGAGCGTCGACGACGACGGTCAGCGGCCCGTTGAATCCGGGGCCGAAGCCCGCGGTCAGCAGGTCGTAGGACTTGCGCTCCGTCGTCGCGGTGGACTTCGACCCGTCGTCGGGCAGGCCGAGGTTCATGTGCGTTGCCGGGATCGCGATGCCGAGCAGCAGCGTCAGCCCGATGAGCACCACGGCCAGCGGACGGCGAGTGATGAACCGTGCGTAGCGGATGCTGGCCTTCTCGCGGGTGCGAGCCCGCCGCGGACGCCAGTCGAGCACGCGGTTCTGACGTCCCAGGCGATCCCCGGTGAAGCCCATGATCGCCGGCAGGAGGGTCAGCGCGATGAGGACCGCGATCGCCACGGTGCCGGCCGCCGCGAGGCCCATGACGGTCAGGAACGGGATGTTGACGACCAGCAGGCCGACGAGCGCGATGATCACCGTCGCGCCGGCGAAGACGACGGCGCTGCCTGCCGTCGCGACCGAGTGCGCGGCCGACTCTCGAGGCTCCATCCCGTCCTTCATGTTCTGGCGGTGGCGCGACAGGATGAACAGCGCGTAGTCGATGCCGACGGCCAGGCCGAGCATCGTCGCGAGGATCGGGGCGGTCTTGGAGACGTCGAACACGCCGGTGAGCGCGGTGAGCGCGGTGACGCCGGTCAGGACGCCCACGATCGCCGTGATGAGCGGCAGCCCCGCCGCCAGCAGCGACCCGAGCGTGATCGCGAGCACGACGAAGCCGACCATCATGCCGATGGCCTCGGAGTTGGACTCCGACTCCTCGGTCACGAGGCCGCCGCTGAACTCGACCTGCATGCCGGCGGCGCGCGCCGGGTCGGCGCTGGCGGCCAGCTCGTCGCGGGCCGGGTCGTCGATCTTGTCGGCCGGCACCGGGTAGATGACGTCCGCGTAGCCGATCCGCCCGTCCTTGCTGATCGCGTGAGCGCTGTAGGGATCGATCACCATGGAGACGTCTGCGGCCTCCTTGGTGTGTGCCAGCGACGCCATCACGGCGTCCTTGTTCTCAGGATCCGTGAGCTTCTCGCCCTCCGGGGCTGCAAACACCATGCGCGCGTACGCGCCGCTCGCCGCCGGATACTTCTGCTCGAGCAGCTCCTGCGCCTGCTGGGACTCGGTGCCGGGCACCGAGAACTTGTTGTTGGTCTTGCCGCTGAACGCCATGGCGCTCACGACGACGAGGGCCACCACGGTCACCCATGCGCCGAGCACCTTCCAGCGATGCTGGAAGGCCCAGCCGCCAAGTCGATAGAGGAATGTCGCCATCTCGCCTGCTCCCGGGTCGGGGGTATTTGGGATGGCTGCGACGGTACGTAGGAGCCCTGGCGGTCGACTCGGGCGGATCCCTAGTTGGGACCCTGGTCGGCCGGGGCCAGGGGGATGCGCGCGAGCTCGACGCGCGAGGCCACGCCGAGCTTCAGGAACACCTTGCGCAGGTGGTATTCGACCGTCTTGGGGCTGACGAAGATCTGCGCGGCGACGTCGCGGTTGCTGGCCCCGGCCGCGACGAGCGTGGCGATGCGCAGCTCCTGGGGCGTGAGGTCGTCGACCGTGCTCGCATCGCGCTTGCGCGCCGTCTCGCCCGTCGCGCGCAGCTCGCCGCGCGCCCGCTCGGCCCACAGCGCCGCGCCGAGCCCCTCGAAGGTGTCGAGCGCGGCGCGCAGCTGCGCGCGGGCGTCGGTCTTGCGGCGGTAGCGGCGCAGGCGCTCGCCGTAGGCGAGCTGCGTTCGGGCCCGTTCGAACGGCGGCGCCGGGTCAGCCTGGAGCTCGAGCGCCCGCTGGAAGAGCGCTTCGGCCTCGTCCTCGCCGTCGGCCAGGACTCCGCGGCAACGCGTGAGGACGCCCTGCACGAAGGGGCCGGTGTTGATGGGCGCCCAGGCGGCGAAGCGCTCGAGCGCGACCGCCGCGCGCTCGGGCTCGCCGACGCGCACCGCGGCGTCGATGACGTCGGGCGTGGCCATCGCGACCATCGGCGGTGCCGGCGTCTCATCGATCTGGTCGAAGTGGGCGAGCGCGTCGCGCGGGCTGCCGAGCCCGAGCTCGAGCTCGCCCAGGGCGAGCCGCGCGTTGGTCGTCGCCCAGCCGACGCCGTTGGCCGCGGCGCGGCGCAGCGCGGCGTCCGCGCTCTCCCGGCACGCGTCCTCGTCGCCCTGCAGCGCGGCAATGCGCGCGCGCAGGCCGAGCATGCCGGTCTCGTCGTTCTCGTAGGCAAGCTGGCGCGCGAGGTCGAGCCCCTCGTGCACGGTCGCCTCGGCCGCGCGCACGCGGCGCTCGGCGACCTCCGTGAAGGCGAGCAGGGGCAGCGCTCCGACCAGTCCCGCCACGACGCCGTCGGTTCGGAGCCTGGCGATCATGCGCACGGCGGCCTCGCGCGCTCGCGGCCAGTCGCCCTTGATCGCCCGCACGAAGACCGGGAAGGCGACCGTCCGCAGCCCTTCGAGGCTTGCCCCGATCTCGAGCGCCTCGTCGAACTGGACACCCGCGCGGGCGGTGTCGCCCGCGAAGAGGGCCGACAGCCCATCGGTCACCGCGCGCGCGAAGCGCCCGAGGTCGGAGTCCGTCTCGATCCGCCCCAGGGTGCGCTGCGCCTCGGTGAAGCGGCGAATGGACCATCCGGCCTGGAGCCCGGTGAACATCGACCACAACGCCAGCTCGGTGGCGACCTCGGGCGCGACGGCGGCGACGGCCTCCGCGGCGTCGCGCATGATCACCGAGCCCTCCGCAGGCGAGCCGCGGCGCCCGGCTTCGGTAGCGCGGATGAGATCCAGATGGGCCCGTCCACCCGGCTCGGTCAACAGCGGACGAGCGCGCTCGACGAGCGCGATCGCGGCATCGAGGCGCCCGGCGTCCAGCGATGCCTGGGCGGCTCCCGCGAGCCGGCGACCTTCGAGCGGCGGCTCGTCGGACAGCTCGGCGGCGCGCTCGAAGGCCGCCGCGGCCGTCGCGTGCGCGCTGCGCGCCACCGACTGCGCGGCGGCTGCCTCGAGGTCGGCGGCGAGGCCCTCGTCGGCGCGGTCCGCGACAACGGCGCGGTGCCACACGCGGCGAACCGGGTCGCTGACGGCGCCGGCGAGCGCCTCGTGGGCCGCCCGGCGCTCGTGGTGCGTCGCCGACCGGTAGACGACCGAGCGCACGAGCGGGTGGCGGAAGTGGATCGCGCCGTCGACGCGGACGAGGCCCGCGCGCTCGGCGTCCGCCAGGTCGGCCAGCGCCAGCCCGAGCTGCTCGGCGGCGCGCTCGACCGCGGCAAGCTCGTCGGCCTCGTCCGCCGCCGCGAGCAGCAGGATCCGCCGCGTGGCGTCCGGGAGCCGCTCCACCCG
>DATFRW010000103.1:0-28199 GCA_035262945.1 Solirubrobacteraceae bacterium
TCGTGTCGAGGTTCCAGGCGTCGGCGGCGTCGATCCTGGCCTGCAGCGCGGCGAACTCGTCGGCGGTGTCGTCGGAGTAGTTGGCGGCCAGCTCGTTGAAGCGGTCGAGCAGCGCGCGCACCTCGGCGACGCCGTCCTCGACGTTGCCGCGCACGTCCTTGCCGGGATCGAGCTGCGGCTCCTGCTCGAGCAGCCCGACCGTCGCGCCCGGCGCGAGCTGGGCGTCGCCGCGAACCTCGGTGTCGCGCCCGGCCATGATCCGCAGCACGGTCGACTTGCCGGCGCCGTTGTAGCCGAGCACGCCGATCTTCGCGCCGGGGAGGAACGCGAGCGTGACGTCCTTGAGCACCGTCTTGTCGGGCGGATAGACCTTGGACAGGCGGTACATCTGGAACACGTACTGAGGCGCCATCGAAGCTGAGGGTAGCCGTACCTCCGCGGCGCACGCCGCTCGCTACGGTCAGGTGCATGTCGGACGGGCTCGCCATCCGCCTCCGCGGAGTGGTCAAGCGCTACGGGCCGATCACGGCGGTCGACGGCCTCGATCTCGACGTGCCCGAGGGCACGTGCGTCGGCCTGCTCGGCCCCAACGGCGCGGGCAAGACGACGACGATGAAGATGCTCACCGCGCAGGCGATCGCCGACGAGGGCGAGCTCACCGTGCTCGGCCACCAGCTGCCCGGCGACTCGAAGGCGGCGCGCGCGGAGTGCGGCGTCGTCCCGCAGCTCGACAACCTCGACATCACGCTCACCGTCGAGCAGAACCTGCTCGTCTTCGCGCACCTGTACCGGATCGGCCGCGCCGACCGGCGGGGGGCGATCGAGTGGGCGCTCGACCTCGCCAACCTGCGCGACCGCCGCGACACGCGGGTCGACAAGCTCTCCGGCGGCATGCGCCGGCGGCTGCTCATCGCGCGCGCGCTCGTCCACCGTCCGCGCCTCATCCTGCTCGACGAGCCGACGGTCGGCCTGGACCCGCAGGTGCGCCAGGAGCTGTGGGCGCTCATCGACGGCCTGCGCAGCGAGGGCACCTCGATCCTCATGTCGACGCACTACATCGAGGAGGCCCAGCGCCTCGCGGACAACGTGACGATCATGTCGCACGGCAAGGCGGTCGCGGTCGGGCCGCCGGCGGCGCTCGTCGCCGAGCATGCGGGTCGCGAGGCGGTCGAGGTCTACGGCCCGCCGGCGCGGCTGGCCGAGATCGAGGCCGAGGCGCGCGCCAGCGGCGCGCGGACGCGGCGGACGGGCACGAGCGTGTCGATCATCGGCAACGGGCACGGCCTGGACGGCGAGCGGCGCCCGGCCAACCTCGAGGACGTCTTCGTCCTGCTCACCGGAGAGGAGATCGAATGATCAGCGGGCGCCTGGAACGCTCGGCGCTCAGCGGCGTGCTGGTGCGCGAGGCCGTGAACTTCTCGTCGTTCTGGAGGTCGACGACGTTCTCGTCGACCGTCCAGCCGACGATCTACCTGGTTGCCTTCGGCTTCGGCTTCGGGTCGATCGTCTCGTCGATCAACGGCTACGACTACGTCGACTTCGTCGCCACCGGAACCGTCGCCACCGGCGTCCTCTTCGCAAGCGTGTTCCCGGCGATGTTCGGGACGTTCGTCAAGTACCAGTTCCAACGCACCTACGACGCGATCCTCGCCGCGCCCGTCGACGTCGAGGAGCTCGTGTCCGCGGAGACGCTGTGGATTGCCGCGCGTGCCGGCGTCTACGGCAGCGTCCCGATCCTCGTCGGCATCATCTTCGGCCTCGACCCCCGGTGGGGGATGCTGACGATCCCGTTCATCGCGTTCATCGCCGGCCTCGGCTGGGGCGCCTGCGGGATCTTCATCGCCTCGCGGGTCAAGTCGATCGACGGCTTCAGCTACGTCAGCTCGGCGGTGCTCACGCCGCTGTTCCTCGTGGCGGGCACGTTCTTCCCGCTCACTCAGCTGCCCCAGTGGGCGCAGGTGCTGGCGCAGTTCAACCCGCTCTACCACTGCGTCCAGCTCGTGCGCGACGCCTCCTTCGGCTGGGCGGGGTGGGCCGACGTCGGGCACCTCGCGGTGCTCATCGGCTTCGCGGTGCTCTTCTGGCGTCTCGCGATCGTCTTCCTGCAGCGCCGGCTGATCGACTGACCAGCGCGCCGATCCCGTCGAGCACGCGCTCGAGGCCGAAGACGAACTCGGCGTCGATGTCGTCATCGTCGTCGAAGGCGCCGTCCACGATCGCGGCGTGCAGGGCCGGGAAGTGCTCGGCGTCGGTGAAGCGCTGCAGCAGCGCCCCGAAGCTGCGCATCGTCTGCTCGTCGGCGGTGTGCGCCGCCGCGATGTCGGCGGCGAGGGTGGCGGCGTTGCGCACGAAGCCGCTCAGCACCAGGATCGACGAGAGCTTCTCCTGCTCGCTGAGCCGCGTCGACCGCAGCGACCGCAACCCGTCCTCCAGCCAGGCGATCTGGTTGGGCGCGACCGGCGGGCCGCTGATGGGGATCCGCAGCCCCCACTCGTGGCGGCGGTAGGCCTCGCGCGCCGCCCACGCCCAGCGCGAGAGCCCCGCGCGCCAGCCCTTCTCGCCCGCGGGCGGGGGCGGCGGGGGGCCGAGCGCGGCGTCGGCCATGAGCATGAGCAGCTCGTCCTTCGCCGCGACGTAGCGGTAGAGCGCCATGGTCGACGCGCCGAGCTCGGCGGCGACCCGGCTCATCGACACCGCGTCGAGGCCCTCGGCATCCGCGACGGCGACCGCCGCCGCCACGACGCGCTCCAGGCTCAGCGACGGCCGCGGCCCCTTGCTCGGCCGTTCGCGCCGGCCCCACGCCGCCTCGATGCTCGCCGGTAGGCCGCTCTCGGTTGACGCCATCTCGTAACTGTGTATACCATACGCAATATGGCGTATGCGATACGCAGTACCGCGATTCAAACGTACGGCCTGCGCAAGGCCTACGGCGATCTGTCCGTCCTCGACGGCATCGACCTCGAGGTGCCGCGCGGCTCGGTCTTTGCGCTCCTGGGCCCCAACGGCGCCGGCAAGACGACCACCGTGCGCATCCTCGCGACGCTGATCCGGCCCGACGGCGGCGAGGCGCGCGTGGGCGGCCACGACGTGGTGGCCGAGCGTCACGCGGTCCGGCGCACCATCAGCCTCACCGGCCAGTACGCGGCCGTCGACGAGTTGCAGACCGGGGAGGAGAACCTGCGCATGATGGGGCGGCTCGCCGGGCTCTCCGGCTCGCGCGCACGCGTCCGTGCCCGCGAGCTGCTCGCGCGCTTCGACCTGATCGACGCCGGCCGCCGGCGCGTGGCCACCTACTCAGGTGGGATGCGCCGCCGGCTGGACCTCGCGGTCGGCCTCGTCGGCGAGCCGTCGGTGATCTTCCTCGACGAGCCGACCACCGGGCTCGACCCGCGCAGCCGCCAGGCGATGTGGGACGTCGTCGGCGACCTCGTCGGCGCCGGCGTGACCGTGTTCCTCACCACCCAGTACCTCGAGGAGGCCGACCGCCTCGCCGACCGCATCGCGGTCATCGACCAGGGGCGCGTGGTGGCCGAGGGCACCGCGGCCGAGCTCAAGCGGCGCGTGGCCGAGCAGCGGCTCGAGCTGGTGCTCACGGACGCGCGGGCGTTCGAGGACGCGGCGCGCGCCCTCGGCGATCGCGCGCTCACCGCCGATCGTGGCGAGCGCGCCATCGGCGTCGCGACCGACGGCAGCGCCGCCGACGTGCGCGCGCTCCTCGACGAGATCGACCCGGGCCGCCGCTCCGTGGAGCGCTTCTCCGTGCACAGCGCGACGCTCGACGACGTGTTCATGGCCCTCACCGAAAAGGAGACCGCCCATGCCTAGCGCTGCCGTCACCATGGCCGGCCGCTGCACCCGCGTGTCGCTGCGCCAGATCGACGCGCTGCTCACCTCGCTGATGCTGCCGGTCCTGCTGATGCTGATGTTCGTCTACCTCTTCGGCGGCGCGATCGAGACGGGGACGAAGTACGTCACCTACGTCGTGCCCGGCGTGATCCTGCTGTGCGCCGGCTTCGGCTCGGCGACCACCGCGGTGAACGTCAGCCAGGACATGAGCCGCGGGATCGTCGATCGCTTCCGGTCGATGGACATCGGCGGCCCCGCGCTGCTCGCCGGCCACGTCGCGGCGAGCGTCGTGCGCAACGCGGCGTCGACCGTGCTCGTCTTCGCGGTCGCGCTGGCGATCGGGTTCCGGCCGAGCGCCGGTCTCCTGGACTGGCTCGCCGTCGCCGGGGTCCTGCTCGCGTTCATGCTCGCGATCTCCTGGCTGGCCGCCGCGATCGGCCTGGTCGCGCGGTCGCCCGAGGCCGCGAACGGCTTCACCTTCTTCGTGATGTTCCTGCCCTACGCCAGCAGCGCGTTTGTCCCGGTGGACACGATGCCGTCGTGGATCCAGGGCTTCGCCCAGCACCAGCCGGTGACGCCGGTGACGGAGGCCGTGCGCGGCCTGCTCCTCGGCACCGGCGCCGACGTCTGGCCCGCGCTGGCCTGGTGCGGCGGCATCCTCGTGCTGTCGATCGCGGCGTCGAGCGTGCTGTTCCGCCGGCGCACGGTCTGACAGCGCGTGGGAGCATGCGCGCATGCGGCGCGCAGCGCCCGTCGCACTGCTGCTGATCGTCGGCCTGGCCGCCTGCGGTGGCGGTCGCAGCGAGCCTTCACGCGAGGCCGCGGAGATCCCGGCTGCGCAGACCGCGAGCACCTTCGTCGCCGATCTGCGCCGCGGCGGGTACGTCATCGCCTTCCGCCACGCGGCCACCGACTTCTCGATGTCCGACACGGCGCGCGAGTACGCGGACTGCGCGCATCAACGCAACCTCAGTGCCGCGGGGCGCCGTCAGGCGCGGACGATCGGCGGCGCGTTCCGGGCGCTCGGCATCCCGGTGGGCGCGGCGATCGCCAGCCCGTACTGCCGCACGCTCGACACGGCGCGACTGGCCTTCGGGCGCGCGATCCCGAGCGCCGATCTGCTGTCCGAGCAGGGCGCGCTGCACGGCGAGCGCGACCTCCCGGCGCGCCTGCGGGCCCGCCTGCGCAAGCGGCCCGCGCCGGGCACGAACACGGTCCTCGTGTCCCATCAGTTCGCCATCGACGGCGCGACCGGGACCGACGTCGCCGAGGGTGAGGCCGCGATCTTCCGGCCGGATGGTTCGCGCCGCGGGTTCCGTCTGGTGCGCAAGGTCACCGCGGCGCGTTGGAGCGCCTTGGCTCGCAGCGCGACAGCGGCCGCGGCGCGGCCGCGCGTGCACGAGTACGCCGTTCCCGGCGGCAGCCATCCCCACGACGTCGCTCCGGCGCGCGACGGGAAGGTGTGGTTCACCGCCCAGGCGTCGGGCCACCTCGGTCGCCTCGACCCGCGCACCGGGCGCAGCCGGATGATCGCCCTCGGCGAAGGCTCCGCGCCCCACGGCGTGATCGTCGGCCCGGACGGCGCGCCGTGGGTCACCGACGGCGGCCTGAACGCGATCGTCCGCGTGGATCCTCGGACCCTGCGTGTGCGGCGCTTCGCCCTGCCGGCCGACCACCCGGGCGCGAACCTCAACACCGCCACCTTCGATCGTCGCGGGCGGCTGTGGTTCACGGGCCAGAGCGGCGTCTACGGAAGCGTCGATCCGCGCAGCGGGCGCGTGCGCGCGTTCGACGCTCCGCGCGGCGCGGGCCCGTATGGCATCTCCACAGCGCCCGGCGGCCAGGTCTGGTACGCGTCGCTCGCCGGCAGCCACATCGCGCGGATCGACACCGCGACCGGCCGTGCAGCGATCGCCGAGCCGCCGACGCGCGGCCAGGGCGCGCGGCGCATCTGGCCGGACTCGCACGGGCGGCTCTGGGTCAGCGAGTACAACGCCGGGCGCGTCGCGCGCTACGACCCCGCCTCCCGCCGCTGGCGCGAGTGGCGTCTGCCCGGCGGCAGCTCGCATCCGTACGCCGTGTACGTCGACGAGCGCGACGTCGTGTGGCTCACCGACTTCGGCCAGGACGCGATTGTCCGCTTCGACCCTCGTAGCGAGCGATTCACCACGATCCGGCTACCGACCGAGCAGGCCGCGGTGCGTCAGTTGCTCGGCCGCTCCGGGGAGGTTTGGGGGGCCGAGTCGGCCGCCGACAAGCTCGTCGTCCTCCGAACCGCCTGACGGTCGCGGCGCTATCGTCGGGTGTTCATGCCCGGAGTGCTCGACATCGAGCAGGCTCTGCTGCTGCTGGAGCTCGACCCGCCGTTCGATCAGCGCGACGTCCAGCTCGCGCGGCGGCGGCTCGCCAAGGTCTGGCATCCCGACCTCGCGCCGCCAGGGCGCCAGTTCGAGCACGAACGCCATCTGAAGGCCATCAACGAGGCCGCCGACCAGCTCATCACGCTGGCCGAGGGCTCGCGCGGCGGCCGCGTCACGAGGAACGCCGTCAAGGTCAGCGCGGCAGCCGCCCGCAAGCGCCGCGAAGAGGAGGGCCGGCGGGCGTACGAGGACGAGCAGCGCCGCCGCGCCGCCGAGGCCGACCGCCGCAAGCACGACCCGTTCGGCTCGCGCGTGCCCGACCACTCGGTGGTGCACCGCTACGCGCGCTGCGTCAGCTACCCGGAATGGGGCGTCGGCTCGGTGACCGGCATCTACTTCACCGGCGGCGGCGACGACGTGCAGCAGTGGGCGCGCGTGAAGTTCGCGCCCGGCGTGCGCACGGTGCCCGCCGGCTCGTTGCAGTTCGTCGACTTCTCAAAGCCCGACCCCGGCGCCGAGCGGGTCGAGCGCTTCATGACCGCCGCGCAGCATGCGATGGCCGACGGTGACTATCGGCTCGCCGCCAAGCGCCTCGTCTACGCCCGCGACGCGGAGCCGACCAACGCCGCCGTCCTGCGGCTCATGACGCTCGCGTTCTGGCAGGCCGGCGACCTGGCCGCCGCCGGCCGCGCCGTCCGCGACTGGGCGCGCGTCGAGAGCGATCGCCCGACCCCGCACCGCTTCGCGGCGCGCATCTACGAGGACATGGGCGCGATCGACCTCGCCGCCGAGGCCGCCGAACGCGCCGCGGCGCGTGCACCGCAGGACGCCGACGCGTGGGAGCGCGTGGGCCGCTTGCGCCTACGGCTCATGGACCGCGCGCCCGCGATCGACGCGCTCGAGCGCGCGCGGCGGCTCGGCCCGAGCGTCGAGGGCCTGCTCGACCTCGCGCTCGCCCACCACCTGGCCGGCGACCTCGGCGCCGAGGTCACGGCGACCGAGCAGGCCACGCAGCTCGACCCGGCGTCCGCCGGTGCGTGGACGCGCTACGCGCACGCGCTGGCGCGCACCGATCGCGTCTCGGACGCGATCGAGGCCGCCGAGCGCGCCATAAGCCTCAACGGCTCCGACGGCGAGATCGCCGAGCTCCTCGACCGTCTGCGCGCGGCGCAGCCGCGCGTGCTGCCGGCCGCGTGATCGCCTGGGCGTCCGACCCCGAAGCGCTCGGTCCGCCCCCGCCGGGGGTGGAGATCGTCGGCGAGGCCAATCCCCAGGTCGAGTTCGTCGTGCCGCGCTGGACCGAGTCGCATGCCCTGGGCGAGCTGCCCGCGCTGCGCGTCGTCCAGGTGCTGTCGGCGGGGGTGGACTGGATCGCCGACCGCGTGCCGAAGGGCGTGACCCTGTGCAGCGCCCGCGGCGCCCGCGACGGCGCGATGGCCGAGTGGATCGTCTGGGCGCTGCTGGCCGACGCCAAGCGCGCGCGCCCCCTGTGCGAGCAGCAAGCGCGCGGCGAGTGGCACGTCGTCCCGCTCGGCGACCTCGCGCGGCGCGTCCTCATCCTCGGGCATGGTTCGATCGGCCGCGAGACCGAGGCGCGCCTCGCGCCGTTCGGCGTGGAGGTCATCGGCGTCGCGCGCCGGGCCCGCCCCGGCGTCCACACCATGGCCGACCTTCCGCGGCTGCTGCCCGAGGTCGACGCCGTGGTCAACCTGCTCCCCGCGACGCCCGCCACGGACGGGCTCGTCGATGCGAAGGTCCTGGGCGCGATGCGCCCCGGCGCGCTCTACGTCAACGCCGGGCGTGGCGCGACTACCGACACCGATGCCCTGGTCGCGGCGCTCAACGACGGGCACATCCGCGCGGTGGTCGACGTCACCGAGCCCGAGCCGCTGCCCGAGGGCCATCCGCTGTGGTCGGCGCCGGGCGTGATCATCACGCCGCACCACGCGGGCGACACCCCGGCGGCCGAGCGGGCGTCATGGCGCCTCGCGGCCGACCAGCTGCGCCGCTACGCGGCGGGCGAGCCGCTGCGCAACGTCGTCAGCGACGGCTACTGAGCCGCGGGGAGCCGCGAGCGTCGACTTTGTCGCGCTGAGGCCGACGAAGCCGACACTCGGCTACTCGGACAGGCGGAAATCCGGGTCGCCGGAGATGTCGGCGACGTCCATCTGCGCCTTCTGCAGCTTGCCGGCGTAGTCCCAGTTGAGCGCCTGCCAGCGGGTGAACTGGTCGAGCACCCACATGCCCGACTGGCGCGAGCCGTTGCCGGACTTGCCGTTGCCGCCGAAGGGCAGGTGCGCCTCGGCGCCGCTCGTCGAGTTGTTGACGCTGACGATGCCGGCGCTGATGCGCTCGCGGTAGCGGAAGGCGTGCTTGGGGTTCGTCGTGTAGATCGACGCGCTCAGCCCGTAGCCGTGGTTGTTGGCCAGGGCCATCGCCTCGTCGAAGTCGCCGAATGAGGCCACGCCGACGAGCGGGCCGAACGTCTCGGTGTTGGCGAGGTCATCGTCGATGCGGACGCCGTCGACGATCGTGGGGTGGACGAAGAGGCCCTGCTCGGGGTCGTCCCCGATGAAGCCCTCGCGGGGGTTGGAACCCGTGATGCGCCCGGTGCCGGTCGAGCCGTGGATCGCGTGGTGGTCGCGAATGAGGCCGAGGTGGTCGTTCTCGAAGCGCTCCAGGAAGCGCTCGTGGATCATCGGGCCGTAGAGGACGTCGCGCGACGGGTCCCCGATCGCCGCCCCTTCGACCGCGGCCTTGAAGCGGGCGATGAAGTCGTCGTGCACGCGCTCGTCGACGATCACGGTGCCCAGCGACGTGCAGCGCTGGCCGGCCGTGCCGAAGCCGCTGAACAGCGCGCCCTCGACAGCGAGGTCGAGGTCGGCGTCGGCCATGACGACGAGCGGGTTCTTGCCGCCGAGCTCGAGGCACGGCGACTGCAGGTGGCGGCCGCAGAGCTCGCCGATGCGCGCGCCGACCGCGCTCGAGCCGGTGAACCCGACCTTGTCGACGAGGCCGCGGTCGAGCGCCTGCTCGAGGCCGGCGAAGGTCTGCGGGCCGTCGGCGAGGACGAGGTTGAGCACGCCGTCGGGCAGCCCGGCGTGCAGGAAGAGCTGCGCCAGCGCCTCGGCGGTCGCGGGCGCGTACTCGGCCGGCTTCCACACGACCGCGTTGCCGCACAGCAGCGCCGGGACGAGGTACCACGACGGCACCGCGACCGGGAAGTTGCCCGCGGTGATGATCGTCGCGACGCCGACCGGCGTCCGGAAGGTGAACAGCTGCTTGTCGGGCATCTCGGACGGAACGGTCTGCCCGTAGAGGCGCCGCCCCTCGCCGAGGAAGAAGTTGCAGGTGTCGACGATCTCCTGGACCTCGCCGAGCGACTCGCCATACGGCTTGCCGATCTCGCGGGTCACGAGCCGGGCGAGTGCCTCCTTGTTCTCCTCGACCAGGCGCCCGGCCTGCTGGATCGCGCGCCCGCGCACCGGCGCCGGCACCGCGGCCCATGCGCGCTGCGCCGCGCGCGCCGCCTCGGCGGCGGCGACCAGCGTCGACGCGTCGCCGAGCAGCACGTCGGCGACGACGTCGTCGAGGCGCGCGGGGTTGGTGGACCGCTCGCGGCCGCCGGGAGCGTCCGTGGCCGCCCGGCCGGCGACGATCGAAGAGACGGTGCGAGTCGATGACGCGATCGTGGACATGCAGTCAACGTAGCGGGTGCTCGCACAGCTAGCCTGCGGGCGATGGGCGAACGCTCGCTGATCGTGGTCGGCGCCGGGGTGTTCGGCGCCTCGCTGGCGCGCCATTGCGCGCACGCCGGCTGGGACGTCGTGCTCGTCGAACGGGTGGCGCCCGGCCACGTCCGCGCGGGGTCGGGCGACGAGTCGCGGATCATTCGTTGCAGCCACGGCGCCGACGTCTGGCACACGCGCTCCGCGCGGCGCGCGTGGGCGCTGTGGCACGAGATCGACCCGTCGCTCGTCGTGCCGTGCGGAGCCGCCTGGCTGGCGCGCCGCGACGACGGCTGGGAGGCGGCAAGCGAGGCGGTGCTGCGCGCCGAGGGGATCCCATGCGAGCGCGTCGACGCCGGCTCGCTGTTCCCGAGCATCGCGCTCGACGACGTGCGCTTCACGCTCTTCGAGCCCGAGGCCGGCATCCTCCGGGCGCGAGACGCGGTCAAGACGCTTGCGGCGCACGCGGTCGCGGCCGGCGGCGAGCTGATCCTCGCGCAGGCGCGGCCGGACGGCGCGGCCGTGGTGCTCGACGACGGCCGCAGGCTCGAGGCCGACCGCGTCGTGTGGGCGTGCGGCGCGTGGCTGCCGGCGCTCTTCCCCGCCCTGCTCGCGCTGCGCGTCACCCATCAGGACGTCTTCTACTTCGGCGCCTCGGCGGCCTGGCGCACTCCCGACGTGCCCGCGTGGGTCGACTACGACGGGGCCGCCTACGGCCTCGGCGACCTCGACGGCCGCGGCGTCAAGGTCTCACCCGACGTCGACGGCCCGGAGTGCGACGCCGAGACCTTCGAGCGCGTCGCGGACCCCGAGCACGAGCGCCTCGCCCGCGCCTACGTCGCCCGCCGCTTCCCGGCCCTCGCCACCGCGCCGCTCGTCGGCCACCGCGCCTGCCAGTACGAGATCACCGGCGACATGCACTTCGTCGTCGCGCCCCACCCCGAGCACGACGACCGCGTCTGGCTCATGGGCGGCGGCTCGGGCCACGGCTTCAAGCACGGCCCTGCCCTCGCCGAACGCACCGAGCGCTGGCTGTCGGGCGAGGAGCCTCCCGACTCCCGGCTGGGCCTCGGCGAGCGCGTGCCGGAGGCCAGCCTGCGCACCGCGGGCGTCCGCTCACCGGTCTAGCCTCCCGCTCTTCATGCGCTTGATCGTCGCCCGCTGCGAAGTCCAGTACTCGGGCCGCCTGTCGGCCGTCCTGCCGGAGGCGCTGCGGCTGATCATGGTCAAGAGCGACGGCTCGGTGATGGTCCACGCCGACCACGGCGGCTTCAAGCCGAGCAACTGGATGACGCCGCCGACGGTCATCGAGGAGGAGCCCGATCGGATCGTCGTGCGCAAGCGGGCGGGGGCGACCGAGGACCGGCTCGATATCCGCATCGCCGAGGTGCTCTCCGACGTCACGCACGACATGGGGGAGGCGGCCGCGCTTGAGAAGGACGGCGTCGAGGCCGACCTGCAGGAGGCGCTCGCGGGCGCGCCCGAGTGGTGCGGCGAGGGCTTCCGCCTCGTCCGCCGCGAGTGGCCGACCGACATCGGCCCGGTCGACCTCATGTGCCGCGACGACGACGACGGCTGGGTGGCGGTGGAGATCAAGCGCGTCGGCACCATCGACGCGGTCGAGCAGCTCACCCGCTACCTCGAGCGCATCCGCCTGGATCCGGCGATGCGCGGCTGCCGCGGCGTGCTCGCCGCGCAGGTGGTCAAGCCGCAGGCGCGCGTGCTGGCCGAGGCGCGCGACATCGCGTGCGTCGAGGTGGACCTCGCCGTCTTGCGCGGCGAGCGCGAGCCGGACCTCACCTTGTTCGTGGCATAGCGGTCGCGCCCACGTGCTCGTCGAGCCACGCGGTGAGCGGGTGCGCCGCGCGCCAGGTCGCGGCCACGTGGTCGAGCGCCGCGTGGGTCAAGAGCGCGGAGCCGGGCGCGAGTGTGCGGCCGGCGATGAGCTCCTTGTAACGCAGCAACTCGACGCGCGGGTGATCGCGCGGCAGCCCGCGCGGCGCCGTCTTCAGCGCCGGCGCACCTATCTGCAGTCCCTCGGCGGTCACGGCTTCGAGCGCGCCCGCGAGCGCGGCGCCCGCAGTGTCGTCGAGGACGGCGGACCGGTAGCGCTCGAGCTGGTCGTTGGCCATGCGCCAGTAGCCGGTGCCCGCGTACAGGCCCTGCGCCGAGATCTGCGCGAACAGCGCCGCGGCCGAGTCCGGCAGCGAATGCAGCAGCCCGTACGTGCGCGTCTTGTACGGCGACTTGTCGGGGGAGAAGCGCACGTCGCGGTGCTGGCGGAACACGTGCACGTCCCCGCCGAACTCGCCGCTCAGTTCGGTGAGCATCTCCGCGAACGGCCCGCGCACCTCGTCCTCGAGCGTCGCCCGCGTGGCGTCGACGTAGCGCTTGGAGTTGTCGCGCTCGAGGCCCTCGAACCACCCCACCGCTCCGGCGCCGAACCCTTCGAAGCTCACGGCGCCGAACCCTAGCTAGGGTGCCCGGCATGCCCGACGACCCAGCCGTCCTCACCGAGCGGCGCGACCGCGTCCTGCTCATCACGCTCAACCGCCCCGAGGCGCGCAACGCGGTCAACCTCGCGCTCGCCGAGGGCGTCGCGGCGGCGCTCGACACGCTCGACGACGACGGCGACCTCTCCGCCGGCGTCCTCACCGGAGCGGGGAAGGGCTTCTCCGCGGGCATGGACCTCAAGGCGTTCGTCGCGGGCCAGCGGCCGTGGGTCGGCGACCGCGGGTTCGCGGGGATCGTCCAGCGCGCATCGCGCAAGCCGCTCATCGCCGCGATCGAGGGCTTCGCCGTCGCCGGCGGCCTCGAGATCGCGCTGTCCTGCGACCTCATCGTGGCGTCGCGCGGCGCCAAGCTCGGGATCCCCGAGGTCAAGCGCTCGCTCGTCGCCGCCGCCGGTGCGCTGCGCCGGCTGCCGCAGCGGCTGCCCTACAACGTCGCGATGGAGCTCGCGCTCACCGGCGACCCGCTCACCGCCGAACGCGCGTACGAGCTCGGGCTCGTCAACCGCGTCGCCGAGCCCGGGGAGGCGCTCGCCGCCGCGCTCGAGCTGGCGGCGATCATCGCCAAGAACGGCCCGCTCGCGCTCGACGCCACCAAGGCGACCCTCCAGCAGCAGTTCGACTGGGGCGAGGCGGAGTTCTGGCAGCGTCAGGGCGAGCTGGCCGGGCCGGTGATGGCGTCGGAGGACGCGCGCGAGGGCGCGATCGCGTTCTCGGAGAAACGCGAACCGGTTTGGCAGGGGCGATGAGCGACCGCTGGCCAGAGGGCCACTGAACTAACTTTCCCGGCATGTCCGCGGCCGCGGCTGCGATTCCCGCCCCGGCGACGCGCCCGCGCCGCGAGGTCTACATCGTCTTCGCCGCGCTCATGCTCGCGGTGCTGCTCGCGGCGCTCGACTCGACGATCGTCGCCACCGCGCTGCCCACCATCACCTCGGAGCTCGGCGGCCTGAACCAGCTGTCGTGGGTGGTCACCGGCTATCTGCTGGCCTCGACGATCTCGACGCCGCTGTACGGCAAGCTCGGGGACCTCTACGGGCGCAAGCGCGTCTTCCAGGCCTCGATCGTCATCTTCCTGATCGGCTCGGCGCTGTGCGGGCTGAGCGAGAGCATGGGCGAGCTCATCGCCTTCCGCACGCTGCAGGGGCTGGGCGGCGGCGGCCTGATCGTCCTGGCCCAGGCGATCATCGGCGACGTCGTCTCGCCCCGCGACCGCGGCCGCTACCAGGGCGTGTTCGGCGCCGTGTTCGGCCTGAGCAGCGTCGCCGGGCCGCTCATCGGCGGCTTCCTCGTCGACCACGCCTCGTGGCGCTGGATCTTCTACGTCAACATCCCGATCGGCATCGTCGCGCTCGCGGTCATCGCGGTCGCCCTGCGCGCGCCCGATCACCCGCGCGAGGCGCGCATCGACGTGCGCGGGACGATCCTGCTGGCGCTCGCGGCCGGGTGCTTCGTGCTGGCGACGAGCCTCGGCGGCCAGAACTACGCGTGGGGCTCGTGGCAGATCCTCGGCCTCTTCGCGCTGGCCGTGATCGCGGCGGTGCTGCTCATACCCGTCGAGCGCCGCGCGCCCGAGCCCGTGCTGCCGCTGAGCCTGTTCTCGCACCGCGTCTTCACGGTCGCGAGCGCGATGGGCTTCATCATCGGCTTCGCGCTGTTCGGCGCCACGACGTACCTGCCGCTCTTCCTGCAGGTCGTCAACGGCGCCTCGCCGACCTCGTCCGGACTGCAGCTGCTCCCGCTGATCCTCGGCCTCATGATCACGTCGATCGGCAGCGGGCAGATCATCGCGCGGTGGGGCCGCTACAAACCGTTCCCGATCGCCGGCACGGCGACCCTCGTCGTGGGCTTCCTGCTGCTCTCGACCATGGGCCCCGACACGTCGGCCGTCAGCCGCTCGCTCTACATGTTCGTCGTCGGCCTCGGGCTGGGCTCCGTCATGCAGGTGCTCGTGCTCGCGATCCAGAACGACGTCGACTACCACGAGCTCGGCGTGGCCACCGCGGGCGCGACGTTCTTTCGCTCGATCGGCGGCTCGTTCGGCGTGGCGATCTGCGGGGCGATCTTCTCCAACCGCCTCGCGCACGAGCTCGCGCAGATCCCTGGCCTGCCGGCCAGCGCGTCGTCAGGGCGGGTGACCCACGCCACCGTGGCGCAGCTCCCGGCCGCGGTACGCGCCACGTTCCTCAACGCCTATTCCGACGCGCTGGGGACCGTCTTCCTGATCTGCGCTCCGATCGCCGGCCTCGCGTTCGTGCTCTCCTGGTTGCTTCCCGAGAAGCCGCTGCGCCGCACGGTGGAGGCGACCGGCATCGGCGAGGCCTTCGCCGCGCCCAAGCACCACGAGTCGCTGCCCGAGATCGAGCGCGCGCTCTCGACGCTCGCCCGCCGCGACAGCCGCGAGCGCATCCTCGATCGCCTGTGCCAGCGGGCGGGGCTCGACCTCAACGCGCGCCAGTGCTGGGTGCTCGCGCGCGTGAGCGAAGGCGAGCCGATCGACGCGCAGGCGATCGCCGAGGAGCACGCGGTCGACCCCGAGCGCGTCGGCCTGCGCATCACCGAGCTGCGCGAGCTCGGCTACGTCGAGGGACCCGACGACCAGGCGTCGCTCACCGCGGCCGGCCGGGAGGCCGTCGAGCGCCTCGTGGCCGCCCGGCGCGAGCGCCTGTCCGAGCTGCTCGACGGCTGGTCGCCCGAGCAGGAGGCGGAGCTTGCGATGCTGTTGAGCCGCATGGCCCGTGACGTCGTCGCCGACCATCCCGACGGCGCGCCGAGCAAGGCCGAGACGCCCGCCGCGACGTAGGACCCAATGTCGATCGGGCTGGGACAGGCGGGCGGATGGCGCGCGCGGGGGCGCTCCCTACGCTCCCCGCATGGAGGAGCGGCTGTCCCAGATCGTGGCCTTCGGCGGCGGCGGCTTCTCGATGGACGCCGGCAACCCGCTGCTCGACGACTACGTCCTGCGGCTCACCGGCGTCGAGCGCCCCAAGGTCTGCTTCGTGCCGACCGCGTCGGGCGACGCCGACCACTACGTTGTGCGCTTCTACCGGACCTTCGCGGCGTTCGGGTGCGAGCCCAGCCACCTGTCGCTCTTCCGTCGCGACCGCACCGCGGCCACCGGCGATCCCGGCGAGCACCTGCTCGGCCAGGATCTCGTCTACGTCGGGGGCGGGTCGGTCATCAGCCTGCTCGGGGCGTGGCGCGCGCACGGCATCGACCGCGCGCTGGCCGAGGCGTGGCGGCGCGGGGTGGTGCTCTGCGGCCTCAGCGCCGGCTCGCTGTGCTGGTTCTCCGAGGCTGTCACCGCGTTCCACGGCCCGCCGCAGCGCGTCGAGGGCCTCGGCCTGCTCCCGCACTCCAACTGCGTGCACTACGACGGCGAGCCCGCGCGCCGCCAGGAGTACCGGCGCTTCATCCGCGACGGGATGTGCTCGGGCTACGCGGCCGATGACGGCGCCGCGCTGCATTTCGTCGGCACCGACTTGCACCGGGTCGTCGCCTCGCGGCCCGGCAAGCGCGGCTGGCACGTCGCGCTGCGCGGCGAGCGCGTCGCCGAGCGCAAGCTCGCGACCGTCGACCTCGGAGCGCCCGTGGCGCTCGCGGCGTGAGGACGATCCTGGCCCTCGGGGGCGGCGGGTTCACCGCGCAGCGCAGCGACCCCGCGCTCGACGAGCTCGTGCTCCAGCTCGCCGACTGCCCGGTCCCGCGCATCCTCTTCCTGCCGACCGCCGGCGGCGACCCTCACGAGCAGATCCACCGCTTCCACGCGGCGTTCGGCGACCGCCCCTGCGAGCCGGAGGTGCTCTCGCTCTTCCGCCTCGCCGACGTGCGCCGTCCGCTGCGCGACATCGTGCTGTCCCACGACGTCGTCTACGTCGGCGGGGGCTCGATGCGCAACCTGCTGGCCATCTGGCAGGTCCACGGCCTCGATCGCATCCTGCGCGACGCGTGGGAGCGAGGGGTCGTGCTCGCCGGCCTGAGCGCGGGCGCGATGTGCTGGTTCCAGGGGGGCGTGACGACGTCGGCGGGCGCACCCGAGCCCACCCCCGGGCTCGGGTTCCTCCCAGGCTCGCTGTCCGTTCACGCCGCCGAGCAGCCCGCGCGCAGGCCGGTCTACCTCCGGGCGGTGGCCGACGGAACGCTGCCGCCCGGCTGGATGGCCGACGACGGCGTCGGGCTGCTGTTTCGCGACATGGAGCTCGAGCGGGTGGTCGCGGCGCGCCCGAGCGCGCGCGCGGCGCGCGTCGAGGCCGACGGCGCGGTCACCACGATCGAGCCCGACCTCATCGCGCCGGCTCCGCGCGGCGTGCCCGCCGACGTGCGCGAGCTGCGCGCGATCCGCTACGGCTCGCCGCGCGGCTGACCCCAGGCCGTCGCGAGCAGCTCGCGCGCGCCGCCGTGATCGCGGTGCTCGCAGAGGTAGATGCCCTGCCAGGTGCCGAGCGCGAGCCGCCCGCGCGCGATCGGCATCGTCAGCGACGGGCCGAGCAGCGAGGCCTTGATGTGAGCCGGCATGTCGTCGGGGCCCTCGAGCGAGTGCTCCCAGTCGAAGCGCTCGGGCACCGCGTCGTCGAACCAGGTCGCGAAGTCCCGGCGGACGTCCGGCGACGCGTTCTCGTTGAGCGTCAGCGACGCGGAGGTGTGGCGGATGAAGAGGTGGCAGATGCCGACCTCGAACTCGCCGAGCTCGGGCAGCGCGCGCTCGACCTCGCGCGTGACGAGGTGAAAGCCGCGCGGCCGCGGCTCAAGGGTGATCTGGCGCTGCAGCCACATCAGGCCGGCAATCGTGCCACGGCCATGTCCACGCGCGCGCCGCGGAAGGGCACGCCCTCGGCGTCGAGCAGCGCGCGCTGGTGCTCGCCCTTGGCCAGCGAGCCGTCCGCGCGCACGACGCGATGCCACGGCACCGTCGGGTCGTCGCAGTCGTGCAGCACGGCGCCCGCCTGGCGTGGAGCGCCCGGCGTGATGTCGCCGTACGCCCGTACGAAGCCCGGTGGGATCGCGCGGATGCGGTCGAGGATCTCGCTGTCGGAGGCCAAGCGAGACTCGACGATAGGCTGTCTCGCCGTGCTGCGCCGAGGGACCTACTCGATCGTCGCGCGCGACCCGCAGACGGGGGAGCTCGGCGTCGCCGTGCAGTCGCACTGGTTCGCCGTCGGGCCGATCGTGCCGTGGGTCCGGGCGGGCGTCGGCGCGGTGGCGACGCAGTCGATCGCCGAGCCGGCCTACGGGCCCGAGGAGCTCGACCGGCTCGCTGCCGGCGAGCGCGCGCAGCCCGCGCTCGACGCGCTGCTGAAGGACGACCCGCAGGCGCGCTTTCGCCAGGTCGCCGTCGTCGACGCGCACGGCAACGTCGCCGCCCACACCGGCGACGGCTGCATCGCGTACGCCGGCCAGCAGACCGGGCACGAGTTCAGCGCGCAGGCGAACATGATGGCCTCGCCGGAGGTGTGGCCCGCGATGGCGCACGCGTACGAGGCGGCCGCCGGCCCGCTCGCGCGGCGGCTGCTCGCCGCGCTGCACGCCGCCGAAGCGCGCGGCGGCGACGCCCGCGGCCGCCAGTCGGCGGCGCTCGTCGTCGCCAAGCCCGGAGACGAGCCGTGGCGCCACAGCGTCGACCTGCGGGTCGACGACGACCCCGAGCCGCTGGCGCAGATGGACCGGCTGCTCGATCTCTCCGACGCCTACGCGCTGGCCACCGAGGGCGACGACCTCGTCGGCCGTGGCCTGCACGAGGAGGCGGGGGAGCGCTACCGCAAGGCGAGCGAGCTCGCGCCCGACAACCACGAGCTCATGTTCTGGGCGGGGCTTGCCGCTGCACAGGCCGGCGACATGCCGACGGCGCTCGAGCGCGTGCGCGCCGCGATCCGTCTGCAGCCCGGCTGGCGCGAGCTGCTCGGACGGCTGGAACCCGAGATCGCGCCCGGTGCCGCCGCGGTCCTCGCCGCGCTTGACAGCCGATGAGCGGCTGTAACAGAAGGTCTGCTGACGAGACAATTGCATACGCAACAACTTCTGCTACGTTGTTGCGCGCACAACCTGCGAAGCTCCAGTCTGAGGAGGCTGAAGACAGATGAGCGCAACGACTCCTGCCACGCTCGACGGCACGTGGGTCTCCGATCCGATCCACTCGACGGCGTCCTTTGCGATCAAGCACATGGTCGTCTCGACGTTCCGCACGAGCTTCAAGCAGATGGACGCGACGCTCGAGGCCAACGGCGACGACATCAAGCTCACGGGCACCGTGCCCGTCGAGTCGATTGACATCGAGCTCCCTGATTTCCGCGGCCACGTGCTGTCGCCCGACTTCTTCGACGCCGCCAACCACGCCAACATCGAGTTCGTCTCCACCGCGGTGCGCCGCGGCGAGGGCGAGTCGATCGACGTCGATGGCGAGCTGACCGTCAAGGGCGTCACCAAGCCGGTCAAGGCCGAGGGGATCCTCATCGGCCCCGCGGTGAACGTGGCGAACGTCGAGGTCGTCGGCGTCGAGCTCGAGACCAAGGTCGACAAGAACGACTTCGACCTGAACTGGAACGCCCCGCTGCCCAAGGGCGGCAACGCCATCGGCGACGAGGTGACGCTGACCGTCCACCTCGAGATGCGCCGCAAGGAGGAGTAAATGGCGCTGCGAATCCTCGGGATCTCCGGCAGCCTCCGGCGCGATTCGCACAACTCCGCGCTCCTGCGCAACGCCCGCGAGCTGCTCCCCCCCGACGTGGAGCTCGAGATCTTCGACGGCCTCAAGGCGATCCCGCCCTACGACGCCGACGACGACGATGCCGAGCGCCCGATTGCGGAGGTCGCCGCGTTCAAGCGCGCGATCGACGAGGCCGACGGCCTCCTGGTCGCCACGCCGGAGTACAACCACTCGATCCCCGGCGTGCTGAAGAACGCGATCGACTGGGCGTCGCGGCCGGTGGCCACCACCGTCCTGCGCGGCAAGCCCGCCGCCGTCATCGGCGCGAGCACCGGGCTGTTCGGAGCGGTGTGGTCGCAGGCGGAGATGCGCAAGGTGCTCGGCGCGACAGGCGCCGAGGTCGTCGACCGCGAGCTGCCGGTCGTCCAGGCCCATATGCAGTTCGACGAGTACGGCAACCTCGCCGAGGACGACCTGCGCGACCAGCTCGCCGAGCACCTCGGCGCGCTGGTCGAGGCGATCCGGGCGAAGGCCCCCGCTCCGGAGAAGGTAACCGCCGCTTAGAACACGACGGTGCGGTTGTCGTGGACCAGCACACGGTCCTCGAGATGCAGACCCACCGCGCGGGCGAGCACGGTGCGCTCGACGTCGCGCCCGATGCGCACGAGCGTCTCGACGCCCTCGCGGTGGGTCACGTGCCGCACGTCCTGCTCGATGATCGGCCCCGCATCGAGCTCCTCGGTCACGTAGTGGGCCGTCGCGCCGATGATCTTGACCCCGCGCTCGTGGGCGCGCCGGTACGGGTCGGCGCCCGCGAACGCGGGCAGGAACGAGTGGTGGATGTTGATCACCGGGCAGCCGACGCCCTCGAGGAACTCGCCGCTGAGGATCTGCATGTAGCGCGCGAGGACGACGACGTCGAAGCCTCCGTCCGCGCGCAGAAGCTCGACCATCCGCGCCTCCGCCGCCGGCTTCTCGCCCTTGACCACCGGCACGTGCTCGTAGCGCGTCCCGAAGTTCTCCACGTCCGCCGCGTGGTCGGGATGGTTCGAGATGACCAGCGGGATGTCGCAGTGAAGCTCGCCCCGCCGCCGGCGCCACAGCAGGTCCAGCAGGCAGTGGTCCTCGCGCGACACGAGCACGGCGACGCGCTTGGCGCGGCCGGCGTCGTCCAGGCGCCACTCCATCGCGAAGCGCCCGGCGACCTCTTCGGAGAACGCGCGCGCGAACTCCTCGCCGATCGCGTCGATCGTGAACGCCATGCGCATGAAGAACGCGCCGCCCTCGGGATCGGTCGAGTACTGATCGGAGGAGACGATGTTCGCGTCGCGCGCGGCGAGGAAGCCCGAGACCGCGGCGACGATGCCGTGGCGGTCGGGGCACGAGATGAGCAGCCGCGCTTCCACGAGGGGCGGGAATCTAGAGCACCCTCGCCGGGCCTGCGGGCTCGACGACCGTGGCGTCGTCCGGCGGCCGCGCGTCCGGCGGGAACAGCGCCAGGACCGAGCCGCCGAAACCCCCGCCCACGATCCGCGCGCCCGCGGCGCCGGCGTCCTTGAGGCGCGCGACCGTGCGCTCCACGGCGTCGACCGAGACCTCGTAGTCGTCGCGCAGGCTGGCGTGCGACGCGTCGAGCAGCGCGCCGAGCGCGGGCAGGTCGCCGTCGCGCAGCGCGGTCACGGCCGCGTCGACGCGCGCGTTCTCGGTGAGGACGTGGCGCACCCGGCGATCGAGCGGAGGGGGAAGGCGGTCGGGCGCGTCGGGCGGCGCGTCGCGCAGCGAGGCGATCCCGAGCGCGGCGGCCGCCGCGCGGCACTCGGCGCGGCGGTCGTTGTAGCCCGAGCCCGCGTGAGAGTGCTCATGGCCCGACGGGGCCACCGCCAGCACCCAGCCGCGCAGGTCGAGCGGCACCGGCGCGATCGCGAGGTCGCGGCAGTCCAGGCGCAGCGCATGGCCCTCGCGGCCGAAGAGCGCGGCGAGCTGATCGAGTAGACCGGTCTGCGCACCGACCCAGTCGTTCTCCACGCGCGAGCACAGCCGAGCCAGCTCGCGGCGATCGCCCTCGGGCTCGCCCGCGAGATCTTGCAGCGCGAGCGCCAGCGCCGTCGACAGCGCGGCCGACGACGACAGGCCGCTGCCGCGGGGGACGTCGCCGGCGATCCACACCCGCGTACCGCCGACCGCATGCCCGGCGGACGCGAGCTCGCCGAAGGTGCCGCGCACGAACGCGCGCCAGCCCTCGCCGTCGCGCGGCGGCGACACCGCGTCGAAGCTGTCGTCCTCGCCGAGGTCGTCGGCGTGCGCCTCGACGCGCCCGCTTTCGAGCGCCTGCGCCCGCACGGTCACGCCCTGCGCGATGGCGAACGGCAGGCAGAGCCCGTCGTTGTAGTCGGTGTGCTCGCCGATCAGGTTGACGCGGCCGGGGCCGAAGGCTGCGGCGGCCCGGGTCACGCCAACGCGGCGAGTGCCGCCGGGACCTCGCCCAGCCGCCGCACCCGCAACGCGCCCGCGGGCGGCTCGCGCTCGTCGTCACCGGCCACCCACACCGCGCCGCGCATCCCGGCGGCCAGCGCGCCGCGGACGTCCCAGTCGAGGTGGTCGCCGACCATGACGGTCTCTCCGGGCGCGGCGTCGATGAGCTCGAGGGTCGCGGCGAACGCGGCCGGGTCGGGCTTGGCGACGCCGAGCTCCTCGGAGATGCCGATCGCGTCGAGCTGGCTCTCGAGCCCGAGCAGCTCGACCTTGCGCCGCTGCATCCACGACGGCCCGTTCGTCAGCAAGGCGGTGCGCACGCCGGCATCGCGCAGGTCGCGCAGGAGCTCCACCGCGTCCTCGACGAAGCGGGCGCGGTTGAGCTGCTCGTCGCGCAGCCGCATGCACCTCGCGACCAGCTCATCGGATGGCCTGCCCCATGGCTCGCAGGTGAGGAGCAGGTGCTCGCGACGGTACGTCGGGATGTCCCACTCGCCGGTGAGCACGCGCCCGTAGAGCTCATCGCGCCCGTCGCGGAAGCGCGCGCGGAATGCGTCGGCCTCGGCGCCCGGCAGCTCCTCGCGGATGGCCGCCACGAGCCCGACGAGCATCTCCGCCTCGACGCCGGCCGCGTCGTGCAGCGTGTCGTCGAGATCGAAGACGACCGCGGGAGGAAGCGCCACGCTCAGCGGTCGCCCGGGAGCTTGGCCGGGTACAGGGTCACCGGGACCGACATGTCCAACGCGGTGCGCATGATGCGGTTCTGCTCGGCGGTGTGGGCGGCGGGATAGCCCTCGCCCGGTGAGGCGCGCTCGGGCCGGCCGATGTAGCCGAACTTCAGGTGCTCGGGCAGCGACTGCATGAGGCGCGGCGACATGTGCGCGCGCGCGCCCATGTTGCGCGGCTCCTCCTGCACCCACACGACCTCGCGCAGGTTCGGATAGCTGTCGGCCAGCTCGAGGATCTGCGCCTCCGGGAACGGATAGAGCAGCTCGACGCGGCCGATCGCCACCTTCTCGTTGCCCTCGCGGCTCGGGTGGCCGACGAGGTCGTAGTAGATCTTGCCGGTGCACAGCACGAGGCGCTCGACCTTGTCGTGCTCCACGCGCGGCTCGCCGAGGACGGGGAAGAAGCGCGTCTCGGAAAGGTGCTCGAGCCGGTTGGTCGCCTGCGGGAGGCGCAAGAGCGACTTCGGGGTCATGATGATCAGCGGGCGCTGCTTGGCGATGCGCGCCTGGCGCCGCAGCAGGTGGAAGTACTGGGCCGGCGTCGTCAGGTTGGCGACGCGGATGTTGCCCTCGGCGGCCAGCTGCAGGAAGCGCTCGAGCCGCGCGGAGGAGTGCTCGGGGCCAGAGCCCTCGTAACCGTGCGGCAGCAGCAGGGTCAGGCGCGTGGTCTGGCCCCACTTGGCCAGGCCGCTGACGATGAACTGGTCGATGATGACCTGGGCCGAGTTGCCGAAGTCGCCGAACTGGGCCTCCCAGAGCACGAGCGTCTCCGGCGCCTCGGCCGAATAGCCGTACTCGAAGCCCAGGCAGCCCATCTCGCTGAGCGGCGAGTTGTGCAGCTCGAACGGGGCAAGCCCGCCGGGCAGTGACTGGATGGGGCTGATCGCCTGGCCGGTCTTGGCGTCGTGCAGGACCATGTGGCGCTGGGAGAAGGTCCCGCGCTCGGCGTCCTGGCCGGTGAGCCGGATCGGCACGCCCTCGGTGAGCAGCGAGGCGAAGGCGAGCGTCTCGGCGTGCGCCCAGTCGATCCCGCCCTCGGAGCCGAGCGCCTGGCGGCGCCGCTCGAGCTGCTTGACGAGCTTCGGGTGGACGGTGAAGCCCTCGGGGACGGTGAGCAGCTCCTCGTTGAGCGTGCGCAGGCGGTCCGCGGACACCGCGGTCTGGACCTCCGGCGAGGGCGACCGGTCGAGCTGGTACTCGCCGGTGGCCTGCTCGACCGTCCCGGCCTCCTCGGCGGCCTTGATCTGCGACTTGAGGTCCTGGTGCAGGCGCGTGAGCTCGTCCCACACGTCCTGGCGCTTGCGCTCGACGTCGTCCTGCGAGATGACGCCCTCGGCCACGAGGCGCTCGGCCCACACCTCGCTGACGCGCTTCTTGCTCTTGATCGTCGCGTACATCTCGGGCTGGGTGTACGCGGGCTCGTCGGCCTCGTTGTGGCCGAAGCGGCGGTAGCCGATGAGGTCGATGACGACGTCGTGGCCGAACTCCTGGCGGAAGGCGAAGGCGAGGCGCACCGCCGCGATGCACGCCGCCACGTCGTCGGCGTTGACGTGGATGATCGGCGTGTCGTAGCCCTTGGCGAGGTCGGACGCCCAGCGGGTGGAGCGCGCGTCCTCGGGATCGGTCGTAAAGCCGATCTGGTTGTTCTGGATGAGGTGGATCGTGCCGCCGACCTTGTAGCCGTCGAGCGCCTGGAGGTTCAGCGACTCGGCGACGACGCCCTGGCCGGGCATCGCGGCGTCGCCGTGCAGGACGATCGGCATCGCGGCATCGGTGTCGCGCTGCGCGCGCGGGCCCTGGCGGGTGGTCTGCGCGGCGCGGGTCGCGCCGACGACGACCGGGTGCACATACTCGAGGTGCGACGGGTTGGACTCGAGGTTGACGAGGATCGCGTCGCCGTTGGGCAGCTGATAGGTGCCCTGCGCCCCGTGGTGGTACTTGACGTCGCCGGTGCCGCCCTGGGGGATCGAGGTCACGGCCTCGAGCGTCGAGGCGCCCTCGAACTCGGCGAAGATCGTCTCGTACGGGCGGCCGAGGTTGTGCGCGAGGACGTTGAGGCGGCCGCGGTGCGCCATGCCGACGACGACCTCGCGCGCGCCGACGGCGGCGGCGAGCTGGATCGTCTCGTCGAGCATCGGCACCGTCATGTCGAGGCCCTCGATCGAGAACTGCTTCTGGCCGAGGTAGGCCTTGTGCATGAAGCGCTCGAGCGCGTCGACCTCGATGAGGCGCTGCAGGAGCGCGAGCTGCTCGTCGCTGCTCAGCGGCTGGCGGAACGCGCTGGACTCGATCTTCTCGCGCAGCCACATGCGCTGGCGGTGGCTTGCGATGTGCTCGATCTCGTAGGCGATCGTGCCGCAGTAGGTCTCGCGCAGGTGCGGGAGCGCGTCGGCGAGCGTTGCGCCCGGCACGTACATCCGCAGGATCTTGGCCGGGATCCGGGCCATGATCTCGGGCGTCAGGCCGACGGTCTCTGGCTCGAGCGCCGGGTCGCCCTCGGGCTCGGTGCCGAGCGGGTCCAGGCGGGCGGCGAGGTGGCCGTGCGTGCGGTGGGCCTTCAGCAGCGACGTCGCGGCCTGGACGGCCTGAAGCATCGCCTCGTCGGGCACCGCGGACGGCGCCGGTGCGGGCGCCGCGGCGGGGGCGGCGATCTCGGCGGCGACCGGCGCCTGCGGCGGCGGGCCGAGCTCGGCGCCGAGGGACGCGAAGACGCCGTCGTAGAAGCCGTTCTCGCCCTGGAGGTAGGCCTCGACGATCTGCAGGAAGCGGCCCGACTCCGCGCCCTGGATGACGCGGTGGTCGTACGTCGAGGTCATCGTCATGACCTTCTCGGCGCCGATGGCGGCGCCGACGTTGGCCAGGCCGGGCGGATAGGCGATCGAGCCGGTGGCAACGATCGTGCCCTGGCCGACCATGAGCCGCGGCACCGACGCGATGGTGCCGATCCCGCCCGGGTTGGTCAGCGAGATGTTCCCGCCGGTGAGGTCGTCGGCGGTGAGCGTGTTGGTGCGCGCCTTCTCGATGAGCTCGTCGAAGGCGGCCTTGAAGTCGGCGAAGTTCTTGCGGCCCGCGTCGCGGATGACGGGGACCATGAGCGTGCGGGTGCCGTCCTTCTTCTCGACGTCGACCGCGATGCCGAGGTTGACCTGGCCGTCGTCGAGGCGGAACGCCTTGCCGTCGGTCTGCTCGAAGTGGTGGGCCATCACCGGCATGTCGTGCGTGGCGGCCTGGGCGATGGCGTAGGCGATGAGGTGCGTGAAGGAGACCCGCTGCCCGGCGTCCTTGAGCTGCTTGCGCCGGGTGTCCATCGCCGTGACGGTGATGGTGCGCAACGAGGTCGCCGTCGGGATCGAGCGGCTCTCGTCCATGTAGCGCGCGAGCATCGCGGCGCCGCCCTTGATGAGCGTGCGCTCGCCGGCGGCGGCCTCGGCCGGCGCGCCGTTCTTGGCGTCGAGGACGTCGGCCTTCGTGATGCGCCCGCCGGGTCCCGTCCCGGTGACGTCGGAGACGTCGATGCCCTCGGCGGCGGCGACGCGGGCGGCGACCGGCGAGATCTTCTCGGGCAGCTCCACCTGGGGCGCGGGCGGCGCGGCGGGCGCGCTGGCGCCGTTGCCCGACGACGGCTCGGCCGGCGGGCGCTCCGCGCCCGCGCCGACCTGCATGCGCGCGATGACCTGGCCGACCGTGACCGTGTCGCCCTCCTCGGCGAGGATCTCGGTGATGGTGCCCGCGGTCGGCGCCGGCAGCTCCATGTCGACCTTGTCGGTGGACAGCTCGACGACGGTCTGGCCGTCCTCGACGGTGTCGCCGACCTTCACCGACCACTCGAGGATCGTGCCCTCGGTGACCGACTCGCCGCCCGTGGGGGTGACGATGTCGACGATCTCGCCGGCGGGCGCGTCGCCGGCGGCCTCGGTCGCGGCGGCCTCGGCGGTCTGGCTGGCCGCGGCCTCGACGGCCTGGCTGGGCCCGCCGTTGGCGGCCGCGGGCTTGGCGCCGTTCTCGGTGGCGATCTCGGCGAGGACGGCGCCGACCGTGACGGTGTCGCCCTCCGCGGCCAGGATCTTGGTGACGGTGCCGCTGGCCGGTGCCGGGACCTCGGCATCGACCTTGTCGGTCGAGATCTCGACGAGTACTTCGTCGGCCTCGACGTGCTCCCCCTCTTGCTTGTGCCACTCGAGGACGGTGCCCTCGGTCACCGACTCTCCCATCTGCGGGAGGGTGACCTGCACTGTGGTGTTGACCGCCATGTCTTCGAAATCAGACTCTAGCGCCTGCTCGGTTGCCTGAACGGACAGCTAATACGCCCTAACTGGAGGCGCCCCCGAGCGCCCTGCGCGGGCTCGTGGTGACCCCCTATCGCCGCCTCGCGCCGTCCGTCAGGATGTGGCCCGTGTCGGGGGCGACGGTCACCGTCCTGTTCGCGGACGTCGAAGGGTCGACCGCCCTGCTCGAGCGCCTCGGGCAGGCGCGATGGCTGCGCGCGATGGCCGAGTACGAGGACGTGCTGCGCGCGAACATCGCCGAGCACGGCGGCACCCTGATCAAGGCGCTGGGCGACGGCCACCTCGCCGCGTTCCCCAGCGCCCGCGCCGCGCTGCGCTGCGCCGTCGCGGTCCAGCGCGCGCTGCCGCCGGCCAGTGCGCCGGACTTCCGCGTGCGGATGGGCATGCACACCGGCGAGCCGGCGCTGCGCGAGGACGACCTCCACGGCCGCACCGTGGTGAAGGCGGCGCGCATCGCCGACCTCGCGCACGGCGGCGAGGTGCTCGTCGCCGGGATCGTCCGCGAGCTGGCCCAGGCCGACGAGGACCTCGACGACGAGATCTGGTTCGAGGAGGGGCGCGAGGTCGAGCTGCGCGGCCTGCGCGGCCGCCATCTCGTGCTGTCCGCCCAATGGGACCGGGTCGACCGCGGCACGCTGCGCGTGGTGATCGCCGACGATTCGGCGCTCATCCGAGACGGCATGGCGGCCCTGCTGCGCGAATGCGGCGTCCACGTCGCGGCCATCGCCGGCGACGCCGAGGCCCTGCATCGCGAGATCGAGCGCCATCGCCCGGATGTGGCGCTCGTCGACATCCGCATGCCGCCCACCGGCACCACGGAAGGCCTGGAGGCCGCCGACCAGATCGGTCGCACGCACCCCGAGATCGGCGTGCTGGTGCTGTCCCAGTACCTCGAGCCGGCGTACGCGCTGCACCTCGTGGAAGAGCGCGAGGCGCGGCGCGGCTACCTGCTCAAAGACCGCGTGAGCGAGGTCGAGACGCTGCTGGACGCCGTGCGCCGGGTCGCGCACGGCGGCTGCGTCGTCGACCCCGCGATCGTGGACGGCCTCGTCGCCCGCGCCGGAGCCGCAGGCCCGCTCTCCGAGCTCAGCGCCACCGAGCGCGAGGTGCTCGGCCTGATCGCCGAGGGCCTGACCAACGAGGCGATCGCTCAGCGGCTGGGCGTTCCCCGGGAGGACGTCGAGGCGGACGTCGAGCGGATCTTCGTGAAGCTCGAGCTCGGCGACGAGCACGCCGACCGCCGGGTGGCGGCGGTGCTCACGTACCTGCGTGCGACAGCGCGCTGACGCGGCGGCGCTGCTCGCGCACGAACTCGTACGAACCGACAAAGGGCCCGACGGCGCCGATGACCGCGACGGCGACCCCCAGCCGGAACGACACCACGCGCGCGCGCACGGCCGCGAGCATGAGGATGCACATCGCGATCCAGCCCAGCCCGTGGGCCATGCCGAAGATGAACTCGAAGGTGTGCAGCCCGGGCACGATCCACACCACCAGCAGCGTCAGGTAGATCGCCGAGTGCGTGAACGACAGGCGCTTGAGGGTGAGGAACGAGAGGCCACCAGCGCGCCGCAACTCGCCGAGGCCGTCCCGCTCTCCGCCATCGCGAGTCCTCGCAGTCACGCCAGG
>DATFRW010000104.1:0-10349 GCA_035262945.1 Solirubrobacteraceae bacterium
GGCGCTCGTATCGCCAGGGAGCGGTCGTCGAGCTCGGGAACCCCAAGGTCGCGCTGTTCTTCCTGGCGCTCTTCCCGCAGTTCGTCGACGCGGGTGCCGGGCACGCCGCGCTTCAGGTTATGCTCGGCGTGGTCTTCGTCGCGCTCGGGCTCCTGTCCGACTCGCTGTACGCGCTGGGCTCGGGGCGGTTGAGCCGGTGGCTGGCGCGGCACCCGCGCAGGTGGCGTCGTCAGCAACGCGCGACCGGCCTGCTCTACCTCGGCCTGGGCGGCTGGGCGGCCGCGTCGGGCTCGAAGTAGCGCGAAGCACGGCGACCGGTAGTCTCGGCTCCGTGCCCGATCGCCTGTACTTCACCGATTCCGACGAGGCCAACGAGCTCATCGCCACCGACCCGATGGCGCTGCTCATCGGCTTCGCGCTCGACCAGCAGGTCACCGTCCAGAAGGCGTTCTCGGGGCCATACGTGCTGCGCGAGCGGCTCGGGTCGCTCGATCCCGCCGCGATCGCGGCCGCCGACCTCGAGCCGATCTTCCGCACGCCGCCGGCCATCCATCGCTTCCCCGGCGCCATGGCCCAGCGCGTGCACGACCTCGCCGTGTACGTCCGCGACACCTACGACGGCGACGCCGCGCGGGTGTGGACCGACGCCGCCGACGCCGATGCGCTGCGCGCGAACCTGGCGGCGCTGCCGGGCTTCGGCGAGATGAAGATCAAGGCCCTCGGCTCCGTATTGGCCAAGCGCTTCGGCGTCGAGGCCGCCCAGGGCCTCATCCCCTGGCATCCGACGCTGGGCGACGTGGACTCGCCGGAGGCGCTCATGGAGTACCAGGCGGCCAAGCGGGTGCACAAGGCGGAGTGGTCGAAGGCGCGGTCTGCCGCGTCGCGTTAGCGGCGCTGCGGTGCCTGGGCATTGAGGGTGTGAAGGTTGGCGGTGCCGCCGTCGCCCGCGGTCGTCCTCGGGGCGCACCGGACACGCACCACCGAGTTGGCACGTTACCGCTCGGCCGCGAGGACGACCGCTCGCGCAGGCGGCACTGCCAGCCTCCTCACCCTCATTGCCCAGGTCGCACGTCGCCGCGAGCGACGGCGGAGAAGACGTAGAGCACGTCGGGCGCGCCCTCCTCGTTGTCCCCATCGGTGCGCGCGCCTTCCACGAACCCGTGGCGCTCGTAGAAGCGCCGGGCGCCGGAGTTCCCCGCGAAGGTCCACAGCCGCAGGCCGCCGGGGCGCTCGCGCTTGGCGACATCGAGCAGCGCGCTGCCGATGCCGCGCCCCCAGCGCGACGGGTCGACGTAGAGCTGGTCGACCCAGTCGCCCCCGAGCACGAGGACTCCGACGACGGCGCCGGCGTCCTCGGCAAGCCAGAGCTCGCAGTTGCCGACGACATGCCCGGCGAAGTAGGCACGGACCTCGTCGTCGTCGTGGACCGGCGCGGGGATCGCGGGGACCGACGCCTTGCGCGATCGCAGCCAGACCTCGGCCGCCACGGGCGCGTCGGCGGGCTCGCCGCGGCGGATCGTCATTGCCCCACAGGGACCTCTCCGGCCAGCGCGAACGGCGGGACGAGCTCGATCCGGTCGCCGCTCCAGAAGCGCCCGGGGTCGTACCAGCTCGCCGGGCGCCGGGCGGGGAGCAGGCCCATGTGCTGGTAGGTGGTCGCGACGAGCTCGGCGCAGTAGATCGCCTCCCGGGAGCTCTCGCGGCGGCGCACGCGCGCGGTGACCCACTGGCGGGCGAGGCCGACCGTCGTCGGGAACGGACGGCCGTTGAAGCGTTCGATGACCTCCATCAGACGGTCCTCGTGGCGGCGCGTGAGCGTCCCCTCGAGCTGGCGCACCCAGGCCTGCTGCCCGTAGCGCTCGTCCCACGTGCGCACCGCGTCAGCGAGCAGGTGCAGCTGCACCCCGCGCTGGCGCTCGCCGGTCCACACGTCGGGCAGCGAGCGGCCGAGCTCGGCGTGCCAGAGCAGCGGGGGCAGATCGTCGATCGCCACCGCCATCCCGACGTGGTTGACCGGGGCGTTCGTGAGCGTCTGGATCGCGCGGTCGGCGAACGAGCGGCCGCGGAACAGCCAGATGTCGCCCGTCCCGGCGGTGGCGAGGGCGTCCTCGAGGCTCAGGCCGACGTCGGTCACGGCGCGTAACGTACGCGCTCTCAATGCGAATCCCGTGGAAGCTCGTCGGTCTCGCCGGTCTCGCCGGCGTCGCCGCCACCGGCGCGGTCGTCGCGCGCAAGCGCCGCTCGCAGCGCCAGTACGACCCCGACGAGCTGCGCGCGAAGCTGCACGAGCGGCTCGCCGAGGCGAAGTCCGCCGGTTCGTGAGCAACCCTGTCGGGTCCCTTGCCGCTCACCGTCGTCACCGGTCCAGCCAACGCCGAGAAGGCCGGCCACATCCTGGCCGCGTACCGGGCCGCGCTCGACGACGAGCCGCTGCTCGTCGTGCCGACGTTCGCCGACGTCGACCACTACCGCCGCGAGCTCGCGGCCGCGGGGGCGGTCTTCGGCGTCCGGGTGGTGACGTTCATTGGGCTGATGCGCGAGCTCGCGCGGCGCGCCGGGGCGGGCGGCCAGGGGCTCGGCCGCCTCGCGCGCGAACGGGTGGCGGCCGCGGCGATCGCGCGGACGAGGTTCGAGGCGCTCGGGTCGTCGGCCGCGACGCCGGGGTTCGCGCGGGCGCTGCTGCGGCTCGCCGACGAGCTCGAGGAGCGGCGCATCGACCCGGGGCGCTGGTGGGTCGCGATGCGCGCGTGGGGCGAACGCGAGCCCGCGCGCGCCGCCTACGCCGAGGAGCTCGCCCGCCTGTACGGCGCCTACCGCGACGGGCTCGAGAAGCTCGGGCGCCGCGACCGCGTCCTGCAGGACCAGGCCGCGCTCGACGCGCTGCGGCTCCAGCCCGCCCGCTGGCGCGCGACCCCCGTCTTCCTCTACGGCTTCGACGACCTCACGCCGATCCAGCGCGACGCGGTCGAGACGCTCGCCGTCCACGCGGAGGCGCCGGTCACCGTGTCGCTCAGCTACGAGCCCGGCCGGCTCGCCTTCGCCGGGCGCGGAGCGACCTTCCAGGAGCTCATCGCGCTCGGGCCGCAGCACGTCGAGCTGCCCGCTCACGCCGAGCATTACGCCCGCCCGGCGCTCCACGCGCTCGAGCGCACGCTCTTCGAGCCGCCGCCGCCCAAGCGGCCGGATCCCGGTGACGCCCTGCTACTGCTCGAAGGCGGCGGCGAGCGCGCCGAGCTCGAGCTCGTCGCGGCCCACGTCGCGCGGCTCATCCGCGACCAGGGCTTCGCGCCCGAGGACGTCGCCGTCGTGCTGCGCGAGCCGCGCCAGCACGCCGCGCTCGTCGCACAGGTGTTCGGCGACCTCGACGTGCCGTTCGCGATCGATCGCCGCGTGCCGGTCGGCCACACCGCGCTCGGCCGCGGCGTCATCGCGCTGCTGCGCTGCGCGCTGGTGGACGGCAGCGCCGACGACCTCGTCGCCTGGCTGCGCACGCCGGGCAAGCTCGACCATCTCGCGCTCGCCGACCGCCTCGAGCAGCGCGCCCGGGTCGAAGGTGCCGCGACGGCGGCCGCCGCCCGCGCGCTCTGGGAGGCCGAACACCCCGACTTCGTCCTCCACGAGCTCGATCGCCTTGCCGCGACGGCCGGCGACCCCGCGGCGCTGTGCCGGCGGCTCGCCGCGGAGACGGCCGCGCTGTTCGCCGCCCCCTTCCGCGGGCAGGCGCGCGTGCTCACCGGCGCGGAGGCGCTCGAGGCCCGCGTCGCCGGGGCGCTACGCGCCGCGCTCAGCGAGCTCGAGCGCCTCGCCGCCGCCGACGCTGCGCTCGTACCCGAGCCCGACGAGCTTGCCCGCGTACTCGCCGATCTGGAGGTCCGCGTCTACGACGACCCGCGGCCCGGGGTCGTCGCCGTCACGAGCCCGCAGGCGCTGCGCGCGCGGCGCGTCCGCGCGCTGTTCCTGTGCGGCCTGCGCGAGGACTGGTTCCCGCGGCCCGCCGTCCCCGAGCCGTTCCTCGGCGACGAGGAGCGCCGCGCGCTCAACGCCGCCTCGGGCCTGCGGCTGCGCCTGCGCGAGGACCGCCTCGACGCTGAGCGCTATCTGCTCTACGCGGCGACGAGCCGCCCGACCGAGCTGCTCTCCCTGAGCTGGCCGGCCGCCGACGACGACGGCGAGCCGGCCGTGCGCTCGCTGTTCGTCGACGACGTCCTCGACGCGTTCGACCCCGCGGCGGCCGACCGCATCGAGCGCCGCCCGCTCGGCGCGGCGGGCTTCGGCGATGGGCTCGCGCCGACGCCGAACGAGGCGGCCCGCGCGCGACTGGCCGCCGGCCCCGGCGCCCCCGAGCCCGCCGTCGGCTCGCTGCGCGACCACCGCGTGCTCGGCGTGATCGCCGCACGCTCGACCTGGTCGGCCTCGGCGCTCGAGTCCTACGCGTCGTGCCCGGTGAAGTGGTTCGTCGAGCGGCTCTTGCACCCGAGCGCGCTCGAGCCCGATCCGGAGCCGATGCTGCGCGGCGATCTCGCGCACCGCGTGCTCGAGGACGCGCTGCGCGCGCTGTCGCACGGCGGCCCGCTGACGCCCGCCCGGCTCGACGAGGCGCGCGCGCTGGTGCGTGAGGCGCTCGACCGCCACGCCGACGACGCCACGATCTCCCCGAGCCCGGAGCGCCGCCGGGCGGCGCTGCGCCGGCTCGAGGCCGACCTGCTGCGCTACGTCGAGCACGCCGCGCACGCCGGCTCGGCCTTCGCCCCGCGCGAGTTCGAGCTGCGCTTCGGCGGCGAGGACGACGCGCGCGGCCCGGTCGAGCTCGCGGGCGGCGAGCTGCGCCTGCAGGGGCGCATCGACCGCGTCGACGTCGGCGGGGGCGGGGGCGAGGCGATCGTCTACGACTACAAGGGCAAGGGCGCGCCGCCACAGGCGAAGTGGGTGGAGGAGGCGCGCCTGCAGGTCGGGCTGTACCTGCTCGCGTTGCCGCAGCTGCTCGAGCTCGAGGGCGTGGGCGGCCTCTATCAGCCGCTGGGCCGCGACGACGACGGGCGCCCGCGCGGGCTGCTGCTCGACGGCGCCGACCCCGGCCTCGCGAGTGTCGGAAATGACCGCCTCCCGGCAGACGAATTCGACACTCGCCTGCGCGAGGTGCTCGACGCGGCGCTGCGCGCGGTCCGCGGGATCCGTTCGGGGTCGCTGCGGCCGGCACCGACCGCGTGCGCCTACGGCGGCGGGTGCGCCTACCCCTCGATCTGCCGGTGCGAGGCGGCATCGGCGTGACCGGCGCGTTCACCCCGGCGCAGGCAGACGCCATCGCCCGCCGCGACGGCGACCTCATGCTCTCGGCGAACGCGGGGTCGGGGAAGACCTCGGTGCTCGTCGAGCGCTTCGTCGCCTCGGTGCTCGACGACGGCCTGCGCGCCGACCAGGTCCTCGTCATCACGTTCACCGACAAGGCCGCGGGCGAGCTGCGCGCTCGCGTGCGCGCGGGGCTGCTCGCGCGCGGCGCCCGCCAGGCCGCGCGCGACGCCGAGAGCGCCTGGATCCTCACGTTCCACGGCTTCTGCCAGCGCATCCTGCGCGCGCACGCGGTGGCTGCCGGCCTCGACCCCGCGTTCGTCGTGCTCGACCCCGCCGACGGGCGCACGGCGCAGCGCGAGGCGTTCGACGTCGCCCTCGCGGCGTTTCTCGCCACCCCGCGCCAGGAGGCGCTCGACCTCGCCGCGGCGTACACCGTCGACAGGCTGCAGCGCATGGTCCTCGCGGCGCATGAGCAGCTGCGCTCGCGCGGGCAGACGCGTCCGTCCCTGCCGGTGCCGCATCCGGCCGACCTCGGCGCGGCCACCGCGGCGCTGCGCGCCGCAGGTGACGGCTTCGCGGCCGAGCTGGCCGGCGCACCCAGCAACGGCGCGCGCGTCGACGCCGCGCGCGAGGCGCTCGCGCGATGCGGTGCCGCACTCGACGAGGGTGCCGAGGTCGATGTCGAGGACGTGCGCGTCACCCGCGCCGCCGCGGCGCTGAAGACCCCGGCCGCCGACGCGTACCGCGAGGCCTGCGACGCCTACGCGCACACGCTGGCCGACCGCCGCGCGGTCCCGGCGCTCGCGCTCGTCGACGAGCTCCTGGGTCGCTACGCCGACGCGTACGCCGCCGCCAAGCGCGAGCGCGGCGCCGTCGACTTCGACGACCTCGAGCTCATGACGCGCGACCTGCTCGCCCGCGAGCCCGGCATCGCCGCCGGCTACCGCGAGCGCTTCGAGCGGATCATGGTCGACGAGTTCCAGGACACAAATCCCTTGCAGCTCGAGCTGCTCGAGCTCGTCGGACGCGACAACGTGTGCACCGTCAGCGACGAGCTGCAGGCGATCTACGGCTTCCGTCACGCCGACGTCGAGGTCTTCCGCGCCCGGCGCGGGCGCCTGGAGGCGGTCGGCCGCGCGGCCACGCTCGCGACGAACTTCCGCTCCCGCCCGGAGATCCTCGAAGCGCTCAACGGCGGGTTCGCGCCGCTGCACGCGCGTTGGGTCGACCTCGAGCCCGGCCGCGACGACCCGCCGGCGCCCGAGCCGGTCGTCGAGCTGCTCGTCACCGACACCGACGCGTGGAACGAGAACGCCCCGGCCGCGCTCGGGCTCGGGCTGCCCGCGGCGAGCGCCGCAAAGCAGGCCGAGGCGCGGATCGTCGCCCAGCGCGTCGGCGCGCTCGTGCACGAGGAGGGCGTCGCACCGCGCGACGTCGTCGTGCTGCTGCGCGCGATGACCGACATGGGGCTCTACGAGCGGGCGCTCGAGCTGGCGGGCCTGCCCACGCTGGCAGGCGGCACGCGCCGCTGGTGGGCGCGCCAGCAGGTCCGCGACCTGTGCAACGTGCTCGCCGCGCTTGCCAACCCGCGCGACGAGGAGGCGCTGCTCAGCCTGCTCGCATCGCCGATGGTCGGCCTGTCGTCCGACGGGCTCGCGCTGCTGGCCCTGACCGCCGAGCAGGGGCGGGCGACGATCTGGGAGGCCGCCAACGACCCCGCATTGCAGCTCGGCGGCGACGACGCGCGCCGGCTCGACGCGTTCCGCCGCTGGTTCGCCGCCGAGCGCGCGCGCGCCCCGCGGCTTGGCCTCGACGAGCTCATGCAGCGCGCGATCCGGCGCACCCGCTACGACCTGCACGTCCTCGCGCTCCCACGCGGCGCTCGCCGCCTCGCCAACGTCCACAAGCTCCTGCGCCTCGCCGCCGCCTACGAGGCGCGCAGCGGGCGCGACGTGCGCGGCTTCATCGACCTCGCCACTGCCGAACTCGACGCCGACGCCCGCGAGATCGACGCCCCCGTCGACCTCGGCGGGCTCGACGCCGTGCGGCTCATGACGATCCACGCGGCCAAGGGCCTGGAGTTCCCGGTCGTGGTCGTCGCCGACCTCGGCCGGCGCGGCAACCTCGCCTCGCCCGACCTCCACGTCGCCGACGGCCGCGTCGGGCTGCGGCTCATCGGCCTCGACGGATCCAAGGCGACGGCGTTCGACTTCGACGCGATCGAGGCCGAGCGCCGCGCCGCCGACGAGGACGAGGAGCGCCGCATCATGCACGTCGCGATGACGCGCGCGGAGGAGCGCCTCATCCTCAGCGGCGCGGCCCGCATGGGCGAGCACTGGCCGAGGCCGGGCGGCGCCGCCCCACCGCTGAGCTGGATCGGTCCCGCCCTGGTGCCGGGCGTCGCATGGCTCGATCCCGGCGAGCCCGTCCAGGATCACGGGCTCGTCCGCACCGTCCTGAACAGCCCCGCAAGCGGCGTGCTGCGCCTCGAGGCGCCGGCGCCCGTCGCGCCCGGGGAACAGCTCGCGCTCGCGCTCAACGGCGGCGCACCGGCCGCGCCGCCGCCGCCGACGGCGCCGCCTCCCGAGCCGATCGAGACCCCGGTGCCCCCGGCCGCGCTGAGCTACTCGGCGCTGAGGGGCTACGCGGCGTGCCCGTACCGCTTCCACCTCGAGCGCGGCCTGCGGCTGCCGGCCCAGCCGGTGCCGCCGCACCTGCGCGAGGAAGACGCGCCTGCGCCGTCGCTCGACCTCCTCGTGCGCGGCACGCTCGTCCACGCCCTGCTCGAGGACCTCGACCTGCGGGGCGGCGCGCCGGTGCCGGACGCGGAGGCGGTGCGCGCCGTCGCCGACGCGCACGAGGCCGAGGTCTCCGACGACGACGTCGGCGACCTGCAGGGGATGGTCGCCGCCTTCGCCGGCAGCGAGGTGCGCGCCCGCCTCGCCGGCGCCCGCGCCATCCACCGCGAGCACGCCTTCGCGTTCACGCTCACCGACGGCCCGCTGCTCACCGGCTTCGTCGACGTGCTCGCGCAGCAGCCCGACGGCGCCGCGCTCATCGTCGACTACAAGTCCGACCGCGTGGGCGACGCCGACCTCGAGACGCTCGTCGAGGCGGGCTACGGTATCCAGCGGCGCATCTACGCGCTCGCGGCCCTGCGGGCCGGCGCGCCCGCCGTCGAGGTCGCGCACGTGTTCCTCGAGCGGCCGGGCGAGCCCGCCGTCGCGCGCTACACGAGCGCCGATGCCGACGCGCTCGACACCGAGCTGCGCGCGCACGCCGCCCCGCTGCTCGCGGGCGAGTACCCGGTCGCCGCGGTCCCGCACCGCGGGCTGTGCGCGACCTGCCCCGGCCGCGCGGGCATGTGCTCCTACCCGCCCGAGCTGACCGACCGCGAGCTCGACTGATTCCCCTCGCCGAGCTCCGCGTTGAGCTCGGCGCCGTAGAGGAACGCATTCGCGGAGAGGTACAGCCACAGCAGCAGCACGATCGCCGACGCGAACGTGCCGTAGACGGCGCCGTAGTTCGAGAAGTTCCGGACGTAGAACGAGAAGCCGAGCGAGAGCAGGAGCCAGAGCACGATCGCAAGCAGCGCGCCGGGCGAGATCCAGCGCACCCTGCGCGGCTCGCGATCGGGCGCCAGCCCGTACACCAGGGCGTAGGCGATCGACGCGGAGACGAACGCCACCGGCCAGCGCACGATGGACCAGATCGTGGACGCCGTGTCGCCGAGGCCGATCTTGCCGAAGAGGTCGTGCGCGATCTGCCCCCCGAGGAACACCGCGATGAGCACGACAAGGAGCAGGACGATGACCGCGAGCGCGACGAGCAGGTCGTTCATCTTGCGGCGCACGAGGCCGCGGCTCTCCTCGACCCGGTAGACGATGTTCAGGGCCCGCCCGGCCGCCCCGAACGCGCCCGCGGCGCCGTTGAGCGCCAGCAGGAGCGAGATGACGAGCGTGATGCTCAGGGCGCCGCTCGACGTGCTGATCATGTGCCTGAGCGCCGTCGCGATCTGGTCGACCGTGCCCTTGTCGACGCCGTGCTTGAGCAGGTAGTTGGTCGCGTCGGTGACCAGTCCCTGCTGCCCGACGATCCCCAGCAGGGTCACGATGACGAGCAGCCCGGGGAACAGCGACATCATCGCGTAGTACGTGAGGGCCGCCGCGTGGTCGGTCATCTTGTCCGCCATGAAGCGCTTCGCGGCGCGGACCAACACGTTGCCCTGAGCGCGTTCGACGACGGCGGTGCTCGCGGGCGCGGCCACGGCGGCTACTCCCGCGCCCTGCGTAGGAGCGCGTGCCCCTCGGCGACCGCCGACGCCACGTCGACGACGCTGCGGTTGTTGCTCCGCGCGTGCTCGCGCAGCAATCCGAATGCCGCCCGCTCATCGATGTCGTGACGCTCCATGAGGATGCCCTTGGCGCGCTCGATCACGGCTCTGCGTTCGAGCGCGCCCTCCAGCTGTTCCACCTGCTCGTGCAAGGCGTGGTGTTCCCGCCACCGGCGCATCGCTACCTCGATGGCGGACTGGATCGACTCGGTGGTCTCCTGCCGCGCGTAGGCGAAGATCCCGCGGTCGGCCGCGAGGGCGACGAAGTCGGGATCCTCGTGGTCGAGGAGCGCGATGACGGGCCCCGAGGAGAACGCGTTGATCTCCTCGATGAGGTCGAGCGCGAGGCCGTCGTCGTCGTAGAGGGCGACGATGGTGAGGTCGGGGTCCTCGCGCGCGATCGCGTCGACCGCGGCGGCCAGGTCGACGGCGATCTCGGTGGGCGTGTGGCCGAGCTCGCGGACCTGCCCGGCGATGATGTTCAGCGCGCCGGGGTCTTCGTCGGCAAGGAGGACCTTCAGGTCTCGGTGTCCGTTGACGTTCTGCACCTCGGGCCCCACATCTACCCGGCGGCTCTGCGGCGCAGCCTACACCGGCGGTTAAACGACGGGCAGTACACTGTCGGCCTTCGCTTGGACGCGGCCCAGAGCCCCGCCACGTCCCAGCTGTGCGCCCCAGCACCCCGGCGCTCGTCGTTTCGCATCGAGCGCCATGACTGCTACGTCGT
>DATFRW010000105.1:0-5773 GCA_035262945.1 Solirubrobacteraceae bacterium
CTAGCGCAGTCCGTTGCGCTTGGCCACGGTGATCAGTGCGAGCGGATCGTCGCTGATGATCCCGTCGACGCCGAGGTCGATGACCCGCTGCATGGTCTGCGGATCGTCGATCGTGTACGGGACCACCTTGACGCCCTGGCGGTGCAGGCCGGCGACGTCCGGTCCGTGGAAGTACGCCGGATCCTCCTTGACGTAGTCGTCGGTCGACTCGACGACGCCCTGGTTGGGGTCGTGGACCTGCCAGTTGGCCGAGACGATGCTCGCGCCCGCGGCACGGGTCAGGCGGCCGAGGTCGCGGAACTTCCACCAGTCAAGGCCGCCGGTCCACGGGCTCTTCACGGACGGGTCGCCGTAGACCGCCTCGAGCGAGCACTCGTCGGCCAGCGTCCGGCACTCCTTCGGGCCGTACTGCCACACGAGCGCCACCGTCGTGATCCGCCGGTCGATCTTGTGGGCGAAGATCAACGTGCGCCAGTCGAAGGACTGCAGCGTCCACTGGCGCTGCAGCCCGTAGTGCTTGACGAGGGCGATCAGCTTCGCCGTGTGCTCCTGGACCGAGGCGTCCTGCTCGGGATGCGTCGGGCTGATCTTCGTCTCGATGTTGAGGTTGATGTCCTTGCGGCCGCTCGAGCGCACGAGCGCGAGCACCTCGTCGAGCGTCGGGATCTTCTCGCCGTGGCAGTCCAGCGTCTTGAGCTGGCGCACCGTCAGGTCGTGCACGAGCTTGCCCACGTAGGGGAACTGCGGGTCCGCGGGGCGCGCCGGCGCGGTGTCGGTGCAGAGCGTGCCGTTGACCGTCGCGTCGTGGTGGACGACGAGCCTGCCGTCGCGCGTGACGATGGTGTCCATCTCGAGCGTCGAGATGTCGGGATTGCCCAGCGAGAAGCGGAACGCCGCGAGCGTGTTCTCGGGGTTGTAGGCGCGCCCGCCGCGGTGCGCCTCCACGTCGAACGGCGACGGCGTCGGCTCGGGCAGCCTGAACCCGCGGTCGCGCATGACGGCGCGCACGCGGTCGGGGTAGTCCGTGATGATCCCGTCGACCCCGTCGTCGATGAGCTTGTTCATCGTCGGCGGGTCGTCGACGGTCCACGGGATGACCTTCATCCCGAAGCGGTGGGCCTCGTCGACCATCGCCTTGGTCGTGTACGGCTGGTAGCCGGGGTCGGTGACCTTGCCGTTCTGCGGGTTGCCGTGCACGGGCGACAGGGCGTACGCGCCGAACGAGTGCGCGGCCTTGACGATGTCGCCGCCGAAGTCGTCGACGTCGAGGCCACCGAGCCACGGCGACTTGCCGGGCTGGCCGACCTGCGCGAACTCGGGCGTGATGAGCGCGACGAGCGGCAGCCGCGGCTCGACCTCCTTCATGCGCATGAGCGAGCCCCAGTCGAAGCTCTGGATGGTCACGCGGTTCAGGAAGCCCGCCTCGCGGATCTCCCGCGCTGCCACCTGGACGAACTGCTCGCGCGGCGCGGTCTCCTGCGGCGCGCCGGCCTCGACCTTGGTCTCGACGTTGAGGTGGGCGGGGGAGTGGTAGCGCTTGACGAGATCGAAGACCTGGTGCAGCGTCGGCATCTTCGCGCCGGGCGTCGCCTCCTGCTGCGGGAAGTCGGGCAGGGTCTTGGAGCCGCAGTCGATCGTCTCGACCTGCGCGAGCGTGAGGTCCTTGACGAACTTGCCGACGTAGGGGAAGGCCGGGTCGCCGGGCGTCGCCGGGGCGGTGTCGAGGCACTTGTTCGGGTCGGTCTTGCGGTCGTGCGTGACGACCGCCTCGCCGTCCTTGGTGATCTGGATGTCGAGCTCGAGCGTCGTGACGCCGATGCGCATGCCGTTGCCGAAGCTCGACAGCGTGCTCTCTGGGCGATACGCGAGGCCGCCGCGATGGGCCTCGAGGTCGAAGGTGGAGCGGTGGGCGGAGGCCGCGGCGGGGAGGAGGAGCGCGGCGAGGAGCGTGGGCGCGACGAGGCGCGAGAGGGACCGGAGCATGGCGCGGCACGCTAGCCCCGCGACGGTCCTACCTTGTGAAGGGATCGTGGCTCAGGTGCCGTCGGCGGCGAGCAGGCGCTGGGACAGCATGGGAGGCGTGCCGCGTTCGGCGGGGAGCGTGAACACGAGCGTCGCGGGCCCTCGCGGGTCGACGGCCGCGTCGACCGCGGGCGGCGTCGACGTGACGTTCGTGAGGCTGACGCTCGCCACGGTCTGCCGGGCGCCGGGCGCGGTGGGAGAGCCGATCGCGGCCTGCACCCCGAAGCGCCGGCGGTCGGCGCCGAAGCCCCACGCGATCACCGATCGCCCGGCGGCGATCGCGACCGACGGCGAGGTGACGAAGCCGCTGCGGCGGCGCACGACGAGACGGGCGGGGCCGAGCGGCCTGCCCACGACGCCCCCGGCGGCGACGATCGAGCTCGAGACCACGCCGGGCGATCCGCTGACGCCCTCCTCGCGCCAGGCGGCCACCATCCGGCCGCGATCGTCGGCAGCCACCTGCGCGCCGACCCTGAAGACCGGCGCGGATGCGACGGCACGGGCGCGGCCGAATGCGCCGGCCCGACGGCTGTACACCGCAGTGGCCCCGCCTTGTGCGCGTGAGGTCCACAGGATGGTCGCGGCCCCGCCGTGTGCGGCGGCCGCCGCGAGGGTGCTGATGCCCGGCGCCGAGCCGAGCGCCTTCGCCTTGCCGATCCTGCCGCCCGCACCGATCACGACGCCATGCACACGACCGCTGCGGGTCCACGCCACGACGCCGGTGCCGTCCGGCGCCAGGGCGACCTTCGGCGCGCTCGCCGCCCTGCGCTCCACGATGACCGGCCTCGCGAAGGCGCCGCCCGCCCGCCGGTAGGTGACGGCGACCTTGCCGCGGTCGTTGAGGTGCGCCGTGCGCGTGCCCGCGCTGTAGGCGAGCAGCGCATCCCCGCGGGCGTCGATCGCCAGCGACGGGTGGCGCACACCGCCGGCGGCGTTCCCCGCAATCGCGATCGGCTCGGAGAGCGCTGCGCCCGGATCGCGCAGCGCAACGGCGATGCCGCTGTAGATCCTCGGGCGGTCCACCCGCCACGCGATCCCGAGCGCGCCGTTGCCCGCCGCGTCGAGGACCGGGCCGGCGACCCCCCTCGGCCGGCCGGGCAGGCGCACCCCCGCCGACCAGGCGCCGCCGCGCCGGCGCTCGCGCAGCAGCGTGCCGTTGGGGCCGGTGATGACGACGCTGGTCGTGCCTGCCGCATCGGTGGCCGCCGTCCCGCCCAGCCCGTAAGGCGCCGCCGAGAGCTCGACCGGCGCGGTGAAGGACGCGCTCGCGTCGCTCGCGGCGAAGACGAGGAGCACGGCGATGAGCAGCATGCGACGCATGCCCTCAACGTAGCGTCGCGTCAGCGATGTGCGCCGAACTGCTCGATGCCGATGACCGGCCGCAGCGTGCGCTCGATCTCATGGTCCGCGAAGGCCTTGCGCAGCACGTCGCCGCCGAGCGCGTTGCCGATCGCGGCCATGATCATGCCCTGGTCGAGCGACAGGTAGGAGCCGGACACCGCCCCGGTGCCGACGTTGACGCTGTCGCGGAAGCCCCACTTCGTGTACAGGCCCGGGAAGTCGTGCGCGAGCTTCTCGAGGTTCCCCAGCGCGGCGTCGGGCGCGTAGCGCAGCGCGAGGAACGCGGCGTGCGGGGTGACGACGCCGTTCGTGTAAGCCGACGGCTGCGGCGGTGGCTGCGGGTCGCGCCCGGGGCAGCCGGCGAAGCCGTTGTCGACGTACGTGTTGTCCTCGTTCGAGGGATAGCCGGTCGGGTTCATCCCGATGGCGTCGACGCCGTAGGCGTTGTAGCCGCCCTCCGGGATGTTCGACGGCGAGAAGCCCCAATAGCGGTAGCCCGCCTCGCGCAGCCCGTGGTAGATCTGCGCCTCCACCGTGAGCGGGTGGTTCACGCCCCAGCTGTTGGGCGCCCAGCGCTCCTCGGGGACGAAGAGGTCGGGCATCAGCGCCTCGAACATGCTCCCGCCCCACGACGGCGTGACGTGCATCCCGGCGTACGGGTAGGCGCCCTCGAAGACGTCGACCCCGAGGTAGGTGCGCGTCACGCCGACCGGCTTGGTCTCCTGCCAGCTCCAGTCGCACGTGTCGGGGAACGAGCGCCACGTGCCGTAGTACTCCTTCGGCGGCAGTTCGCCCTTGGCGATCCCGATGTAGCTCGCGATCCGGCTCTCGGAGACGACGGTGTCGTAGCAGCACGGCGACTCGCCGTCGGACGGCGCGTAGAAGAAGGCGATCCGGTTGACGTCGGGCCGGTAGTAGAAGCCGAAGTCCATGCTGTCGTAGAGCGCCTGGGCGCGGTGCGACAGCTCGGGCACGCTGTGCGCGACGATCCGCAGCCCGGTCGCGAGCCAGCCGTTGTCGACCGACGAGAGGATCGGCTTCAGCGGCGCGCCCGTCGGCGGCCACGTCGTGAGCTTCGCGCCGGTGCGATGGTCGTACCAGTTGAAGTACTGGCCGCTGGGCGCGTGGCGCTCCATCGTCTCGAGGCTCGCGATCGTCTTCGAGAGCCGGGCGACGAGGTCGCGGTGCGAGAGGATCCCGAGCCGCCGCGCCGCGACCGCGCTCCACATGTAGGCCCCGATGTTCGTCGTCGAGGTCTGCACGCTCGTGCTGCCGTCAGCGTTCAGCGCATCGGCCGGGAGCCCTGACTGCTGGTCGGTCATCGCCGCGAACGACGCCCAGGTGTCGCGCGCGTAGCCCTTCAGCACGTCGCGCGAGTTCTTCGCCGGCGCGGCGGCCGGAAGCACCAGCGCGACGAGCAGCACCACGACAAGAGCACGACCGTGGGACATTCCGCCGGGGTCGAGTACCCCGCGCGGGCGGCCGTCGAACCCCCGACGTTTGAGCGTCGAACCCCGACGTTTGAGCGCGCTCCGACGGGGGGACTGACACCCCGCCCAGACCCACCCAGGAGGAGAGGCATGACTCGTCCAGGACGCAGGGTCGCGATCGTGGCAGCGGTCGTGATGCTGAGCTCAATCGTGGCTGGGGGGGTGATTGCCGCCGGCCGGCCGGGCGACGATGACGCGCTGGCGCCCACGCGCCAGCCCGCGGACCGCGGCATCGAGGGGAAGGTCAACTCGCTGCTGGCCAAGATGACGCTCGACGAGAAGCTGCAGCAGCTGCAGCTGCTGGCCGATTGGCAGGCGACCGACGATGCGGTGAGGAAGGGCGCGGGCGGGGTCTTCAGCCAGACGAACCCGGCGACGATCAACCATCTCCAGCACGTGGCCGTCGAGGAGACTCGCCTGCACATCCCGATCCTCTTCGCCTTCGACACCATCCACGGCTTCCGCACCGTCTTCCCGATCCCGCTGGGTCAGGCGTCGAGCTTCGACCCGGGCGTCGCCACGACCGACGACACGATCGCCGCGCGCGAGACGGCCGCCGCCGGGATCAAGCAGATCTACAGCCCGATGGTCGACCTGTCGCACGAGCCGCGCTGGGGCCGCATCTCAGAAGGCGGCGGCGAGGATCCGTACCTCGGCTCGGTCATGGCCGCCGCGCGCGTGCGCGCCGCTCAGGGCAGCGACTACAGCGCACCCGACAAGGTCGTCACGAGCCCCAAGCACTTCGCCGCGTACGGCCAGCCCGAGGGCGGGCGTGACTACAACACCACCGACATGTCCGAGCAGCGGCTGTGGAACCTCTACCTGCAGCCGTTCAAGGCCGCGATCGACGCGGGCGCGGACACCTCGATGTGCTCGTTCAACGCGATCAACGGGATCCCGGGGTGCGCGAACGCCCACCT
>DATFRW010000106.1:0-25230 GCA_035262945.1 Solirubrobacteraceae bacterium
GTCTACGCGAGCCCGCAGTACATCTCCACTCTGAAGGACTCGACGCCCGCCTCCGCGCACGTCGACGTCGACTTCGAGCTGCAGGGCTGCCCGCCCGACAAACGCCAGCTGCTCGAGGTCATTTCGGCCTACCTCAACGAACGCAAGCCGCAGATCGCCGCGCACAGCGTCTGCATCGAGTGCAAGCGCCGCGGCAACGTCTGCGTGATGGTCGCCCACGGCACGCCGTGCCTGGGGCCGGTGACGCACGCCGGCTGCGGCGCGCTGTGCCCAAGCTACCACCGCGGCTGCTACGGCTGCTTCGGGCCGATGGAGCAGCCCAACACCGGCTCGCTGGCGGGCTGGATGGCGCGCCACGGACTGCCCGAGCAAGACGTCGTGCGCCTGTACCGCACCTTCTACGCGGGAGCGCCCGCGTTCCGCGCCGAGAGCGAGGCACGCGATGGCTGAGCGCGAGATCCTCACCGAGATGCTCGCCCGCGTGGAGGGCGAGGGCGCGATGGAGGTGCGGGTGCGCGACGGGCAGGTCGAGGACGTCAAGCTGCGCATCTACGAGCCGCCGCGGTTCTTCGAGGCGTTCCTGCGCGGCCGCCGCTTCACCGAGGTGCCCGACATCACCGCCCGCATCTGCGGCATCTGCCCAGTGGCGTACCAGATGAGCTCGATCGCGGCGATGGAGGACGTCTGCGGCGTCGAGGTGGCCGAGCAGGTGCGCGCGCTGCGGCGCATGCTCTACTGCGGCGAGTGGGTCGAAAGCCACGCGCTGCACGTGTTCATGCTGCACGCGCCGGACTTCCTCGGCTACGCGAACGCGTTCGAGATGGCGCGCGATCACCCGGAGGTCGTCGAGCGTGCGCTGCAGCTGAAGAAGGCCGGCAACGCGCTGATGCGCGTCATCGGCGGCCGCGAGATCCACCCGATCAACCCGCGGGTCGGCGGGTTCTATCGCGCGCCGACGCGCGCCGAGCTGGCGCCGGTCGTCGAGGAGCTGAAGCGCGCGCGGGAGTTCGCCATCGAGGCGGTCGGCTTCACGGCGTCGCTGCCGTGCCCGGACTTCGAGGAGGACTTCGTCTTCCTCGCGCTGCGCGACCCCGAGGTCTACGCGATCGAGGGCGGGCGGCTTGTGTCGAGCACCGGCCTGGACCTCGCGCCGTCGCAGTACGACGAGCACGTCGTCGAGGAGCACGTCGAGCACTCGACCGCGCTGCACTCGCGGCTGCTCGACGGCACGCGCTACCTCGTCGGCCCGCTGGCGCGTTACGCGCTCAACCGCGACAAGCTCTCGCCGGTCGCGCGCGAGGCCGCCGACGCCGCCGGTCTCGAGCCCGTGTGCCGCAACCCGTTCCGCAGCATCGTCGTGCGGGCGGTCGAGATCCTCCATGCGCTCGACGAGGCGCTGCGCCTGCTCGACGCATACGAGCCGCCCGACCCGCCGGCCGCCGAGGTGGTCCCGCGCGCGGGCGTGGGGTTCGGGTGGACCGAGGCGCCGCGCGGCATGCTGTGGCACCGCTACGCGATCGACGACGAGGGCACGATCCTCGACGCCCGCATCGTGCCGCCCACGTCGCAGAACCAGGGGCGCATCGAGCAGAGCCTGCACGGCTTCGTGCAGCAGCACGTGCAGCTGGCCGACGACGAGCTGCGGCTGCGCTGCGAGCAGGCGGTGCGCAGCTACGACCCGTGCATCTCGTGCGCGACGCACTTCCTGCGCCTGGAGATCGACCGCGGGTGATTGTCATAGGGGTGGGCAACGCCTGGCGCGGCGACGACGGCGCCGGGCTCGCGGTCGCCCGCCGCCTGCTCGAGCTTGCGCCCGCCGGCGTCGAGGTGCTCGAGGTCGAGGGCGAGGCGACCGCGTTGATGGATGCCTGGAACGGCGACGACCGGGTGGTCGTCGTCGATGCCGCGCAGTCGGGCGCGGCGGCCGGAACGGTGCGCCGCTTCGACGCCCGGGCCGCACCGCTGCCCGTGCGCTTCCTGCGCTCCTCGACGCACGCGTTCGGCGTCGCCGATGCGATCGAGCTCGCGCGGGCGCTGGGCCGGCTGCCCGCCGCGCTCGAGGTCTACGCGATCGAGGGCGCGACGTTCGTGGCCGGCGACCGGCTGACGCCGTCCGTCGAGCGCGCCGCCGAGGAGCTGGCGGCGCACCTCGGCGCACCTCGGTGATTTCCCGCAAGCGGAACCGCAGCCAGCCCGGATGGCGCGCGCCCCGGCGCGGCTTACGGTCGAGGTATCACCAACGGAGGCCATCCCATGTTCAACCGAATCGTCATCGGCGTGGACGACCGCGATGGGGGACGCGATGCCCTGGCGCTCGCCGATGCAGTCTCCCGCGCCACGGGCGGGACGCTCGTCGCCGTCCGCGCCTACGCCCACGAAAAGCATCCCTCGCGCCCCGCCGTCAGCGGCTTCGAGGAGGGTCTGCGCTCCGACGCGAGCGCCGACCTCGAACGCGTGCTGCGCGAAGAGGGGGTGGCGGCTCAGCGGGTGATCGTCGGGGACCCCTCGATCGCCCGGGCGCTGCAGCACGCCGCCGAGGAGGACGACGCCGCACTCTTGGTCGTCGGCTCGACGCACCGCGGCCACGTCGGCCGCGTGCTCGCCGGCGGCGTGACCGCCAGCGTCCTGCACCACGCGCCCTGCCCCGTCGCAGTCGCTCCGCGCGGGTTCGCCGACGGCCGTCGCGAGCTCAAGACGATCGGGGTCGGCTTCGACGACAGCAACGAATCGCGGGCGGCGCTTGCCTTCGCGACCGAGCTCGCGAAGGCGGCCGGCGCGTCGCTGCGGATCCTGTCGGTCGTCCCGATTGCGGTGCCCGCCGCGTACCCCGCGGGCCTCGAGAGCGACTGGGTCGACGAGACGGAGCGCGCCGGCAGCGCCGAGGTCGATCGCGCATGCGCGGCGGCCGGCGAGCGCGGGGTCGCCGCCGCCGGCGAGACCGCCGTCGGCTCGGCGGTTGACGAGCTCGTCGAGCTCTCCAGCGAGGTCGACCTGCTGGTCGTCGGCTCGCGCGGGTTCGGGCCCGTGAAGCGCCTGCTGCTCGGCAGCACCTCGGACCGGCTCGTGCGCGAGGCCGCCTGCCCCGTCATCGCCGTGCCACGCCCGGAGCCCGCCGACTGACCACCATCCACATCTCGAGGAGGCCACCATGCACACCACTGTCGAGAAGCCGGAGGCACGCGACCACACCACGGACTGGGTCGCCGGTGTGGCCGAGGACGTGGCCTTCATCGTGATGCTGTTCTCGGGCATCGTGGTCGCGGCCGCCATCCTCGCGCTGGCCATCGCGTTCTAAGCGGTTCGCCGTAAGGTCGCGCGATGCACGCGGGCTTCGGCCTCGCCATCGCGCTGGCCTTCGCCTTCGCGCTCACGAACGGGTTCCACGACGCGTCGAACGCGATCGCGACGCTGGTCGCGACGCGGGCGGCGCGTCCCCTGCAGGCCGTCCTCCTCGCCGCGGTGTTCAACCTGCTCGGGCCGCTCGTCGTCGGTGCGGCGGTGGCCGACACGATCGGCGGGATCGTCAAGCTCGGCCAGCAGGAGGCGATCGAGGTCATCGGCGCGGGCCTGCTCGCGGCGGTCACCTGGAACGTGTTGACCTGGTGGCTCGGCCTGCCGTCGAGCTCGGGGCATGCGCTCGTCGGAGGGCTCGTGGGCGCGGGCGTGGTGCAGGGCGGTACCGACGCGATCCTCTGGGGCGGGCTCGACGGCATCCATCCGGTCGGCGTCTTCGGCACGCTCATCGCGCTCGCGCTCTCGCCGGTCCTTGGCCTGCTCGCGGCGCTCATCCTGATCCGCGGCATCCGAGCGGCGGGCAGGCGCGCGACGCAGCGCTGGCGGGTGCCGGTACGAGCCGGGCAGTGGGCAACCGCGGCCGCCCTCGCGCTGAGTCACGGCGCCAACGACGCCCAGAAGGGGGCCGGTGTCGTCGCCGCGCTGCTCGTCGCCGACGGCCGCATCTCGCACCTCGTCCCGCCGACGTGGGTCGAGCTCGGCTGCGCCGCTGCGCTCACCGTCGGCACGGCGTTCGGCGGCTGGCGGATCGTGCGCACGGTCGGCCGGCGCATCTACCGCATTCGCGCGGTCGACGGGCTTGCGGCGAGCGGCGCAGCCGCCGGCGTGATCCTCGGCGCCTCGGTCGTCGGCGGACCGGTGTCGACGACCCAGGTCGTCGCGTCGGCGGTCGTCGGCGTGGGCGGCGGTCGCCGGCGTTGGCACCACGTCCACTGGGCGATCGTCCGCCACATCGGTCTCGCGTGGGTCATTACGATGCCCGCGACCGCCGCGCTCGCGGCGGTGGCGCTCGTCGTTTGGAGGTGGGCGGCGTGAGGCGGCAGCGATGGTTCTTGCCCGAAAGTCCCGACGTGGTCGGGCTCCTGGGCCGGCAGGTCGCCGTGACGGCGGAGGGAATGGACGCGTTCGCGGCGTGGGCCGCGGGCGACGCCGCCGCGGCCGACACCGTCCGCGCGAGCGAGCACGCCGCCGACGCCGTGAAGCGCGACGTCCTCGTTGCCCTCCAAGCGGCGTTCGTGCTGCCGCTCGAGCCAGAGGACGTCTTCACGATCTCGAGCGGCGTGGATTCGATGCTCAACCACGCCAAGGACACCATCGACGAGGCCGAGGTCATGGCCTGCCCGCCCGATGCCGCGCTGGCGGAGATGACCAAGCTGCTCGCGGAGGCCGTGCACCACCTGCACGAGGCGATCGGCAAGTTCGGCACGGACGCCGACGCCACGCAGCCCGCCGAGGCCGCGATCAAGGCCGAGCGCCGCCACGAGCGCGCATACCGCGCGGGCATGGCGGCGCTCCTCGAGATCGACGACCTGCGTGAGGTGACCGCGCGCCGCGAGCTCTATCGCCGTTGCGCACGGATCGGCGAAGGGGCGGTGGCGGTCGCCGAGCGGGTCATCTACGCGGTCGTCAAGGAGAGCTGAGCACGCTGCGGCTTTTCCGCGGCGGCGATGCGCAGTGATCGCGGATGGAGCGCGGCCGTCGCGCGCGTACGGTCAATGGTGTCTTCCTTCGACTGCGAGGAGCCCCCAATGCCAACGCGTGTTGCCGTCAACGGATTCGGCCGCATCGGCCGCAGCCTCTTGCGCGCCGCCTACGAGCGCGGCGCCGACCTCGAGATCGTCGCGATCAACGACGTCGCCGATCCGGCGACGCTCACCCAGCTGCTCGCGTTCGACTCCGTCTTCGGGCGCTTCCCGACGAAGGTCACGCGTGTCGACGACGTCATCGCCTATGACGGCCGGGAGGTCCGCGTGCTGGGCGAGCGCGATCCCGGGGATCTGCCGTGGGCGGACCTCGGCGTCGAGGTCGTTATCGAGGCGACCGGGAAGTTCCGCACCCGCGCCGACGCCGAGCGCCACCTGGCCGCCGGCGCGCGCAAGGTCATCCTCTCGGCGCCGAGCAAGGGCTCCGAGCCGGTCGACGCCAACGTCGTGCTCGGCGTCAACTTCCACGACGTCTACGACCCCGACGTCCACCACATCATCACCAACGCGTCGTGCACGACGAACTGCCTGGCGCCGGTGGCGAAGGTCCTCCACGAGACGGTCGGCATCCGGCACGGCCAGATGACCACCGTCCACGCGTACACCGCCGACCAGAACCTGCTCGACGGCCCGCACAAGGACCCGCGCCGCGCCCGTGCCGCCGCCCTCAACCTGGTGCCCACGAGCACCGGGGCGGCGCGCGCGCTCGGCCTCGTCATTCCCGAGCTGGAGGGCCGCCTCAACGGCATCGCGGTGCGCGTCCCGACCCCGACGGGGTCGCTGGTCGACCTCACCATCGAGGCCGAGCGCGCCACCAGCGCCGAGGAGATCAACGAGGCGTTCCGCGAGCGCGCCGACGTCGGCTGGATGACCGGCATCCTCGCCTACAGCGAGGACCCGATCGTGTCGTCCGACATCGTCAAGTCGCCGTACTCGTCGATCTTCGACGCGCCGCTGACGAACGTCATGAACGACACCCAGGTCAAGGTCGTGGCCTGGTACGACAACGAATGGGGCTATGCGACGCGGCTCGTCGAGCTCGCCGAGCAGGTCCTCGAACCGATGACCGCGCCGCCGCTCAGCGCGCAGGGCGCGGGCGTGAGCTGAGGAGGGGGCAAGAGATGACCGCGGCACCTGTGCTCGTCGCCTACGCGAGCAAGCATTCCGCCACTGCGGAGATCGCGGAACGCATCGCCGCGGCCATGCGCGAGGCCGGCTGCGCCGCCGAGGCGCGGCCGGCCTCCGAGGTCCGCGACCTGTCCGGCTACCGCGCGGTCGTGCTCGGGAGCGCCGTGTACGCCAAGCGCTGGCGCCCGGAGGCGCGCAGCTTCGCGCGCCGGTATGCGGACGCGCTGCGCGAGGTGCCGGTGTGGCTGTTCAGCAGCGGCCCGATCGGCGCAGTCGAGGAGCACCCGACCGCGCTGATGCCGCCGTTCGCCGAGAAGCTCGCGGACCGGATCGGTGCCCGCGAGCACGTGATGTTCGGCGGCCGCGTTCCGGCCGATCCGGGCAACTTCATCGAGCGCGCGATGCTGAAGAACACGCCGCCCGAGCGCCGCGACGCGCGTGACTGGCCGGCCATCGAGGCGTGGGCGCGCGGGGTGGCCGCGCAGCTCGCGGAGGATCAGGCGGGCAGCCGTACGGCGTCCATCGCCGCGCGCCGCTGACGCGGCATCCCCGCCAGTCCGCCGAGCTCCTCGGCGAGCAGGTGCGTCCACCCGCGCAGCGGGCGCGCCGGCACCATGTCGAGCCGCAGCCCGAAGCTGCGGTACGGCGCGAAGAAGTACGGCGTCCGCAGATGCCAGAGCGACGTCACCACGCTCACGCGCCTCGTCACGCCGAGCGCGAGCACGATGGGCAGCGAGCGCGACGCGTTCTCGGCGGTGTTGCGTCCCGCCACCTCGAGCAGTACCGGGACGTCCGCGAGCGGCCACTCGCGCTGCATCTGCTCCGCTTCCGAGAGCCCGCCAGTGTGGGTGAAGCCGGTGAGCACCACGGCGCGAACGGGGGTGGAGCGGCTGAGCCGCACCGCTCGCGCGAGCCGCGCGCGCGAGTGCGCGGAGATGCGGTGCTCGGCGCTGATGCCCGGCTCGCGGTGGCCGAGGACGATCGCCACGTGGTCGCTCCCGCGGCTCGGGGTTGGCCGCAAGCGGGCGGCCGCGGCGCGGTCGGCGAGCACGGTCAGGCACGGGTGATGGCGCAGCAGCGAGGCGGGCGCGCCCGGGTCGATCGGTCCTTCCAGGGCGGCGCGCAGCGCCTCGGCCTTCTCGGGCCCGGTGACCAGCAGCAGGATCTCGCGAGCGGCCAGCAGCGTCTTCAGCCCCACGGTCAGCGCCTCGCGCGGGACGTTCTCGGCGCCGCCGAAGTCCACCGCCGCGGCGGCGATCGTCGAAGGATGCAGCGCGACCCGATGTACCCCGGCGCCCGGCGACGACCCCGGCTCGTTGAACGCGACGTGCGCGTCGCGCCCGAGCCCGAGGACCGCGAGGTCGATCGGCGCCGCGTCGAGCACCGCCTCGTAGCGGGCCGCCTCGACATCGGGCTCGCGGGCCGCCCCGTCGAGCGCCTCGCGGCGGCCGATCGGGATGCCGGCGAGCTCGCCATCCAGGTCCGCGCGGAAGCTGAGCGCGTCGTCGCGACCGAGGCCCAGGTACTCGTCGAGCCCGAGGACCGTGATGTGCTCGCTGGGCAGCGAGCCGTCCGCGGCGTGTGCTCGCAGCGCAGCGTAGAGACCGCGCGGGGTGTGGCCCGTAGGGAGCAGCAGGCGCAGGCGCGTGCGTGCGCGGACGCGGTTGGCGACGAGCTCGGCGGCGGTCAGGCCGACATGGCCTGCGTCGTCGAGGACGAGGAGCGACGGAAATGCCACTGCGGGCATCATCCCGAGCGGCGGGCGGCGCCACTGCGGGAAATCACTGATCACGAGTGCCGCGAGCGACGGATGGCGCGCAGCGATCGGGCTGGAAGGGTTCGTCCATGTCCGCGACCGAGCCCCTGTCCCCACTCGATGCGACGTTCCTCGAGCTGGAGGACGCCGACCTCACGGCCCACATGCACATCGGAGCGGTGCTCGTCTTCGACCCGCTGCCGGGTGGGGGAACGCCGACGCTCACGCGGGTACGACGCCACCTCGACCGCCGTCTTGAGGCGCTGCCGCGCTATCGCCAGCGGCTCTCCAGGCGCACCACGGGCGGGATGCGCTGGCCGGAGTGGGAGCCGGACAACCGCTTCGACATCGCGGCGCACGTCACGCGCGCCGCGCTGCCCAGCCCGGGCGCCGAGCGCGAGCTCCTCGCCTGGGCCGCGGACTTCTGGTCGCACCGCCTCGATCGCGCGCGTCCGCTCTGGCGGACCGTGCTGCTTGAGGGGCTCGCGGGCGGGCGGTGGGCGCTCGTCACGAAGACGCATCACTGCCTCGTGGACGGCGTCGGCTCCATCGACGCGGGCACCGTCCTGCTCGATGCCGATCCGAAGCCCGGCCCATGGAGACCGCCGGCCCGGCTGCACGTCGCCCAGGCGCCGCGCAGCCCGAACGCCTTGCGTCGTCTGGCCGGCGTACCGATCGCCGCCGCGGAGGCGACGGCGGGCGCGGTTCGCCATCCGCGACGCGCCGCGGAGGCCCTCGACGCCGCCCGCGCGCTCGTCGAGCTGCTCATCCGCGACGAGCTCGTCGCTGCCCCGCGGACGAGCGTCAACGTTCCGCTCAGCGAACATCGCCGGCTGGCGGTCACCGAGGTCGGGCTGGAGGACATCAAGTCGATCAAGCGCGCGTTGGGCGGGACCGTCAACGACGTCGTCCTCTCGCTGGTCACCGCCGGGCTGCGCGAGCTGCTGCTCGAGCGCGGCGAGGTACCGCCGCCCGCCGGCATGCGCGCGATGGTGCCAGTCAACGTCCGCGCCGCGGCCGAGCACCTCGAGCTCGGAAACCGCATCACGTCGCTGTTCGTGCATCTGCCGGTGGCGGCGGCCGAGCCGAGCGCGCGCTACCGGCGCGTCCGCGCGCAGACGATGAAGCTCAAGGCAAGCCATCAAGCGGCGGGCGGCAAGCTGCTCGTCGATCTCGCGGGGCTGGCCCCGCCGGCGATGCACAGCGTCGTCGCGCAGTCGCTCTTCGCCACCCGGCTGTTCAACGTGACCGTCACGAACGTGCCCGGCGCGCCCGCGACGCTCTATGCGTTCGGCGCGCCGCTGCGCCGGGTCATCCCGCTCGTGCCGCTGGCCGCCGAGCACGCGATCGCGGTGGCCGCGCTTTCGTATGACGGCACCGTGTTCTTCTGCGTCCACGCGGACCGCGACGCGGCGCCCGACGCCGACCTCGTGGTCGCCGGCATCGAGGCCGAGCTGGACGCGCTTGGCATGGTCGCCGAGCGGGCGGCGGCCGTCGCCGCGCGCGAGGCCGCGCTGGCGCGCGAAGCCGCCCAGCGCTGATCCTTCGCGGCCGCTACGAGTAGAGCTCCTCGACGACGTCGGCGTAGTGCTCGGCCACGACCGGCCGCTTGATCTTCAGCGTCGGCGTGAGCTCGGCGGCGGCCTGGCTGAGGTCGTGCTCGAGGATCGCGAAGCGCTTGATCTGCTCGATCCGCGCGAGGCGCGCGTTGACCGCGTCGACCGAGGCCTGGAGCTCCGCTCGCACGCGCGGGTGGTGGGCGAGCGCCGCGAGGTCGTCCGGCGGCGCGCCGACGCGCGCCGCGAGCTTGACCGCCTCGTCGGGGTCGAGGGTCAGCAGCGCGACGAGGTAGGGCTTATTGTCGCCGAAGACGATCGCCTGCGAGATCCAGCGGGTCTCGCGCAGCAGCTCCTCGATGTTCGTCGGCGAGATGTTCTTGCCGCTGGAGGTGATGATGAGCTCCTTCTTGCGCCCGGTGATGCGGACGTAGCCGTCGTCGTCGACGGAGCCGAGGTCGCCCGTGTGCAGCCAGCCGTGGTCGAGGCTCTCGCGCGTGGCCTCGTCGTCGCGGTAGTAGCCGGCGAAGATGTGCGGCCCGCGGAGGAGCAGCTCGCCGTCGTCGGCCGCGCGGACCGCGGTGCCGGGAAGCGGGCGCCCGACGGTGCCGAAGCGATGCTCGCCGACCGTGTTCAGCGTGGACGCCGCGCAGCTCTCAGTCAGCCCGTAGCCCTCGAGCACGAGCACGCCGCAGGCGTCGAAGAACTCGAGGATGTCGGCGCCGATCGGCGCGGCGCCGGTGAGCGCGACCTGCAGGCGGTCGCCGAACGCGGCGCGGACCTTGGAGAGCACGAGCCGGTCGGCCAAGGCATGGCGTCGGCGTGCGAGCGGCCCGCGGTCGCCGCGCCGCGCCCGCGCGCCCTCCGCCATGGCCCAGGCGAAGACCAGCCGCTTGAGTCGGCCGGACTCCTCGACGCCGCCGAGCACCGCGGTGTGGATCTTCTCGAAGATGCGGGGGACGGACGGGAAGTGCGTGGGGGCGGCCTCGGACAGCTCGGCGACGATCCGCTTGGGGTCGCCGCGCCAGAAGACGAGCTCGCCGCCGATGGTCAGCGTCACGTACTGGGTGACCCGCGCGAGGGCGTGCGCGAGCGGGAGGAACAGATAGGCCCTCATGCCGGGCCCGAGCTCCAGGCGCGCCCGGTACATCTCGATCGTCGAGACGAGATTGCCGTGGGTGAGCATGCAGCCCTTGGGCGGTCCTGTGGTGCCCGATGTGTAGACGAGCGTCGCCACGTCGTCCGGGCCGATCGCGGCCGTGCGGTCCGCGGCGACCTCCTCCAGTCCGCGCCCGCGCTCGCGAAGCTCGGCGAGCCTGATGGCCCCGGCCGCGTCGCCGGTCATGACGATGCGGTGCTCGAGGTCGCCGAGGCCCTCGAGCTTCCGAAGCTGGGCCTCGTCCTCGCAGAACACGGCGCGGGAGCCGGAGTGACCGAGGACGTATGCGCATTCCTCGGGCGAGTTCGTGTTGTAGATCGGGACCACGGTGGTGCCGGCCCACAGCGCGCCGAGGTCGGCGAGCGTCCATTCGGCGCGGGTGCTGGAGAGGATCGCCACGCGGTCGCCCGGCTCGATGTCCAGCGCGGCGAGGCCGGCGGCGATCTCGTCGCCGGCGCGCAGCACGTCGGCGAACGAGAGCGCGCCGGGGTCGGTGGCCGACGGCGAGCGCAGCGCGACGCCGGAGTGCGAGGCGATCGCCGCGCGAAGGGCGACCGGCAGGGTGCGAGGGTGAGATTCGATGGTCGTCATGGCTGTGCGTGGGTTGGCCGGCTGAACCGCGGGGCCGGGGTGGACGGGATGTCGGGCGGTGCGGCGTGGGCGGGAGCCCGGGTGGGCCACCAGGCGCGGCGGCCCAGCAGTTCGACGGCGGCGGGCAAGACCACGGGGCGCACGAGCAGCGCGTCGAGCAGCACCGCCACCGCGACCGCGATGCCGAACTGGCGCAGACTCAGCAGGTCGGTGAACAGGAACGGGACGGTCGCCGCGATCATCGTCGCAGCGGTCCCGGTGACCGCCGCGGCGGTGTGGCGCAGACCGCGGCGGGCGGCCGCTCGCGGGCCTGCCCCGGCGAGAACCTCCTCGCGCATGCGCGCCAGGAGGAACACCTGGTAGGCGATCGACAGGCCGAACACCGCGGAGAAGATCGCGAGGATCGACATCGCGTCGATGTAGCCGGGGCCGCCGAGCGGCGGGTTATCGCCGGTGAACAGCAGGGTCAGCACGCCGAACGTTGCCGCCGCGGTCATGAGGTTCAGGACCACGGCGACCACGGGCACGAGCACCGACCGCAGCGCGAGCATCAGCAGGAGCGCGGTGGCGACGGCCAAGCCGATGACGACGAGCGGCAGCCGCTGCGAGCTGATCGACGTGAAGTCCGCCAGGTTGCCGGACGGGCCGCCGACGGCCACCTCGGTGTGCGTGGCGGCGGCGAACGTGTCCGACATGTGGTGCAGCGTGTCGCCGAGGTCGCGGGTCGCGGGATCGCTCGGCGGCTGCTTGGGCACGACCACGATTTGGCCGGCCGTGCCGCCGCGCAGCAGGTTGATGGTGAAGGTCGCCTGCTCGCGCGCGTTCGGCGGGGCGCCCTCGACCGCCGCGAGGACGAAGTAGCCGGAGTCGAAGAGGCCGGGCGCCTGGCGTTCGAGCTGCTCGAGGTCCTTGGCCGACGGGAGCTGACCGCTGAACTTGCGGACCTTGGCCTGCATCGTTCCCAGTCCGCTCACGAGCGTCCCGGTCGGACCGGTTCCGGCGCTCAGGCCGGACGCGAGCTGGCCGGCCCCGCCGGTGAGCTGGCCGAGCCCCGCCTCCAGCGCTCCGGCGCCGTCGGTGAGCGCGGCCAGGCCGCTCGTGAGCTGCCTGCCGCCGCCGCCGAGCTTCCCGATCCCCGTGGCGAGCTGGCTGTTGCCCGCCTGCAGCTTCGCGATGCCCGCGGCCAGCGCGTTTGACCCCGCGCTGAGCTGGTTGAGGCCCGCGCTGAGCTGAGAGCCCTGCGACGAGATCGTCTTGGCCAGGCTTGCGGCGGTCGACGCCTTCGGCTCGAGGGCGCCGAGCGCGGTGCCGAGCCCGGCGGCGCTCGCCCGGGCCTGCGTGAGCGCGGCAAGGGCGGCCTGGTAGGCCGGGTCGGCCTTGCCGGCCGTCATCCCGGAGAGCTTCCCGATCGCGTCGTCGATCTGGCCGCTCACGCCGGACGCGCTCGTCTTGGCCTGGCCGACCCCGCCGGCGACCGCGCCGCTGCTTGACGCGAGTGCCGAGAAGGCGGGCAGCCCGGCCTTCACGGTCTTGGCGCCCGTGCCGAGACCGCCGGCGAGCTGACGGGATCCCGCGAGCGCCTGGGTGGCGCCCTTCTTCAGCGAGGTCGCGCCGGCGAGTGCGGTGTTCAGGCCAGCCGAGATCGCCGCCGCGCCGGCCTTCGCCTTCGCGAGCCCGGCATGAAGCTGGCCGGCGCCGCCCTGGGCGGCCGAGCCGCCCGATTGCAGCTGGCCGGCGCCGCCGGCCGCCTCCGTGAGGCCGCTGCGCAGCTGGCGCGCGCCCGCGCCCGCCTGACCGAGCCCGCCGGCCAGCCGCTTGAGGTCACGCTTGCCGCCCTTCAGGAGCTTCTTGGAGTCCTGCAGGCTCTTCGGCAGCTTGTTGAGGTCCTTCGTCTCCGCGACCAGCGCGCCGGGACCGACCACGGACGCGACCCGCGGGTCACGCGCGATCTGCGTCTGGAAGCGGTCGAGCGAGACGAGCAGGGAGCGGCTCGTGATCGGGCGGTTGTCGCTGGCGACGACGATGTTGTACGGCGTCGCCCAGCCCGGCCCCATGGTGGCGCTCACGGCCTCGAAGTCCTTGCGCGCCTGCGAGGACTTCGGCAGCTGGCTGACGTCCGGGGGGCCCGTCTCGAGCCCGAGCGCCGGGACGGCGAGGGCCAGCAACGCCGCGGCACCGATCGCGGCCAGCGGCGCCGGATGGCGCGTGACCCAGTTCCCGCCGGCGACCAGGCGCCCCCAGGTCCGGGCGACCGGACGCGGCGCTGGGAAGCTCGCGAACTCCAGCCGGCTGCCAAGGATCGTCAGCACCGCGGGCATCACCACCGTCGCGGCGCCGATGCTGAGCATGCTGCACAGCAGGACGCCGACGCCGAGCGAGCCCAGGATGACCGTGGGCGAGATGAGCACAGCGAGGATCAGCGACAGCACCAGCGCGGTCCCGCCCCAGAGCACCGCACGCCCGGCCGTGCCCACGGCACGCGCCGCGGCCAGGCCCGATGGAACGGGCCCGGCGCCGCGCGCGCTCTCTTCGCGGAAGCGCTCGACGATCATCAGGGCGAAGCCCACGCCGAGCGCGAGGCCGGCGACGGTGCCGACGCCGACCGCGGTGGGGTCGGTATCCATGGCGCGCGCCAGCAGGGTCATCGCGCCCATGCCGGTGACGACCGTGGTCGCGCCGAACGCGGTCACGACCAGTGCCGCGACCGGCGCGCGCAGCACGAGCAGCAGCACGAGCAAGAGCAGCGGCAGCGCAAGCAGCTCGGCCCGGCGCGTCTGGTCGATCATCGCCGACTTCAGGGCCGCGTCGATCGACGCCTGGCCGGTGATGTGGCTGCTCACGGGCGCGTCGATGCGCTGGTCCACGAGCCGCTCGATCTGGGGGAGGTCCGTGCGCAGGACCTGCCGTTCGGTGCGGTCGATCGACACCACGATCATGCGCGCGGTGCTCGACGGGCGCAGCTCGGCGGAGGCCGAGCCCGCGTCCCACGCCGACAGCACGCGCGTGCGCGGCCGGGCGCGCAACGCGCGCACGAGGATGGGTCCCTGGCGATCGAGCGAGGCCTTGGGGCCTTCGAGCAGGATGGGCGTCAGCTGGGTCGGGCCGAAGCGCGCGTTGGCGAGGTGCTCGGCGCGCGCCGACTCGCTGCCGGGGACGACGAGGACCGAGGGGGAGAGTCTGCTCTCGACGCCGAAGCCGATGAGGCCTAGCGCGAGGGCGACCCCGATCCATGCCAGTAGGGCTGCGACGGGACGTCGCACCGAGAACCGCGCGAGCGTAAGCATGACCTGGCCTCCGATTCGAAGAGCAGCTCGACGCTACGCACGGCGCTCGCCCGCTCCATCCGTGCGGGCGACGGCAGCGATGACCGTAGTCCGCCCGGATCTTCGACCGCTCCGAGCACGGATGCCAGGCGCGTGGCGCGCAGCGACGATGAGGTCAGGACTCCGTCCACGAGAGGAGCACGTCGTGTTCAGCACCATCGTTATCGGCGTCGACGGCCGCGAAGGCGGGCGCGACGCGCTTGCGCTGGCCGATCGCCTGCGCCGCGTGTTCGGCGGCGAGCTGGTCGCCGTCTACGCCTACTCCCACGACTTCTTCGCCACCCGCGGGATCAACCCGGACTTCGAGTCGGTCATGCACGGCCACGCCAACGACCTGGTGGAGAACGAGCTCGACCGCGCCGGCGTCAAGGCGCACGCCGTCGCCCTTGCCGATGGCTCGCCGGCCCGCGCGCTGCACAAGGCCGCCAAGTGGCATGACAGCGACCTCATCGTGGTCGGCTCCGACCACCACGGCCCGATCGGCCGTGTCGTGGCGGGCGACGTCACCTTGGGCACGCTGCACGGCGCGGAGTGCCCGGTCGTCGTCGCGCCCCGGCGCTACAGCGAGCGCGCCGGTGCCATCCGGACCATCGGCGTCGGCTACGACGGGTCGCCAGAGTCACACGCCGCGGCCTGGCTGGCGCGCGACCTGGCTGTCGCGGCCGGCGCCCGGCTGCGGGTGATCTCGGTGCTGCAGCCGCCGGGGCCGGGCGGCAGCAAGCTCACCTACGACCCGTACTGGGCCGAGAACGCCGAGGCGATCAGGGAGGAAGGACAGCGGCAACTCGACGACCTGCTCGCCGAGCTGGGCGAGATCGCCACCGGCGACGTCGTGGTCGGCGATCCCGCCAACGAGCTGTCCTACGCCGGCAACGAGCTCGACCTGCTCGTGACCGGCGCGCGCGGCTACGGGCCCGTGCGCCGGGTGATGCTGGGCAGCACGTCGAGCAAGCTCGTCCATCGGGCGCCCTGCCCGGTCCTCGTCCTGACCCGGACGGCGATCGACGACGACGAGCCGGCCGATGTGCACGCGGGCGCTCAGGAGCCGGTCGCCGGTTGAGCCCAGCCGCGAGACTGTTGCGGCGAACCACGCCCGCGGGCCCGCAGTCTCCCGCGTGGCGAACCGGAGCTTGTCCCGTCGCGCGACAGCGGTCTACGCGCGAGCATCGTGTTGAGGCGAGTGGTACGCAGGCGGGTCCGACTCCCGCACTCGCCACTGGAGGGAACACGATGCGTCTGATCGGTGCGCGGCCTGCGTTGATCGCCGCGCTTGTCGTTGTCGCGGCGCTCGCCGAAACAGCGAGCGCCGACACGCTGATCCAGCCGTTGCCCGGAGCGCGCAACCTTGCGCAGGCCGGCGGATCGGCCGTGGTGCTGCCAGGCGGGCAGATCACCCAGAGCGCAGGCTGGCTCGCCTGGGCACAACCCTCGGGGGGCGGACGCTGGCGCTTGGCAGTGCGCTCGCCGCAGGGCGTTACAACGCTCCCCGCCATCCGTGACTTCGGCGCCCCGCCGGACGCCAACATCGGATCGGATCGCTTCGGCATCCGTGGACGGCGCCTGTTCGTGGTCTACAGCCGATGCAGCGGGACCTCCGCGATCGCCGGGTGCGACGTGTACCGGTACGACGTCGCCGGTGCCACCGAGGCGAAGGTCGCCGCGATCTCGACCGCGGCCGCCAGCGAGACCGCACCGAGCGTGCGATCGGGGCTGTGGTCATTCGTACGCCGCGGACCCGGCGTGTCGCGACCCGGTGTCTACGCGTACACGCCACGTCTGGGCGTGCGGCGGTTGTCCAGCGTCCTCGCACGAGAGACCGCGATGAGTGCGAGTCGTGTCGCGTACGCATACAACTCATCGAAGGGCGGCGGCGTCGCCGTGCGCCGGCTCTCTGGCGAGGGCGGCGTGGTGCTCGCGACGACGGGTGCGCCGGCTGTCCCGTCGAGCCTCGTCGCCACCCGTTACAAGTTCGGCTGGCTCATGCCCGCCCCTGGCGGGGGCGGCGTGGACGTCATGTGGACGAGCCGGCTGAGCGGTCGCACGACGTCGGTGACCGTGCGGTCGGGGAAGCGCGTGCTGCCGCCGACGACGAACAGCATCACCACGAACGACCGCGTCCCTGACAAGTACCTCGACGCGGCCGGCGTCTTCAAGCTGAGCCCACCGCTGTTTTGACGGCCATGCCCGTGTCTGCAGTCGAACTGACGAAGCGCTTCGGCGACGTGACCGCCGTGAGCGAGCTCTCCTTCGACGTCGAGGCCGGCACGATCACCGGATTCCTCGGCCCGAACGGAGCCGGCAAGACGACGACGCTGCGGCTGCTGCTCGGGCTTGCAGCGCCCACGCATGGCCGCGCGTTGGTCTTCGGTCAGCCCTACGCGGAACTCGAGTGGCCGGCGCGCCGAGTCGGGGCCGTGCTCGAGGCCGCCGACCTGCATCCTGGGCGTACCGGCCGTGATCACCTGCGGGTGCTGGCCCGCGCCGTCCGCGTGCCGCCGAGCCGCGTCGACGAGGTGCTCGCGCTGGTGGACCTGGCCGCTGCGGCCGATCGCCGCGCCGCGGCGTACTCGCTCGGCATGCGACAGCGGCTGGCCCTGGCTGCGGCGCTCCTCGGCGATCCCGAACTGCTGATCCTCGACGAGCCTGCCAACGGACTCGACCCCGAGGGGGTGCGCTGGCTGCGCGACTTCCTGCGTGCCTTCGCGACACAGGGCAGGACGGTCTTCGTCTCGAGCCATCACCTGGCCGAGGTCGCCCAGACCGTTGAGCGCGTCGTCATCATCAAGCACGGCCGGCTCGTCGCCGACGTTCCGCTGAGCGAACTCGTCGCCGAGTCCTCGTCGCTGGAAGACGCGTTCCTCGACCTCACGGCGGGGTCTCGGCCATGACCCACCAGCTGAGCTCCGAGCTGCTCAAGCTCCGCACGACCCGCACGGTGGCCGCACTGTTGCTCGCCGCTGCCGGCCTGACCCTCCTCGGCACGCTGATCGAGGGGCTGTCGCGTACGGCCGGCGAGCTCGCGCAGGAGGACGCGCAGCGCACGATGTTCAGCGCGGGGATCAGCGCCGTGTTCTTCGCGACGCTCGCCGGGCTCATCGTGGTCACCAGCGAGTTTCGGTACGGGACGATCCGACCGACGCTGCTGGCCGAGCCGCGCCGTCGCATCGTGCTCGCGGCGAAGCTCCTCGTCGCCGCGCTCGCCGGCGTGCTGTTCGCGATCGTCTGCGTCGGCATCGCCTTCGGTGGGGGCCTCGCGATCCTTGCCGCGCGCGACATTCACGCCGCGGTGTCCGCGGCCCACATCACACCGCTCGTGTTCGGGACGATCGCGAGCAGCGCGCTCGGCGCCATGCTCGGCGTGGCGGTCGGGACCCTGATCCGCAACCAGGCCGGCGCGATCGTCGCCATCGCCGCCTACGCCTTCCTCGTCGACGCTGCGCTGTTCGCGGCGGCCCCGTCCGTCGGCCGTTTCCTGCCGGGCAAGGCCGGCGATGCGCTCGCGGCGCGACCGGACGAGTTGCTCCTCGGGCCGGGTGCGGGCGCGGCGATGCTGATCGCGTGGACCCTCGCGTTCGTGGCGGCGGCAGTCGTGCGCAGCGATCGCAGCGACGTCTGAGGGGCGTCACCCGCCGTTGCGCGCCCCGGCGAGCTCGTCGAGGCGCGCCGCGGCTTGCGCCGGCAGCTCGCCGCGAACCTGCTGAGCGGCCCGGAAACAGCGCAGCGCGAGCGCGTTCTCGCCCAGCGCCGCATGGCGATCGGCGAGGTTGAGCAGCAGCTCGCCGACGTCGAGCTCCTCGGGCTCCGGCTGCGGCGGGGGCGTGCCCGGCGCCAGGTAGCGGCTGAGGTGCCGCGCCGCGACCTTGGTCGGCGGCCACCACAGCGGCGTCCGCGGGACGTCGCCGCGTCGTGCATCGAGGAAGATGGGCCCATGCGGGTCGAGCAGCATTCCGCGCAGAACGGGACGGAAGGGCTCGGGGTCGACAGCGGCGCCGAGGAACGCGGCCAGCGATGCCGCCGCGGTGTCGGCCTGTCGCGCCGCGATGCCGCCCTGCTTGATCGGGAACGCCGTGGCGTCGCCGGCCGCCCAGATCGCGTCGACCCCGGGCACGGCGCCGTCCTGGTCGGTCACGATGAACCCCTCGGCGTCGTGGGGCAGCCCGCTGATCCATGGGCCGCCGGGCCGGGGCAGCGACACGGTCCGCTGCGCTTGGACCGTCTGGCCGTGCGCGACGACGAGGCCCCCAGCGCTGGCACGCAGCGGGACGCTGCTCGCGCGCATCACGATCCTGCGCTCGGCCAGGAGACTCCAGATCTGTGAGCCGATGCGCGGGCCGAAGGCCTCCAGCGGCGTGCGCTCGGGGGTCACGAGGATCAGCCCGACCTGAAGGTCCTTGGCACGCGCGTGCTCGCCTGCCATGAACGCCAGCTCGTAGAGCGGAAGCGTCCAGGTCACCGACGCGGGGACGGCAAACGCGACGCGCTCGATCCTTCCCGCTTCGAGATCGTCGAGCAGGCGCCCGAACTCGGCGACGTCCCGCGAGCCGGTGAAGGTGAGCGCGCCGGGGATCGCGACGTCCGGCGAGGCGCCCACGGCGACGAGCAGCGCGTCGTACGCGAGCGTCTCACCGCCCACGGTACGAACGCGCCGCAGGTCGGGGTCGACCGACGCGAGTTGGTCTCGTCGCACGCGAGCGTCATGGTCTGCGGCGATGGCCGCGATGTCGATGTCGGGCGCCCGCTCCGCGCCGAACGGCTCGGCGACCGCGTGCTGGGGCTGCGCCAGCGCGGCGCCCGCTTCGAGCACCTCGATGTCGGCGCGGCTTCCGAGATGCGCGCGCAACGCGAGCAGGGCCTCGAGTCCCGCAATCCCGCCGCCGGCGATGATGATCCTGGGCATAGCGCGAATCTAGGACGGCGTCCTGCCACCGCCATCCGTACCTTCCCCCACCGCGCTCGCGCAGGATCCGCAGGAACTCGCTCTGCCTGTCGTCAGCGGCCGACCGCGGGGTACGGCGGGCGGTGCGCGGGGCGCTCCACGCGGACGCGTGCGTCGACGGCCACCGCACCGTCCGGCGACACGATCACGGGGTTGAGATCGAGCTCGGCGATCTCGGGGTGGTTCGCGGCCAGCCAGCCGATGCGCACGACGATCTCCTCCAGGGCCTGAACATTGGCACGGGGCGCACCGCGGAAGCCGTCGAGCAGGGGGAAAGTGCGCAGGCCGTGGATCATCTCGGTGGCCTCGACCGGCGCGACGGGCGCCAGGCGGACCTGCACGTCGCCGAGCAGTTCGACCGCGGTGCCGCCCGCGCCGCAGGCCACCACCGGCCCGAACTGCGGATCCGAGACGACGCCGACGAGCATCTCCACGCCCGGCGGCGCCATGGCCTGCACGACGAAGCCGTCCACCGCGTTGCCGCCCGCCTGCAGGGAGGAGCGCAGGTCGCGTGCCGCGCGCGTGACCGCGCCGGCGCCGCGCAGGCCGAGGCGCACCGCGCCGGCGTCGCGCTTGTGCAGGAGGCCGGGGACGATCGCCTTGACCGCGACGTCGCCGCCCGCGCCCGCCGCCCAGCGTCCGGCGGCGTGCGGAGAACGCGCAATGTGGGCGCGCGCCACCGGCACGCCGTAGGCACGCAGCAGCCGCATGGTCCCCTCGAAGTCGAGCCACCCTCCGCCGGCGCCCAGTGCCTCGGCGATGAGTGCTGCGGCCGCGTCGGCCTCGATGCCCGGCGGCGGGTCGACGTCCGGCGCGTGGCGCCGCCTGGTGGCGGCGTAGCGCGCTGCGTGGCCCAGCGCGCGCGCCGCGTGCTCGGGCGTGGCGTAGACCGGCACGCCGGCCTCGGCGGGGCCCACCGGCCGCGCCGTCATCAGCGCGGCCAGCACTGGCACGTCGGTGCGTCGGGCAGCGGCCCGGATGGCGCGCAGCACCATGTCCGCTCCCCGTCCCGGGAGCGCCTGCAGGAAGATCGCGATGATCGCGTCGACCCCCGGGTCGGCCGCGACGGTCCCGATCGTCCGGCGGAAGTCGGCGCTGGTGGCGGCGGCAAGCATGTCGACGGGGTTCCCAACCGCCGCCGCCGGCGGCAGATGCTCCGCCAGCGCCGCGCGAGTCTCCGCCGCCAGCGGCTCGACACGGAGGCCCGCGACCTCGCACGCGTCGACGCAGGAGATCGCCGGCCCACCCGCGTTGGTGACGATGGCGACGCGGTTGCCCGACGGCAGCGGCTGGTGCGCGAGCAGCGCGGCGATGTCGAGCTGCTCGTCGAGCGTGTCCACACGAATGACGCCCGCGTGGTCGAAGAGCGCGTCGACGGTGGCCTCCGAGGCCTGCAGCAGCGCGCCGGTGTGCGACGACGCGGCGCGGCGCCCGGCCGCGCTGCGTCCGCTCTTGACGACGATCACCGGTTTGGACGCCGTCAGCCGACGGCAGATCTGGCCGAAGCGCTGCGGGTTCCCGAGCGACTCGAGGTACAGGAGGACGACGTCGGTGCCCGCGTCCTGCTCCCAGAAACGCAGGAAGTCGTTGCCCGACAGGTCGGCCTTGTTGCCCATCGAGACGAACGAGGACAGCCCCAGCCCTCTCCGCGCGGTGTCGTCGAGCGCCGCAATCCCGTAGGCGCCGCTCTGCGAGGCAAACGCGACGCGGCCGGCCGGAGGCCGGCCCGGGGCGAACGTGGCGTCCATCTGGACCGCCGGGCTCGTGTTCAGCACGCCCAGGCAGTTCGGTCCGACGAGGCGCATGCCCGTCTCGCGGCAGACGCCAAGCAGCTCCGCCTGGCGCGCTTCGCCGTCGGGACCGGCCTCGCCGAAGCCGGCCGACAGCACGACGAGCGCGCGGACGCCCTTCAGCGCGCAGGCGCGCGCGGCGTCCACGACACCCGGCGCGGCGACGGCGATCACGGCCAGGTCGACGGGGCCCGGGACGTCGGCGATCGACGCGTAGGCTCGGCGGCCGGCGACGCGCTTCGCAAGCGGGTTGATCGGATAGACGGGGCCGGCGAAACCGGCCGCCACGAGGTTGCGGACGACCGTCCCGCCGACGCTGACCCGCCGCCGCGACGCGCCGATCACCGCGATCGACGAGGGCTCGAGGACGTGGCGCACCGCGGCGACGGCGCCGACCCGATCGCGCTCCTCGAAGTTGTCGATCGCCTCCTGGGGCAGCTGCGACGGCAGCTCGATCTCGAGCGTGCCGGGCTCGGAGCGCACGCGGATCGGGAAGCCCGAGTCGCGGAACACCTGCAGCATCCGGTGGTTGGCCGGATGCACCCAGGCGACGAGCGTCATGATGCCGCTCGCCTCCGCGAGCTGGGCGAGGTGGGCCAGCAGCAGCGTGGCGATGCCGCGGCCCTGCCAGGCATCCGCGACCGCGAAGGCCAGCTCGGCGCGATCACGCGTCTCCGGGACGAAGCTCGCGTGCGCGATGACGTCTGCGTCGGGACCGGCAGTCGCGACGACGCCGGTGCCGTGCTCGACGAGCTGCCGCGCCGCGCGGTCGATGTTCAGGCCGGAGCCGAGAAAGCGAAACCAGCGCGCATCGGGCGAGAGGCCGCGAAGGAAGCCGGCCACGCTCTCCGCGTCTTCAGGGCCGGTAAGGCGCACGTGGACGGTGGAGCCGTCCCGGAGGACGACGTCGGTGCCGTCGGCAGTGGCCGCTGGGACGGGACCCGGCCGCTGGTCGGTGACCGTGGAGAGCATGGCCTGCTTACGAGCGTACGCGCGGCCCCGTGGCCGCCGCATCCGTGAAGAGCCGCAGGTGGTCGTCGGGGCTTCCACGATGGCCGGCCGCACGGCCCGTCTTACGCTGGCCACAGAGACCGAAGGAGGCCCGATGTTCCGCACGATCGTCGCCGGATGCAACGGCCACGAGCGCGGTCGCGGTGCGGTGTCACTCGCGCATGCGATCGCGACGGCCACGGGGGCCAGGCTGCTGCTCGTCGGCGTCCTCCACAACCCGCCGCTGCCGTTCCCAACCACCTACACCGGCCAGCACGCCGAGCTGGACAGCAGCCTGCGCGCGGTGCGCGATGAGCTGGCGCCGGAGGCGATCATCCGCATCCGCGCCGGCATGTCGCCCGCGCACGCCCTGCGACACGTGGCCAGATTCGAGGAAGCCGACCTCGTGGTCGTCGGCTCGCGCCACCGCCGCCGCCTGCAGCACATCGTCGAGAGCGACCACGCGATGCAGGTGCTGCACGGCGCTCGTTGCGCGGTGGCGATCGCGCCGGATCCCCTGCCGCCACGGCCCGCGCTTCGGCGCATCGGGGTCGGGATCGACGCGACGCCGGAGTCGGCGGTGGCGCTCGAGATGGCGCGCGACCTCGCGCGACGGACCGGCGCCGGGCTGCGGCTGCTGGCCGTCGCGGACGACGGCGTCGGCGGGTGGGTGGGGTACGTGCCCACGCCGATCGACGAGCAGACCCTCGAGGACATCGTCGAGCAGCGGGAGGGGGCCGCCCACACCCTGGTCGAGGAGCGCCTCGCCCTGTGCGAGGACGTGGATGCCGAGGGCATCGTCGTCGTCGGCAATCCGGCAGGCGAGCTGATCCTGGCCAGCGAGGGCCTGGATCTACTGGTCCTCGGGTCACGCCGGTGGGGGCCCGTCAGGCGCCTCGCGCTCGGCACCACGTCCGAGCACGTCATCCGCCACACCGCCTGCCCGGTGCTCGTCCCGCCGCGCGGTGCGTCCTCCGAGTTCGAGGACCGGCCCGCGCTATAAGGTCGACGTGCATGGCGCTCGACGATGTGCCCGTCACGCCGCTTCCACCGGAACGCTTCGCCGACGTCCTCTCGTCCGAACGGATGGCGGAGTTCGAGCGCATGATCGCGCGCGGACGCCAGCTGCTCGCCTCACGCGTGCTCTGGAACGTCAACTCGACCGCGCGCGGCGGCGGCGTGGCCGAGATGCTGCGCTCGCTGATGGGCTACGTCCGCGGCGCCGGCATCGATGCGCGCTGGGTCACGATCGGCGGTGACGAGGGCTTCTTCCGCGTCACCAAGCGCCTGCACAACCGCCTACACGGGCACGCGGGCGACGGCGGACCGCTCGGCGACGCCGAGCACGAGATCTACGAGATGCGCGCCGGCGAGAACGCCGAGCTGCTCGCGGCGCGGCTCAGCCCTGCCGACGTCGTCCTGCTCCACGACCCGCAGACCGCGGGGATGATCCCGCGGCTGCGCGAGGCCGGCGTGCCGATCGTCTGGCGCGCGCACGTCGGGCTCGACCTGCCAAACGACCTCGCGCGCGAGGCGTGGCAGTTCCTCATCGGCTATGTCGAGCTCGCCGACGCCTACGTCTTCTCGCGCCCCGGCTACACGTGGGAAGGGCTCGATCGCTCGAGGCTCACCGTGATCGCCCCGTCCATCGACGCGTTCGCGCCGAAGAACCACGGGATGTCGTTCACGGCCATCACCGCGGTGCTGCGCGCGGCGGGGCTCGCCGCCGACCACCATCACCCGCCGCGGGCGATCTTCGAGCGGCTCGACGGCAGCGTGGGCACGGTCGAGCACGCGGCGACGCTCGTCGAGGAGCAATCCCTGCGCCTCGACGTCCCGCTCGTCGCCCAGGTCTCGCGGTGGGACCGGCTCAAGGACCCGCAGGGGATCCTCGATGCGTTCGTCGAGTACGTCCACGCCGACGACGACCCGCACCTGCTCCTCGCCGGCCCCGACGTCACCGCGGTGGCCGACGATCCCGAGGGTGCCGAGGTGTTCTCCGAGATCGAGGCGGCATGGCGCGGGCTGCCGCAGGCGGCGCGCGGGCGCGTCCACCTCGCGCTGCTCCCGATGAACGACCCGGACGAGAACGCGGTGATCGTCAACGCGCTGCAGCGGCGCGCGGACGTCGTCGTGCAGAAGAGCCTTGCGGAGGGGTTTGGGCTGACCGTGTCGGAGGCGATGTGGAAGGGGCGCCCGCTCGTCGCGTCGCGGGTCGGCGGGATCCAGGACCAGGTCGAGGACGGCCGCACCGGGTATCTCGTCGAGCCCACCGACCTGGCCGCGTTCGGCGACCGCGTCAACGAGCTTCTCGCCGACCCGCACGGCGCCGAACGGATGGGCGAGGCCGCGCAGATGCGCGTGCGCGACCTGTTCCTCGGTCCCCGCCATCTCGGTCAATACGTCGAGCTGCTCGACCGTGTGCTGACGTGAAGCTCGGTCCCGACAACGCCACGCTGATCGTGAAGGTGTACCGCGAGGGCGTCGCGGCGAGGATGGGCCACGACCTCGTGCTCGAGGTCACGCGCTGGGAGGCAACGGTCGACGTCGATGCGGCGAGCCCGGCGATCGAGCTGACCGCGGACCCGCGCTCACTCGAGGTCCGCGAGGCGACCGGCGGGGTCGCGCCGCTCACGGACCGCGACCGTGCCGAGATCGCGAAGAACATCGACCGCAACGTCCTGCGCGGAGAGCCGATCGCGTTCCGCTCGACCACCGTGCGCCGCTCCGACGATCGCCTTCTCGTCGAGGGGGAGCTGACGATGGCCGGCCGCACCGCGCACGTCGCCGCGCAGCTCGACGTGGCGGGCGACGGGCAGATCAGCGGAACGGTGCCGCTGACCCAGAGCGCGTGGGGCATCAAGCCCTACCGCGGCCTCATGGGAGCGCTCAAGGTGCGCGACGAGGTGGAAGTGGTTATCGACGCGCGGCTGCCGCCTGCGCAGCCGCCACCCGGGCAATCGGCACCCGGAACGGCGAGCAGCTGACGTAGTCGAGCCCCGCG
>DATFRW010000107.1:0-16597 GCA_035262945.1 Solirubrobacteraceae bacterium
GGTCCTTCTTGCGCCACTCCTCGACCTGCTCCTTGGGCACGTACTTCATGTCGTCGTGCGCGGCATGGCCGTGCATGCGCATGGTCACGGCCTCGAGCAGCGTCGGGCCCTCGCCGGCGAGCGCGCGGTCGCGGGCGCGGCGCGTGGCGTCGAACATCGCCTCGACGTCGTTGCCGTCGACCGTCTCGCCCGGGAAGCCGTAGGCGGCGGCGCGCTCGACGGGGTCGACCGCGAACTGCTGCTTGAGCGGCGTCGAGTACGCGTACTGGTTGTTCTCCAGCACGAAGATGACCGGCAGGCGCTGGACGCCGGCCCAGTTCATGGCCTCGTGGAAGTCGCCGCGCGACGTCGAGCCATCGCCGAACCAGGTGATCGCGCAGCGCTGCTCGCCGCGCAGCTTGAACGCCATCGCCATGCCGGTGGCGACGAGCATCATGTCGGGCAGCATCGAGACCATCCCGACGCAGCCGACGCGGTAGTCGCCGAAGTGCACGTTGCCGTCGCGCCCGCCGGTGATGCCGCCGTCGCGGCCCATGTACTGGCCGAGGATGCGCGCGGGCGTCACGCCGCGCACGAGGTGCGCGCCGAGGTCGCGGTGCAGCACGCACAACCTGTCCTGCGCGCTCATCGCGAACGCCGAGCCGACGGACACCGCCTCCTGGCCGAAGCCGTCGTAGAAGGAGCCGGGCACCTTGCCCTGGCGGTAGAGGTTCATCGCGCGCTCCTCGATCGCGCGCATGAGAAGCATGTATCGCAGGAGCGCGACGCGGTCGTCGGGCGTCAGGTACTCCGATACGGCGCCCGGCGCTTCGGCGCCTACCGTCTTGGTTGCCATCTGGCCTGCTGTCCCCTTCGGTCGGGGGCCCTATGCGGGATCGCCGCGCTCGGGGCCCGATCCAGGCGCCCGCGGCCGGGATCGCCGGACCATGCGGGCGCGATTCTCACTCAGTGTGGCGGAGGGTAGCTCAGCGCCCCTACGGAGGACCCTAACCTGAAGGGGTGGCAGAGACGCTGTGGGCGAGCCGGCTTCGCTGGCGATTGCGCGGCGCGAAGCTGTGGCCGACGTTCATCGTCGTGGTCATCCTCGAGGGCGTCCTGCTGCAGGTGCTGCCGGTGTCCGAGGATCACGGCCCCGGGCTGTTCGCCGCCATCCTGCTCGCGGGCGTCCCGAACCTCGTCCTCGTGGCCGTGGCGGCCCCGCTGGCGGGCCGCTGGCTGCGCCGTCGTCATCCGACGATGCCGAAGGTGGTCGCCACCGACCGCGCCGGCGTCGCCCTGCTCCTCGCCGGCGTGGTCGTCGTGATCGGCCTTGGCCTGGCGCACCGCCCCGCCGTGCGCGCCGCCCAGGACGACCTCGCGGCCCAGGCCGCCCAGGCGCGCCGCTACTTCGTCAACCAGGCCCCGGCGCAGTACCAGGCGAACCTCAACCACCTGAGCACGTGGAAACAGGGCCCGAACCTCTATCGCACGTGCGTGGCGGGCGCGGATCCGGAGCGCGCGTTCTGCGTCTTCGTCAACACCGACCAGTCGCCGCCCGGGGTGACGCGCGACCACGACCAGCGGCCGAACGCCGACGCGATGCGGGCGGGCCGGTAGGACGCCTACGCGGCACCGACTGTCGACCGCGTCGGCCTATGCCCGACGAACTCGACACTCGCTTCGCGGTGGCGTTCACGCCGCGTAGTCGCCGGCGCCCATGAAGTGCAGCGACACGTACGGCTCGTCGCCGACCACCCACGAGTCGTGGCCGGGCGCGACGTAGAACAGCTCGCCGGGCTCCATCACCCGCTCCTCGCCGTCGTCCATGAGCACCGCAGCGCGGCCCGAGAGGACCAGCCCGACGTGCTCGACCTGGCAGCGCGCCTCAGGCGAGCCGCCGACGTGCAGCGACCATCGCCAGCCCGGCTGGTAGGTCGCGCGGCCGACGGTCATGGCACCGATCCGCACGACCTCGAAGCGGCCGAGCTCGAACTCGCGCACTTCGTCGGGCGCTTCGAAGGCCCGGAGGTCGATGCCCGCCATCGCGCGCTACAGGGCGAGCGCGATCGGCTGCTCGAGCAGCGCCTTGATCCTGGCCAGGAACTCGGCGGCGTCGGCGCCGTAGAGGATGCGGTGATCGCAGGCGAGCGTGAGGCTCATCGTGTTGCGGGCCACGATCTCGCCGTCGCGCACCACGGCGCGCGGCTCCATCTTGCCCACGGCGAGGATCGCCGCCTGCGGCGGGTTGATGACCGCGGTGAACTCGGTCACGCCGAACATGCCGAGGTTCGAGACCGTGAACGTCCCGCCCGACAGCTCCGGCGGCGTCACGACGCCCGCGCGGACCCGCTCGGCCAGCGCGCGGCTGTCGCGCGCGATCTCGCCGAGCGACTTCTTATCGGCGTCGAAGACGGTCGGCACGATCAGCGCCTCCTGCGCCGCGACTGCGACGCCGACGTTGATCCGCGAGTAGAGCTCGAAGCGGCCGTCCTTGTAGGAGCCGTTCGCGCGCGGGAACTCGCGCAGAGCGATCGCCGAGGCCTTGACGACCATGTCGTTGTACGAGGGCACCGCGCCGCCGGTCTTCTCGACGGCCGCCTTGAGCTGGGTGCGCAGCTCGACCGCGCCCTCCATGTCGACGTCGGTCGAGATCGCGAAGTGGGGGACCGTGGCCTTCGACTCGGCCATGCGCCGTGCGATGACCTGCTGGGTGCGGGAGAGCTCCTGCACCGCGACGTCGCCCTTCGCCGTTCCGGTCTCGGCGACGGCGGGCGCCGGCGCCGGAGGCGGAGGCGGAGCGGCGGCCTCGGCCGGCGCGGGCGCCGGCTCGGCGGGCGCGGCCGGAGCCGGGACCTCGGCGGGAGCGGGAGCGGGCGCAACGGCAGGAGCGCCGCCGGACGCGGCGGCCTCGACGTCGGCCTTCACGATCCGCCCGCCGGGGCCCGTGCCCTGCAGCGTGGTCAGGTCGATGCCCTGCTCGCGCGCGATGCGCCGCGCGACGGGGGACGCCTTCGGCCGCCCGCCGTTGCCCTCCGGAGCGGGCGCCGACTCAGGAGCGGGCGCAGCGGCCGGCGGCTCGGCGGTCGCGGCAGGTGCCGGCGGCGCGGGCGTCTCGGCCGGAGAGCCGTTGCCCGACGCCTCGGCCTGCTGCGGCGCCTCTGCCTCGGCGGCCGCGCCGTCGCTCGCGGGCGCCTCGCCCGCGGCGCCGATGCGCGCGATGATCTCGCCGATCGGCAGCGTGTCGCCCTCCTGGGCGACGATCGCCAGCGTGCCCGCGGTGTCGGCCTCGTAGGTCATCGTGGCCTTGTCGGTCTCGATCTCGACGAGCTCGTCGCCACGGGCGATCTCGTCGCCGTCGGACTTCAGCCACTTCAGGATCGTGCCTTCTTCCATCGAATCGGAGAGGCGCGGCATGACGACGTCGGGCATGCCAGTGATGCTACCCGGCGGTCGCCGCAGGGCTCAGTTCGACGCGGCCAGCAACCGCGTCAGCTCTTCCGCGGGCATCGGCCGCGCGAAGAGATACCCCTGCCCGAGGTCGCAGCCGAGCGCGCGCACGGCCCGGTGCTGCTCGTCGTCCTCGATGCCCTCCGCCACCGTGCGCAGGCCGAGCGCGCGCGCGAGCGACACGATCGCACCCGCGATCGACGAGCCCTGCCCGTCGCCGAGCGCGGCGACGAACGACCGGTCGACCTTGATCACGTCGAGCGGGAAGCGGCGCAGGTGCGAGAGCGACGAGTAGCCGGTGCCGAAGTCGTCCATCGCCAGCCGCACGCCGAGGTCCTTCAGCGAGCGCAGGACGGCGGCGGCACCCGCCTCCATGATCGCGCTCTCGGTGATCTCGACCACGAGGCTGCCGGGCTCCAGCCCGTGCTCGTCGAGCGCCGACGACACCTGCGCGACGAAGTCCGGCTGGCGCAGCTGGCGCGGGGAGACGTTGACCGTCGCCTGCAGCCAGGACATCCCGGTCTCGTCGAGGACGCGGCGCAGGGTCGCGCACGCTTCGCGCAGCACCCAGGCGCCGACCGCGACGATCAGGCCCGTCTCCTCGGCCAGCGGGATGAACGACGCCGGCGGCACGAGCCCGCGCTCGGGATGCTCCCAGCGGACGAGCGACTCGAAGCCCTCGATGCGCCCCTCTGCCAATGACACAAGCGGCTGGCAGTGCAGGCGCAGCTCGCCGCGATCGACCCCGCGCCGCAGCGCCGACTCGAGCGCGAGACGGTCGCGCGCGTCCTGGCGCATCGCCTCGTCGAAGAGCTCGATCCCGTGGCCGCTCTGCTTGGCGCGGTACATCGCCGCGTCGGCGTCGCGGATGAGGTCCTCCGGCGCCTCGAAGCCGTCGCGCGACAGGGCGATCCCGATGCTCGCCTGCAGGAAGGCCTCGCCGTCCTCCACGGCGAACGGCTCGACGAAGGTGTGCAGCAGGCGGTCGGCGATCAGCCGCGCCTCGGCCTCCTCGCCGATGACGTCGCACAGCAGCGTCAGCTCGTCGCCGCCGAAGCGCGCGAGCGTGTCCGAGGGGCGCAGCACCGAGCTCAGCCGCATCGCCACGTCGACGAGCAGCCGGTCGCCCGCCTTGTGGCCGAGCGAGTCGTTGACGACCTTGAAGCGATCGAGGTCGAGGAACAACACCGCCAGACCGCTCTCGCGCCGGCGCGACTGGCGCAGCGCCAGTCCGAGGCGGTCGAGGAACAGCGTCCGGTTCGGGAGGCCCGTGAGGCCGTCGTGCAGCGCGCGGTGGGCGAGCTCGAGCTCGGCGCTCTTGCGCTCCGAGACGTCGCGCGAGACGCAGACCATCTCGCGGGGCTCGCCGCCCGCGTCGCACACCGCGCGGAACGTCGTCTCCAGCCACACGATCGAGCCGTCGCGCCGACGTGCGCGATAGGCCGCGGTGCACGGGCGGTCGCCGCGCAGCGCCTGCACCCACGTGCGGTCGACGATCTCGACGTCGTCGGGGTGGTCCATCCCCAGGAAGATCGGCTTGTGGCCGACCATCGCGTCGGGGTCCCAGCCGAGCATCGTGCGCGAGACCGGGGATGCGTAGAGGAACGTCCCGTCGAGCCGGTGGCGCGAGAGGAAGTCGGTGGAGTACTCCGCGAGCATGCGGTACTCGGCCTCGCGCGCGGCGAGCGCCATTCGCGCGGTGACCTCGACGGTGACGTCCTCGACCGTCCCCACGACGCCGGCCGCCTGCTGCGCGCCCGCGGCCACCGGCGCGATGTGGATCCGCACCCAGCGGTCGATGCCCGCCTCGACGCGGACGTCGAGCGACGCCCGGCCGCCGAGCGCCCGCGCGCGCCGGACCTCCTCGCGCACGCGGTCGCGATCGCCCTCGGCCACGCGCTCGAGCCACGGCGTCCCGTCGAGCACGTCGCCGGGCAGGCCGAAGATCTCGCGCAGGTGCTCGTTCGCGTAGGCGAGGCGGCCGTCGTCGGCGATCGCGAAGATGCCGACCGGCGAGGCGGCCGCGAGCGTGCGGAAGCGCTCCTCGCTCTGCGCCAGCGCGCGCTCGGCCGCGCGGCGCTCGCCGATGTCCACCATCTGCGAGAGGAAGTACATGGGCTCGCCGCCCGGGTCGCGCACGACGCTCGCGCTGAGCGCCACCCACGCCTCGCTTCCGTCGCCGCGCACGTAGCGCTTCTCGGCGCGGAACGTGGACAGCTCGCCCGCGCGCAGCGCGCGCATCGCCTCGGCGTCCGCGTCGCGGTCGTCCGGGATCGTGACGTCGGCCACCGGCACGCCGGCGAGCTCGTGCGGCTCGCGGCCGAGCATGGCCGCGAGCGACCGGTTCACGCGGACGAAGCGCCCGTCGAGGCCCGTGATCGCCATGCCGATCCCCGCATCCTCGAACGCCCGCTGGAAGCGCTCCTCAGCATCGCGCAGCGCCGTGATCTCCTGGTAGGTGCCGATCGTCAGCCCGAGCTCCCGGTCGACGGCCACGCTGCCGAGGCACCAGCGCCAGCCGGCCTCCTCGGACCCGAAGCGCAGCGCGAGGTCGAGCTCGTCGCGCTCGCCCGCCACGAGCTCGCGCCAGCCCGGCTGGGCGCCCGGGCGGTCCTCCGGGTGCAGGACCTCCGCGGCGGACACCCCGACGAGCTGCGAGAGCGTCCGCCCGACGCGCCGCTCCAGCGCGGCATTGCCGTAGACGATGAGGCCCTCGAGGTCGGTGACGATCGCGAGGTCGGGCGTGAGCTCCAGCACCCGCGCGGCGGTCAGGCTCGCCGGCAGGGCAGGGTCAGTTGGGCGTGGGACGTCCACCTCCCGTTGATCGGCCTGACCGGCCGGCCTTTGAGACCGTGGCGGATGTCACTGATAGCGCCGCGCGCTGCGACGACGATGCCCACCGTGTCGCACCCGGATGGCGTTCATTTCGTGACGACCGAGGAGGAGCTCCGCGCGGTCGAGCGCCTCCGCTACGAGGGCTACATCGCTCGGATGGGCCGCACGCGGTCGACCGCGGATCACAAGCGCGGCCTGCTCCCGCTCCCGGCCGATGAGCAGTCGCGCATCGTGTACGCAGCACAGGACGGCGAGGTCATCGGCAGCCTGCGGATTCGCCATGGCCGGCTCGGCCCGTACACCGCCGACGAGCACCACGCGTTCGCGCCGGACATGTTCGAGCCGCTCGTGTCGGTGAGGGACACGGTGATCCAGGACACGTTCGTGATCCGCGACGACCACCTCGGCGGCCCACTGCGCATGCAGCTGTTCTTCGCGTCGGCGCAGTACGTGCTCAGCGAGGGCGTCGAGCTCGTGTTCTGCGACTGCCTGCCCCACCTGCTGCGCACCTACCAGCGGATCGGCTTCCGCACCTACAAGGCCAACTTCGATTCCCTCGACGGCCTCCTCGTCCCGCTCGTCGCCGTGGTGGCCGACCTCGACTACCTCGAGGCGATCGAGGCGCCGCTGCGCGTGGCGTTCGACACCCCGGGCGTCGCGGTCGACCGCCGCCGAGGGCGGGACATCGCCGGCCGGCTGTCGATGCACCCGCACGTCGTATCGCGCGCGCAGACCGACAGGGACGAGTACTTCGCGCAGGTCTTCGGCGACGCCGACGGCGAGGCCCACCCCTTCGGTCTCTTCGACGGGCTCAGCCCGGACGAGATCGACGTGGTGATGGCCAAGAGCAACATCATCGAGGCGCGCGAGGGGGAGTGCCTGGTCCGCAAGGGACTGGGCACGTGCAACCTGTTCCTCGTCCTGGACGGCACCGCTCGCGTCCAGCTGCCCGGGGGCGAGTTCCGCGACCTCGTGCGCGGCGACGTCTACGGGGAGCTCGCGTTCTTCCTGGGCACGCGCACCGCCGACGTCGTCGTGGCGAGCCGCAGCGCGCGGGTTCTGTGCCTGAGCGACAGCGTCGTCAGGCGCCTGCTCGACGGGGAGCCGCGGCTCGGCGCCCGGCTGGCCATGAACCTCGGCTGCGTCGTCGCGGCGCGGCTGGCCGACGACATCGTCAAGCGATGACGGGCGATCACGTGCCGTTGCGCCGGCGCGTGACGCGGCCGGGCGTCGTGCTGGCCGTCGCGGGCCTCGGCGTGTTCATGGCCTTCCTCGACGCGACGATCGTCAACGTCGCGTTCCCCGCGATCAGCCGCTCGTTCCCGGACACCTCGATTGCCGGCCTCTCGTGGGTCCTGAACGCCTACAACATCGTGTTCGCGGCGTTCCTCGTCGCGGCGGGGGCGCTGGCCGACTTGCTCGGCCGCAAACGGATGTTCCGGGCCGGGCTGGTGGTGTTCGTCGGCGCCTCGGTCCTGTGCGCCGCGGCGCCGTCGACCGGCTTCCTGGTGGCCGCGCGGGCGCTGCAGGCACTCGGCGCGGCGATCCTCGTGCCCTCGTCGCTCGCGCTGGTGCTCGACGCGTTTCCCGCGCGCCGCCGCGCCCACGGGGTCGCGCTGTGGACCACCGTCGCTGCACTTGCCGCCGGCATCGGGCCGTCGCTCGGCGGCGTGCTCGTGTCGGTGTCGGGCTGGCGCTCGGTGTTCCTCGTGAACCTGCCGGTCGGGGTGGCCGCGTTCGTGCTGACCCGCCGCCTGCTCGTGGAGAGCCGTGCGCCGGGGCGCAGGCGGCTGCCCGACCTGCTCGGCTCGCTGTTCTTCGCCGCCGCCGTTGCCGCGCTGACGCTCGCGATCATCAAGGGCGCCGAGTGGGGCTGGGCGAACGCGCGGACCGTCGCGTCGCTGGCGGTCGCCGCGGGCCTGGGAGCGGTCCTCATGCGGCGCTGCCGGCGACACCCCGTGCCGGTGGTCGACCTCGCCCTGCTGCGCGTGCGCGCCTGTGCCGTCGCCAACGCATCGACGGTCGTCGGCGCCGCCGGCTTCTTCGCCTACACGCTCACGAACGTGCTCTTCCTCACCTCGGTCTGGCACTTCTCCGAGCTTCAGGCCGGTCTCGGGCTCACGCCCGGCGCCTTCGTGGCGATCGCCGCCGGAGCGGCCGCCAGTCGTGCCGCCGCACGCATCGGATACCGAGCGATCCTCGTGCCCGGCGCGGCGGTGTGGGCTCTCGCCCTCGTCTACCTGATCACGCAGGTGGGCCCCGAGCGCGATTTCGTCGGCGAATGGCTGCCCGGCCTCGTGCTCCTCGGCCTCGGCGCGGGACTGACCTTCCCGAGCGTCACCGCCGCGGCGGTCGCGTCGGCGCCCGGCGAGCGCTTCGCGTCGGCGACGGCGATCAACTCGGTCGCGCGCCAGGTCGGTGCGGTCATCGGCATCGCGGTGGTCGTCGCGATCCTCGGCGCGCCAGGCCAAGCCGCCGGCACCGCGGTGTTCGATGCGTGCTGGGCCTTCTCGGCCCTGTGCATGTTCGCGCTCGTCGCCGGCGGCGTGGCCATGGGGCGGCTCGACCTCGCGTCGCACGCCGTGGACGCGGAGCAGCCGCCCGCGCCGAACCGACCACCCGCGCCGCTCCCAGCCGGCGCCGACCGGGCGCCCGCCGTCGCGCGGCTGCAGAGCGCGGTGCCGGAGACCCCGGCGCAGTTCCTCGGCCGCGTCTCGATCTTCGCCGGCCTCTCCGACGCGATGCGCGAAGAGCTGGCAGCCCGCTGCAGCGCCGTCAGGGTCGAGGCCGGCGCCGCGCTGTTCCGCCAGGGCGATCCCGGCGACAGCCTGTACGTGGTCCGCGGCGGGAGGCTCGAGGTGCTCACCGAGGCTACCGAGCCGACCGTCGTCAATCGGCTGCGCCGCGGCGACGTCCTCGGCGAGCTGGCGCTGCTGTCCGACGAGCCCCGCGCCGCATCCGTACGCGCGCAGCGCGACAGCGAACTGCTCCGCCTGGACCGCGCCCACTTCGAGGCGCTTCTCGCCGAGGTGCCCGAGCTGGCGCTCGCGCTTGCCCGCGCGCTCGGGTCACAGCTGAGGACGAGCCGCGTCGAGCAGCCGACGACCAGGAGCGCGCCGGTGACGATCGCGGTCGTGGGGCTCGACCCAGCGCTCGACGCGCCCGACATCGCCCGGCGCCTCGCCGCGGCGCTCGCTCGCCACGGACGTGTTGCCTGGCTCGACGGCACCGAGACCGCCGCATGCCAGAAGCCCGACGCCGTCCTCGCCGCGTACACGCCGCTCGTCGAGCGCGCCGAGCGCACGCACGACCACGTCGTGCTCCTGGCGTCAGGCCAGCTCGACGATCCGTGGACCGCGTTCTGCATCGGGCAGGCCGACCGCGTGCTGGCGCTGACCGGCGGTGCGCCCCTCGCCGACGGCGTGGACGGTCTCCACGGCTGCGACCTCGTCGGCTGCGACGTACAGCCCGGGTCGGCCGCGCTGGCCGGCGCGGTCGAGGCCCTGAGGCCGGCGCAGGCGTTCTCGCTGCGTACCGGTGCGGCCCTCGACGCAGGCATCGCACGGCTCGCACGGCGCCTCGCTGGGCGAGCCGTCGGACTCGTTCTTTCGGGCGGCGGTGCGCGCGCCCTTTCGCACATCGGCGTGATCGACGAGCTGCTCGCCGCCGGCATCACCATCGACCGGGTGGCCGGGGTGAGCATGGGCGCCTACGTCGGCGCGATGCTCGCGATGGGGCGGGACCCCGACGAGATCGACGCCTACTGCTTCGAGGAGTGGGTGCGGCGCAACCCGCTCAACGACTACACCCTGCCGCGCAAGGCGCTGATCCGCGGCGAGCGCGTGCGCGCGATGTTCCACCGCGCCTTCGGCCAGGTGGCGATCGAGGAGCTCGACCTCGGGTTCTCCTGCGGTACCGCCGAGCTGCACAGCGGCGAGCTCGTGCGCCACCGGTTCGGTGCCCTCTGGGAGCGCGTCGCGATGAGCATGACGCTTCCCGGCCTCGCGCCGCCGGTGGTGTCGGGGCGGCGTGTCTTCGTCGACGGCGGCGTGATCGACAACCTGCCCGTCCGCTCGATGGCCGGCGACGGCGAGGGGCCGATCATCGCCGTCGACGCAACGTCCGGGTTCGGGCTGGCGCGCCGCGCCGACGCGGACGAGTCGGCGCCGCCGCTGCGCGAGACGCTGACGCGCGTCTTCCTGCTGGGTTGCGCGAACACGGCGCAGGAGGCGCGGCGCTGGGCCGACCTCGTGATCAACCCGCGCAGCGACGGGATCGGGCTGCTCGAGTTCCACCAGCTCGACCGCGCGCGGGAGGCGGGCCGCCGCGCGGCGCGCGAGGCGCTGGCCGACGCGCCGCCGGAGCTCTTCGCTGCCGCGTGAGCGCGGCTACAGATCGCGGAACGTCGCGAGGACCGCCTGCACGACCTGCGGCTCGTGCGGGTAGGCGATCTGCTCGAGGTTCTTGGCGTACGGCATCGGGACGTCGGCGCCGGTGACGCGGCCGACGGGCGCGTCGAGGTCGTCGAACGCCTGCTCCTGGACGAGCGCCGCCAGGTTGGCCCCGACGCCGCCGTGCGGCCAGCCCTCCTCGACGATCACGCAGCGGTTCGTCTTGCGCACCGAGGCGAGGATCGTGTCGAGGTCCAGCGGGCGCAGCGTGCGCGGATCGATGACCTCGGCCTCGATCTCGTGCTCCTCGGAGAGGATGCGCGCCGCCTTCTCGGCGGTGGAGGCCATGCGCGAGATGCCGACGATCGTGACGTCGGTGCCCTCGCGGCGCACCACGGCCTCGCCGAAGTTGACGACGTGCTCGTCGTCGTCGGGGACCTCGCCGCGCTGGCCGTAGAGGTACTCGTGCTCGATGAAGATGACGGGGTTGTCGTCGCGGATGGCGGCCTTGAGCAGCCCCTTCGCGTCGGCTGGCGTCGACGGCACCGCGACGAGCAGGCCAGGCACGTGCAGGTACAGCGCCTCGAGGCAGTGCGAGTGCGTCGGGCCGAGCTGGTGGCCGGCGCCCTGCGGCATGCGGATGACCAGCGGCACCGAGACCTGGCCGCCGAACATGTAGTGAATGTGGGCGGCGCTGTTGACGATCTGGTCGAGCGCGAGCAGCGAGAAGTTGATCGTCATGAGCTCGACGACCGGCCGCAGGCCCGTCATCGCCGCGCCGACGCCCATCCCGACGATCGTGTTCTCGGAGATCGGCGTGTCGCGCACGCGCTTCTCGCCGAACTCCTCGAGCAGGCCGGCAGTGACCTTGAAGGCGCCGTTGAAGACGCCGATGTCCTCGCCCATGAGCATGACCCGCTCGTCGCGCAGCATCTCCTCGCGCAGCGCCTCGTTGAGCGCCTCGCGGTAGCGGAGTACTCGCGTGCCGGTCGACTGCTGCTGCTGTGCCGTGGCGGCCATCGCTTACTCGTCCTCCTGGGCCTCGAGGGCCGCCGTCATCTGCTGCGGGATCTCGCCGGTGCTGGCGCGGCCGTCGGTCTCCGGCATCACGGCGCCGTCCTTCGCGAGCGCCCGCTCGTCCTCGCCCTTGTGGACGCCGGCGGAGCGCTCGTCCACGGAGTACCACCCGCGCACCTGCCCGCCGAGCACATAGACGTCGTCGTAGAGCGACTCGGGCGCCGGCGGCGGCGAGTCGTCGGCGAACGCGACGGCCTCGTCGACGCGCGCGATCGCCTCGGCGTCGAACTCCTCGCGCTCCTCCGCGCTGATGACGTTCTCCGCCTCGAGGCGGTCGCCCCACTGCAGGATCGGGTCGCGCTTGCGCCACTCCGCGACCTGCTCCTTGGTGCGGTACTCCTCGGGGTCGGCCATCGAGTGGCCGCGGAAGCGATAGGTGATCGCCTCGACGAGCACCGGCCGGCGCTCCTCGCGCGCCATGCGCAGCGCCTCGAGCGTCACGTGGTAGGTGTCGAGCACGTCCATGCCGTCGCACTCCATGCCCGGCACGCCGAAGCCCTCGCCCTTGCGCTGCAGGTCGGTCACCGCCGAGTGGCGCTCGAGCGCGGTGCCCATCCCGAACTGGTTGTTGGTGACCATGAAGACCACCGGCAGCTTCCACAGCGCGGCGAGGTTCATCGTCTCGCCGAACGTGCCCTGGTTGGACGCGCCGTCGCCGAACTGGCAGAGCGTCGCGTCGCTGGTGCCGAGGTAGTCCGACGCGAGGCCGAAGCCCGCCGCGATCGGCAGGTTGCCGCCGACGATCCCGTAACCGCCCATGAAGCGCCGCTCGAGGTCGAACATGTGCATCGAGCCGCCGCGCCCCTTCGAGACGCCGTCGACGCGGCCGAACAGCTCCGCCATGACGCCGTTGGGGCTCGTCCCGCGCACGAGCGCGTGGCCATGCGAGCGGTAGGTCGAGATCAGGTAATCGTCGTCGCGCATGGCGCGCGCCGAGCCGACGATCGTCGCCTCCTCGCCGATCGCGAGGTGCAGGAACCCGCCGATCTTGGCCTTCGCGTACATCTCGCCCGCGCGCTCCTCGAAGCGGCGGATGAGCAACATGGTTTGCAGCCACTCGCGGGCTACGTCGGGGTCGGGCAGCGGGTGGTCGGCCATCGTTGTGAGGACGTTAGCGCAGGGTTGCCGCCGGGCCGCGCTCCGCGATCGACGCCATCAGCGACCACTCGGGCTCGTAGATGTGCGCGGACTTGGCGTGCACGACGAGTCGGCCCCGCGCGACGCCCAGCTCGCCCGCGACGAGAGCCTGCAGGCTGGCCAGCTCGACGAGGTTCCCGTAGGCCTTCTTGCCGAAGTCCAGGCTGTGCGCGTAGACCACGAGCTCGAGCGCGCCGTCGCGCAGCCAGAAGTCGAGCATGCTCACGCACGGGATGTAGCTCGTGTCGGTGAGCGGCTGAAAGGTGGTGATCGTGGCCGAGCGGGACTCGGGGTCCGCGCGCAGCCGTTGCACCACCCACGCGAGCTGGTCGCGCCCGGCGCCCGCGTAGTTGAACAGCCGCACGGCGTAGCTCTTCGCGTCGCCGAGCTCGGGCACGTCCTTCTCGACGAAGAAGTTGTCGTGCATCCATGCCAGCCACTCCGGATCGCCAAGGCGCGCGATGACCTCGTCGTCCGGCGCGGGCTGCGCGACCACGAGCGTGAGCAGCGCGGTCTCGCGCGTCGCCTGGCCGTCGTACGTCGCCCGCGCGCCGTCCTCGAGGATCGCCCGCGAGACCGCGAGCCAGCCCTCGCCGAGCGTTTGCGCTTCCACGACGACGATGCTCATGGCGCGATGCTACGAGCCGCGCAGGTCCGCGTCGCCCTCGAACGACGCCCAGCGCTCGAAGAACTCGCGCTCCTCCATGGCGTCGAGGTCGGCGCGCACCATCGTCGCGACGCGCTTGGCGTCGCGCGGCAGCAGGTCCCAGTAGAGGACGGTCTCGCCTTCGTCGATGTCGACGACCTCGACGTGGTCCACGCGCTCGGGCGCGGCGAGCACCGCCGGCGCGAGGCCGCCGCGGCGCACGACGAGCCGGTAGCGCGCCTTCGCGCGCATCACGCGCCGTCCCACACGTAGGGCACGTCGCGCGCGCCGAGCGCCCGCGCCCGCGCGGTCGCGTCGTCCAGCGCCCTGCGCACGGTCCGCAGCTCGACAGCCTTCATCACCGCGGCCGGGTGCATCTCGCACGCTGCCGCCGCGATGAGGACGTTGTCCGGCTCGGCGAGCGAGCGGCCGCCCGCGTACGCCTGGCGAAACGCCGCCAGCGCGAAGGCGACGGTGCGGCCGATCTGCTTGGCGTAGGTCGCCGCGAGCATCGCGAAGCGGCTATCGAACGGGAACGGGTCCGGCCAGCGGATCGGCTGCAGCCCGCGCTCGAAGGCCTCGACCTCGATCTGTTCCAGCGCGATCTCGCGCTCCTGGGCGCAGCGGTACGTCTCGAACGTCTCCGCGCCCGCGAGCTCGCTCGCGAGCACCGGCACCCACTCGACACCGGGGTGGTCCTGCAGCGCGCGCTCGGCAGCGAGGTAGGCGACCGGCGACGCGAGGTCGAAGAAGAAGGCGCTAGCCGTGGATGAGCCAGCCATCCGCCGCCCGCGCCGCCTCCATGACCCCCTCGCTCAGCGTCGGGTGGCCGTGGATGATCCGCGCGACCTCGGGGTAGCCGCCCTCCAGGAGCTTGGCGTTGACCAGCTCCTGGATGAGCTCCGTCGCCTTCGAGCCGATGATGTGGCCGCCGATGAGCTCGCCGTAGCGCTTGTCGCCGACGATCTTGATCAGCCCGGTGCGGTCGCCGTACACGGTGCCCGCGCCGACCGCGCCGTACTGGAGCTTGCCGACGGTCACGTCGTGACCGGCCTCGCGCGCCTGCTCCTCGGTGAGCCCGAACGAGGCGACGTTCGGGCTGCAGAACGTCGCGCGCGGAACGTCGGCGTACTCGATCGGATGCACCTCGAGGCCGGCTGCGTCCTCGACGGCGATGATGCCCTCATCGGAGGCCTTGTGCGCGAGCGCGGGGCCACGCACGAGATCGCCGATCGCCCACACGCCCTGCACGCTCGTGCGCTGCGCGCCGTCGACCGCGACGAGGCCGTTGTCGTCGAGCTTGACGCCCGCCTCGTCGAGCCCGAGCCCTTCGATGTCCGGGCCGCGGCCCGCGGCGATAACAAACCAGTCGAACTCGCCGGACTGGTCGCCCCACGAGCACGACACGTTGGCGTCGGCCGCCTGGACGTTCTCGACGAGCGTGTTGGTGAAGACGTGGATGCCCTGGCGCTTGAACCCGCGCTCGGCGAGCTTGGAGATGTCGGCGTCCTCGGTTGGCAGCACGCGGTCGAGCGCCTCGAAGAGCGTCACCTCGACGCCCATCCGCGCATAGGCCGAAGCGATCTCCGTGCCCGACGCGCCCGCGCCGACCACGGCCAGCGTCTTGGGCAGCGCGTCGAGCGCCCACGCCTCCTCGGTGCCGATCACGCGCCCGCCGAACTTCGTCCCCGGGATCGGCCGCTTCACTGAGCCGGTCGCCAGCACGATGCACTTCGAGACGTCGATCTCGTCGCCGTCCTTGCTCGACCCCACGCGCACGCTGCCCGCGCCGGTGAGCGCGCCGTGCCCCTCGAGGTAGTCGATCTTGTTCTTCTTGAACAGCCCGCTCACGCCGCCGGTCAGCGTCTTGATGACCTTCTTGCGGCGCTCGCCGACGGCACCGAAGTCGACCTCGGGCTCGCCGACCTTGATGCCGAACTCGTCGGCGTTGCGGACCTCGTCGAGCACGTCGGCGACGCGCAGCACAGCCTTCGCGGGGATGCAGGCGACGTTCAGGCAGCGCCCGCCGACCACGTCCTTCTCGATCACTGCGGTCTTCATGCCGAGCTGGGCGGCGCGGATGGCGGCGACGTAACCGCCGGGGCCGGAGCCGATGACGACGCAGTCGTACTGGGAGTCAGCCATAGGGCGGCTGAATCTAACGAACGCGTATCGCCGACCGAGTCCGGACCCCCGCGCGGGATCCGGACTCGATCAGCGCGGCGCCTGGATCCTGCCCATGACGCGGATGAGCTTCCAGAACAGCGAACCGGCCACGCCGATCACCACCACGCACACGACGACGGCGAGCACATTCGACGCCCGCAACAGGAAGAGCGAGAAGAACACGACGATGATCCCGAGCAGCGCCTCGAAGCCGAGCACCGCCCAGTAGCGCGCGAACCACAGGCCGACCGCGGCGAGGTACATGACCCCGCAGAACACGAGCACGCCGATCGCCGACGGCTGGTCGCCCTCGACCTCTACGCCCGCGATGAGTGCGACGAGGTTCGCGGTACCGAGCACCGCGGCCAGGATCGCCGCGGCCACGAGCGCGGGCGGCCGCTCGCCGGGCTTCAACGGCTCGAGCTGCGCGCGCACCTCGGCGTTGCGCTCCTCGGCGCGCGCGTAGCCGCGGCGCATGGTCTCGGCGCCGGACGGCCGTGGCGTCGTGGGGCGGTGCTTGCGCTTAGCCAACGCGGCTCCCCGCGACCGCGGCGCGCAGCGTACGCGCCGCCGCCTCCGGATCCTCGGCATCGGCGAGCGCCCGCACGACCACGATCCGCTGAGCGCCCGCGCGCACGACAGCGTCCACGGTGTCGGCGTCGATGCCGCCGATGGCGAACCAGGGCCGGTCGACATGCGCCGCCGCATAGCGGACCGGCTCGAGCCCGATCGCGGGCCGCCCCGCCTTCGTCGGCGTCGCGTGGACCGGGCCGACGGCGATGTAGTCGGCGCCGCTGCGCGCGCCGCGCTCGGCCTGTTCGGTGGAGTGCGTCGAGAGCCCGACGATCGCGTCCTCGCCGACCTGCTCGCGGGCCTGAGCGACCGGCGTGTCGTCCTGCCCGACATGAACGCCGTCGGC
>DATFRW010000108.1:0-33428 GCA_035262945.1 Solirubrobacteraceae bacterium
CGGCCACACGACCGGGGGGCCGGCTGTGGAGAGGTCGTAGGCGGAGTCGCGCGCGATCCAGGGGTCGAGCGTTTCGAGCTCGGCCTCGGTCAGCCCGAAGCCGGCGCCGAGCGTCGCCGGCGCGGCGAGCCGGTAGGAGTAGGAGCCGAGCGACTCGGAGACGACCGGCAGCGTCGTGCCCTGCAGGATCGCCTGCCCGAACCGGACGCTGGCCGAGAGCAGCACGGCGTAGATCGGCTCCGGCGTCGGCGACGGGATCGCGGCCGGCCACAGCGCCGCCTGCACGGCGACGGTCGCCAGCTGCGCGGCCAGGGTCGCCTGCTCCGGGGTCAGCCCGGGCAGCACCGCCTGGACGTCCTCGGGCGGGATCGCCGGCGGCGGCAGGGCGCGAGGGGCCGACTCGATCAGAGCCGGCCCCTTCGACGGCGGATGCGGAGCAGCCGCGCGCGTGCCGCCGTCCGTGCCGTTCTCGACGCGGGCCCGCCGCCGGTGGCCTGCTCGGCCCGGGCGATCGCCGCCACGACCGCCGCCTTGTTCGGCAGCCCGGCGGCGTCGATGCCGAGCCCGGCCGCGCGGGCGTTCAGCTCGTCGCGGGTCAGCCGCTCGAGGTCAGCCTCGCTGGTCATGGTGTCCAGTCGACCGCCACGAACGCGTCGGCCGGCGTGTTGTCCGGCTTGACCGGCGTGCCGACCGCCACGCCCACGCGCATGTAGACGCGCATGGCGACCAGGTTCTCCTGGAACGCGTTGGCGATGATCACGCCCGCCGGGTCCTGCAGGATCGCGTCCTCCGACGTGTCGTAGGTGACGTCCTCCCGGATCCCGACCAGCAGCTTCGTCCAGTCGGCGACGATCGCGTCGCCCTCGTCGGCCTCCCAGACCGGGGTCGTCACGACCGGCAGCCCGTAGATCGACGGTGCCGGGGTCTCGGAGGGCAGCGCCCCCTGCGCCCGGTACTCCTGCCGCAGCGCCGACCCGATCGCGGTCCCGGACGCGATCCCGTCCGGCAGCAGACCGCCGGCCTCGACCGCGGCCATGCCCTTGTCGATCGCGTCGAGCGCGTCCGTGCCGGCGAGCGGGACGCCGGCGCCGGCGACGCCGTTCGGCGGGAACTCCGGGGGTGCGTTCGTGCCGAACAGGGCCGCGGCGTCGAGGACGCGCGCGATCGCGTCGGCGGCCAGCGGCCTCGCCTGCCCCCAGACGTCGAAGCCGGCGTCGTCGACCCACGCCCTGGGGATGGCGAACGTGCACGCGATCTCGCGCGGCACGACCGCCTCCGCCGACCATTCGATCTTGGTCGCCGGCTTGCGGCCGCCGAAGCGGGCGTTCGTGAAGCCGGCCACGGGCAGGAACGAGACGACCGGCAGCGACTCCTGGCCGGCGCTCATCCGCTGCACGTTGGCGAGCCGGAGCACGACCGACTGCGTCCTGATCGCCGCGAAGAACTCGGTCACCTCGCGCGTGGTCAGCGCGTCGTAGTCAGTTGCCATTGCGGGGCTCCTCTCGGTCGGATCGATATGTCCGACCGGCGCCCCGAGCGCCCGAATCATCGGCCCGCCTCGAGCGGGTTGCCCGGCGCCGCTCCGAGCGGCGCCTCGGCAGGGAGGTTAGCGCCGCCAGCCGGACGCCGCTACCGAGTCAGCGGCGGAGGCTCTTGCGGATGCGCGCGTTGACGTCGGAGCTCGACTGCCTCGACCCGGCCGGCTGCCGGCTCCGGGGGCCCGGTGAGCGCGCCCCGGACTGCCCCTCGTCGCCGTCGGCGGCCAGGTAGTCCTTGTCGGCGACGAGCTCGTCGACGGCCTTCGCCGCCTGCTTGTCGAGCTGGCCGTCGTCGTGCTCGGCGAGCTCCGCGAGGTCGATGTAGCGGACGGCGTCCTGCGGGTCGCGCAGCTTCGTCGCCGCCGCCAGCAGCACGGCCGAGCGGACACGGTCGGCGCGATGCTCACCCTCGAGCTTCTCGCGCTCCTCGCGGCGGGCCTGCTCGACGGCGCGCTCCTGGTCACCCATCCCCTGCTCGCGCAGCTTGGCGAGCTCCCCTTCGAGTTTCTTGATCCGGTCGCGGCGCTTGATCGACTCGCGTCTCGTCTCGGCCAGCTCGCGGTCGAGGACGCCGATCCGGTCGCGGGCCGCCTCGAGCGTCGCGGGCCCCTGGTCGCCGCCGTCGCCGCCGTCGCGGTCGTCGTCGTCGTCGTGCTGGTCGTCGTCGTCGTGCTGGTCGTCGTGGCGGTCGTCGTCGTTAGCCATCGAAAGCCTCCTCGTCGGTTCCGGGAACGCTACTGCGTGACGTGGCGCCGAGCCGGTAGCCGACGAACGCGCCGAGGATGCCGACGATCCCGCCGCCCCATCCGGTCAGCACCTGGGTCGCGTTCTCGGACAGGCCGCCGGGGACGTCCGAGCTTCCGAACACGGCGACATACAGGACGGCGAACGTGATCATGTTCAGCGCGGTCGCGAGCCCGATCGCGAGCAGGATCGCCACCCAGCCGAGCGCCTGCCCCAGCTCGCCCCGGCGCTCGTCGGTCACAGGTAGCTGATCGCGCCGACGATGTCGGCCCGGTAGTAGATGTCGGAGTTGTAGGGGCCGCCTTCGGAGCCGTGGCTGACGCAGCGGCCGCCGCCGATGCAGATGACGACGTGGCTGGTCGATCCCCAGCCGGTGCCGTAGAAGATCAGGTCGCCCGGCTGCGCCGAGCCGACCGGGATCCGCTTCCCGTTCTCGACGAGGGTGCCGGTGTACCCGTAGCCGTCGTAGCCGCGGCCGTTCGGGTCGGGGGCGCCGGCCACCCAGTAGGTCCAGGTGGCGAAGCTCGAGCAGTCCTCCCAGCTGGGCACCGCCTGGGGGCGGATCTGCTCACGGACGCCCTGCATGCGCCTGGAGTCCTGGGTGTAGTGGATCTGGGGGGCCTTCGAGACGCCGAGCTTGGCGGTCGAGACGATCGTGTCGCGCTTCGACCCCGTTGGCGCGGACGGCGCCCGGTAGCCCTTGTAGAGCTGGATCGAGTAGTCGTCGAACGCCCACTGGTGATCCTTGTTGGCGGCCTTCGCCTGCAGCAGCTTCTTGTGCGTCGAGGCGCCGTAGTGGCCGCGGGGCGGGCCGCCGCCGTCGCCTTTGATCCCGACCGCCTGCTGGAACGCCCGGCAGCCGTCCTCGGCCTGCGTGCCGTACACGTTCGTGAACTGCTGCCAGCCGATGAAGCCGGCCCGTGAGAGCGCCCGCTTGACCGCCAGGCAGTCGTCGCCGCTCATCGGATAGCGCTCGTGCGGGTCGTAGCCGGGGCCCCAGAGGTCGCGCGCGAACGCGAACGACGGGGGCGTGTTGGGGACGATCGCCTGCCGGTAAAGCTGGGTCGAGTAGTCGTCCCACGCCCACTCGCCCGACCCGCCCGCGCGCAACGCCGCGCGCAGCTCCTCGTGCGTTTTGGAGCCGTAGTGGCCCCGGGGCGGGCCGCCGCCGTCGCCGCGGATGCCGACGTCGGCCTGGAAGGCGGCACACGCCTTCTCCGTGTCGGGGCCGTACGTGTTCGTGAACTGCGTCCACGGCAGATACCCGGCCCTCGAGAGGACGCGCTTGACCGCGACGACGTCGTCGCCGCTCATCGGGTAGCGGTCGTGCGGGTCATATGCCGGCCCCCACAGGTCACGGTAGAACGCCGGGCCCGCGGCCGTCATCGCGTCTCGTCCTCGTCGCCGTCGCCGGGGGGTGGCTGGTCGGCGTCAGGTGGCAGCGGCGGCGGCGGCCCGAGCTCCTGGTCGTCGCCGTCTGGCGGCTGCGGCTCCGGGGTCGGCTCGGTCATGGTGAGGCCTCCGATCGGTCGGATTCGACGAGGTGCCCAGGGGCGAGGCCTCGAAGCCCCTGGCCACCAGCCGAAGTGTAGAAGCAGCCCCCGGACGGGTCAGAACGGAATGTCGGCGTCGCCCGCCGCTGGTGGCCGGTCGCGGTCGAGGACGACCGACACCGAGCAGCGGTCGTGCGCATGGAACGGGACCGAGTCGGCCGAGCTGTAGAGGCGGTCGTCGGCGACCCCCCGGCACCAGTCGCACGCGTCGCCGCCGGTCTCTTTGCGGTAGCCGGCGACGTCGGCGCCACCGGCTGCTGCGCCCTCGTCGATCCCGACCCGCTGCGCCGCGTTCAGGTCGCCGGAGGCGAGCTCGGCGGCGTAGGTGGCGGCCTGCTGTTTCGCCTCGCCGAGCGTCGCGCCCTCGTTCACCAGCCGGCGCGTGCGCAGCACCGGGGCGACCAGCGACCGGCTCTCCGGGGTGACCATCACGCCGGAGCGCTGGAGCGCGCCGGCGAGCTCGAGCGCGGTCGGCTGGACGCCGGGTTGCCGGGTGAGCTCGAGCCCGTAGCCGGCGCCGTAGGTGGCGGCCTGCCGTTGGCCGCCGGCGACGATCGGGTAGGCGGCGTCATGGTAGGCGGCGAGCTCCGCCTCCGACAGCGTGTCCAGCTGGTCGACGAGGCCGGCGAGCGCCCGGTCGACCTGGGCGCTGAGCAGCCGCTGCGCGAGCCGGTGCCGCTCGTCGAGCGGCGTCACCGGCCGTGCTCGAGGCGCCGCAGCCGCCTGCGCAGCCACGCCCGCTTCAGCAGCAGGTACGGGGCGAGCAGGATCCTCACGGCGTCGCCGGCGTCGGCGCGAGCGCGGCCGCTGCCAGCTGCTCGCCGGCGGCCTCGACGCGCATCCGGTCGATCGCCTGCGGGCTGTAGCCGAGGAACGCCCACAGCTCCGAGCGCGGGATCCCGACCGCCTGCATCTTCGTCGCCGCGTCAGCGAGCACGGCCGGGTTGCGCCGCTCGGGTGAGCGCCACACCGATTCGAGGCCGACGTCGCCGGCGAGCTCGTCGGCGCCGGCCGCGCGCGCCCCGATCCGGACGACCTGCTCCCACGACTCGCCGAGCGACCCGATCCGGTCGACGCACTTCGCTACGAGGCCGGCCTCGGCCGCGATCAGCGATTCCGCCGACGGCGGGTTCGCAAGCTCGGTCTGCACCAGGTAGTAGGACGGGACGCGGCTGATCGCGGCCAGCTCGGCGATCTCGGCGTCGATCGCGCGCAGGTACTGGGCGATCTCGGTCGCCTCGAACGTGCCGAACCTCGTCTTGTCGTCCTCCGAGACCCAGAGCCTGGTGACCGACTGTTTGAACGGCTCGACCGGCCGGCCGGTTTCCGGGTCGCGTGGCACCTCGAGCCCGGTCGCCCACTTCTGCCGGAACACGGCCGTGTGCGCGGCGACCAGCTTCGCCAATTCGAGCTCCTGGATGCGCTGCATGATCGGCACCAGCTCGCGCAACTCCGATTCGCCGGCGGTCGCCGCGGTCGGCCTGTTCTCGAACGGCACGAACGGGACGACGCCGAGCGTGTTCGAGCTGACGGCGGGCTCGTCGTCCCACACTGGCCGGGCGCGCTCGGAGAACGGGGAGCGCTCCGCGTCGCGGTATTCGGCGGTCCAGACGGCGACCCTGGCCGGGGTGTAGAGCTCGGCCGCCCACACGGTGCGGTCGACCGGATAGACCTTGAGCGCCGCGGCGACCGAGCGGCGGTCGCCGGGTTCGTGCTCGTGCGTGACCTCGAGCGCCGTCTCCGGGGTCAGCCGCACGTTCTCGCCTGAGCCGGCGACCGACACGTAGCTGACGCCCATGATGAACGCTTCGCGGTGGACGTCGGCCTGGTCGGCGTCGATCCGGTTGGCCTGCAGCAGCTCCCACGCCTGCCGGTCGGCCTGTTCGCCGACCGTCGAGCGGACACCCTGGACGGCGAGCCGCTCGGCGATCGTGTCGACGACCAGGCGCGCCCAGGCGCCGCGGGCCATCTCGCGCAGCCGGACGAACGCGGTGCCGTAGCCGAACGACGGGTCGATCGGCTGCCCGGGCGGCTCCTGGGTCGCCTCGTACCAGGCGTACATGTCGAGGCCATGCTCGCGCTGCAGCCGGAGCCGGGCGAGCAGCCGATCGCGCTGCGCCTCGAGTAGTTGCAGCTCGTCGAGCTCGTCGAGGTCGGCGGCCGTCGGCTCGGGCACGAGGACGCTCACGCCGTGAATGGTAGAGCGGGCGCGTGTCGGCGTCGACCGCCGGCCCCGGCCGGCGCCGGCCGCTAAGAGTTTGTGAAGAGCGCCGGTTTCGGTTTCGGTCGTGTCCGATTGCTGGTACCGTGGTGGTCGTGTTCGTTTTGTCCAGCAAGGAGGTTTCCATGTCCCAGTCCGATTCCCGTTTCGCCGTCGGCGACCGCGTGTGCGTGGTCGGCCACGGCATCTGCGCGGTGACCGAGATCGAGCCGGCCTTCCGGGGCTGGCCGCCGCGGTACCGGGTCGCGCTGGCCGACGGTCGTGAGGTCTGGCGCGACCAGGCCGAGGTCCGGCGCGCGCCGGCTCCGCCGGCGCCGACCGCTTTGACCGATCTGGCGGTCGGCCATCCGGCCGACTACGCGCTGCGCGGCGACCCGGAGCCACCGGCCGGCGTCGAGCCGCCGGCGACGACCGCTTCGAGCGAGCCGGCCTTCGGCCATCTGCAGCCGGTCGACGTCCCGGTCATGGTCGAGGCCGGCGGGTCCGACGTGTCGCTGCGGTCGGCCGACGTCGACGCGATCGAGGCCGATCTCGACCGTCTCCACTTGCCCGGGTTCGGCGAGGACCGTGACCTCGCCGAGGCGCTCTGGCGGCACGCGCTGTTGGCGGCGCAGGTCGCCGGCGAGGACCGCCCGGTCGAGGCTCGCCTCGACGCGCGCCAGCGTGTCGTCGACGCCGTCTCGACCCTGTACTTCGGCGAGGACAAGCGGCCGCGGCCCGACGCGCGCGCGACCGCCGACGCCGCCGACGCCTGCGAGTTGCTCGCCGGTATCGACGAGGGCGAGCACGTTGACGTCGACCGCCTGCGCGAGGTCGCCGGCGTTCTGCGCGCGGCGGCCGGCGAGGTCGCCGGCGCCGGCGTGATGGCGACCCTGTGCGAGGTGCACGAGGCGGGCGCGTGCCCGCCCGACTGCGAGCACGCCTATTCGTTCGACGACGCGCCTGCCGAGGCCGGCCGTCCGCCCGGCACGGCCGGGTCGTGGGGGGAGGCCTGATGGCGCGCGAACGTCCGGGCGGCCAGGCGGCGACCGCGAAGGCCCGAGCGACCATGCGCGCACGGGCCACGCGCCTCGCCTGCCGGTCCTGCGACCGGCGACTCGCGGTCATGGACTACGCCGACGACAACCCGGGCCCGCGCTGCCGCTTCTGCGGCTGGCGGCCGAAGTGCTCATGCGTCTGGGGCATCGGCGGCGGCGGCCTCGTCGAGCGCGATCCGGCCTGCTGGTTTCACGGGGGCGAGCAGCTGTGAGCGTCGGCGGTCGGCCTCCTGCCGAGCTGACGCGCGACCAGCGCCGCCGGCTCGTCCGGCTCGCGGCCGCGGTCGCGTGGCGGCGTGCCGCGCTCGAGGCGGCGGAGGCGCAGCTCGCCGCCGGCGCGGCCGCCGCCGCCGCCGAGGGTGCGTCGCTGCGCGCGATCGGCGAGGCGGCCGGCGTCTCGAAGGCGACGGCCTTGAAGCTCGTCCGTCGCGGCTAACGCCTGCGCGTGCGCTTGCGGCCGCCGGCACGCCGGCGGCCGCTCGAGCGCCTCTTTCTCGTGCCCGGCCGGGAGAGGACGCCCTTGCGCGGCCCGACCGAGGCGACCCGGTCGCCGTAGCGCTTGCGGACGGCACGGGCGACGTGCTGGTAGCTGCCCCTGGTCTGCGGCTGCGCCGCCCGCGCGAGCGCGTTCCGGGCCCGCGCGAGCGTGTCGATCGGGTAGCGGCGGGTCGCCGGGTAGGCGAACGCCGACCGTGGCAGCCGCTTGCGCCGCCGTGCCCTCAGCGGCGCCATCGCCGCTTAGGCCTCCTCGGCCGCCGCCGGCGCGAGCAGGTCGCGCGTACCCACCGTGCCGCCGCTGAACGAGGCGGCGGTGACGCCCTCGAGCGCGGAGACGAACTCCGCCGCCGCCTCGGCGATCTCGTGCTCGAACGCGCGCGACTCCTCCTCGCCCGAGGTCTGCTTGTGCCCGTTGATCGAGATGCTGTAGGTCACGCCTCCTCCTCGCCCTCGCCGCGGCGCTCGGCGGCGAGCTCGTCGTCTGAGAGGCCGGCCTCGGCCGGGTCGGCCTGCTCGTTCTCCGCCTCCGGCTGCTCGGCCGGCTCGGTCGTCTCCTGGTCGCTCACGGGTCCTCCCTGGTCGCGGGGTCGGGGTGGTCGTGCTGGATCGTAGATTCCCGGTCGGCGCCTGTGTCAGAACGTGAGCAGCTGCCGTGGCCGCTCCTGCTCGGCCTCGGCCAGCGCGTCGCAGCGCGCCTCGTAGGCGAGCACGGCGGCGACCGCGGCGTCGATCTTGTTCGGCGAGTCGGCGCCACCCTTCGCCAGCCAGTAGCCGCCCCTGACCTCCCGGACCTGCGCGTTCAGCGCGTGCCGGGTCAGCAGCTCGTCGCCTGTGTGCGCCGGCATGTCGGTCCGGAACCGCTCGGTCGCCGCCATCATCCTCGTGCGCGCGGTCGAGAACCGGAACACGACCTCGTCGCCGTAGGTGCGCGCCCACTCGTCAACCTCGGACTGCCACAGCGGCGGATCGAAGTAGCCGCGCACCACGGTGTAGCGGTCGAACGCGTCGGCGATCGCGGCGTCGACCTCGCCGGCGGGCGTCTCCCATTCGGGCAGCGGCCGGCCCTGGTCGTCGACGGGCGGCTCCCACACGGCGAGCGGCTGGATCAGCCCGTCGTCGACCCGGCAGCCGATCAGGGCGGTCGCGTCGCCGCGGCGGGCGCCGTCGAAGCCGATTGTGATCCGATCATGATCCTCGAGGCGTGCGCTGGTGGCAGCGGCGCGCCAGCGGTCCGGGTCGAGCCACCACGCCTCCGCCGACACCCACTTGTTGCACGCGAACCGGGCCCACTGCCACGGCTGCGTCGACGGGGACGCGTGCCGCTCGGCCAGCAGCTCCAGCGTCTGCATCGCGGCCGGGTTCGCCAGCTTGACCGTGCGCATGTCGTGCTCGTCGTCGTCGTCGTCGAGCGCCCACTCGTGGTAGGCGTAGCTGCCGTCGCTCGAGCGGGCGTGCAGGTGGCGGCCGCGGCGGCGGCGGTCGGGCAGGTTGCGCGCGGCGGTGCGCATCTGGCCGAGCGGGGAGAGCTCGTGGTCGCCGGCGGTCGAGATCGTCAGCATCTGCCCGTCGCGGGGGCCGAGCCCGTCACGGAACACGGCGTAGAGGCCGGCCGACCGTGCGCGGTGCAGCTCGTCGACGAGGGCGAGGGTCGGGATCACGCCGTCGGCGGTGTCGGCGTCGGCGGCCAGCACACGGATCCGGCCCGCGTCACGGCGCGAGCGGATCTCCCGGTAGCCGCGCTTGACCGAGACGCGCTCCTCGAGGCCGGGGGAGCGGCGCACGAAGCCGTGCGCCTGGTCGTACATGATCCCGGCCTGCTCGCGCGAGGTGGCGCCGACCACGCACTCGGCGTCCTCGGTCACCAGCAGGTGGAAGAGCGCGAGCGCGGCCAGGGTCGTCGTCTTGTAGTTCTTCTTGGCGAGCAGGATCAGCGTCTCGCGGGCGCCGGCGAAGTAGTCGCGGAGCATGGCGAGCTGGAACGGTTCGAGCAGCATCGGGCCGCCCTGCTCGATCCGCAGCGCGGCGCAGAAGCGCCGGAACGCCGGCAGGTCGCTACGGGCCACCGCTCGTGCGGCGGCGCGCTGCGAGCTCGTCGACCTCGGCGAACGGGTCCTCGGCGGGCGCCGGCTCGGCCGGCGCCGGGATCTCGATCAGCCGCTCCCGTTCGGCCGGCCGGCCCCAGCGGTCGGGGAAGCCACGCTCGAGGAACCAGGCGGCGGCGCGCCAGTCGTCGGCGCCCGCCCTGGCGATCTGCGCGACCGCCCGGGCTTCGGCCTCGGCGCGCGCCTGCCCGATCCGGTCGCGCAGGTCGGCGTAGGGGCGGTCGCGGGCCCGGTTCGATTGGCCGCGGGCGAGCCAGCGGTAGTAGGTGCGCCGCCCGATCCCGACGACCTTGCAGGCGACGTCGGGATGCGACCCGGCGCGCAGCAGCTCGACCAGCCGCTCGGCGAGCTCCGGAGTGAGCGCGGTCGGCCTGCCGACGCGTTTCCTAGGCGGCACGCTTGCGCCTCGGCTCCCGTTTCGCCGTCTGGCCTGTGTGTCGCTGCCAGCGGTCGACGATCACCTCGCAGTAGCCAGGGTCGAGCTCGACCAGCCGGCAGCGGCGGCCGAGGTTCTCGGCCGCGATCAGGGTCGTCCCGGACCCGCCGAACGGCTCGTAGACGATCTCGCCGCGCAGGCTCGAGTTGGCGACCTGCCGGGCGACCAGCGCGACCGGCTTCATCGTCGGGTGCAGGTCGTTGCGGTGCGGCTTGTCCTCCCGGACAACGGTCGTGCCGCGCTCGTTCTGCAACTGCCGCACCAGCGCGACCAACTGCCGCTTGTCCAGCTTCGTCGGGTCGACGTCGTCGTCGACCACCGTCGCCCGGTCGAGGCCTCCGCGCCAGCGGTGACCGGCACCCGGCTTCCAGCCGTACAGGATCGGCTCGTGCTGCCAGTGGTAGTCCTGCCTGGAGAGCACGAACGAGTTCTTGACCCAGACGACGACCTGCCGCAGGTCCCAGCCGGCGTCGAGCAGCGCCGACCGGAACACGGAGCCGCCGTGCGTGTAGGCGACGTCGGAATGGGCGACGTAGATCGCGCCGCCCGCCTTCGTGTGCTCGTGCGCCAGCCGCAGCGCCCCGAGCAGCAGCGCGTGCAGCCGCTCGTGGTCACGGTGGTCGTTCAGGAAGCTGGCGCCCCCTGCCCGGTTGAGCCCGTACTGGCCGGGTGGCCGGCGCGCCGTCGGCGCGTGGTAGTCGACGCCGTAGGGCGGATCGGTCCACACCATCTCCGCCTGCTCGCCGCCGGCGAACAGCCGGGCGACCGTCGCCGCGTCGGTCGAGTCGCCGCAGACCAGCCGGTGCTCGCCGAGCCGCCACAGATCGCCCGGCCTGGCGGCCGGTTTCGCCGGCCGCTCACCAGGCTCCGTGTCCCGGCCGGCGTCACCCTGGTCGGCGAGCCGGTCGAGCAGCTGGTCGAGCTCCGCCTGCCGCCACGCCGTCCCTTCGAGATCCGGGATCGCCGCGAGCAGGTCGGCGAGCGCCTGGTCGTCGTAGCCGGCGAGGTCGGCCGTCCGGTTGTCGACCAGCACAATCCGGGCCGCCTGGTCGTCGTCGACCTCCACGAACGTCGCCGCCAGCGACTCCCATCCCAGCTCGCGCGCCGCGGCGAGCGTGTGATTGCCGGCCAGCACCTCGCCGCTGCCCTTGCGCGCGACGACCGGCCGGTACTGGCCGTGCGCCTCCAGCGACGCCTTGATCGCCTCCAGGTCGCCGCGGCGCGGATTCGCCCGGTACGGCTTCAGCGCGCCGATCGGCACCTCGAGCTCGCGCAGGGTCGCCGGGATCCGGTCGCCTCCGGGCCTCTGGGCGGTCATCTGCCGGATCCGGCGACGTCCCGGCCGGGGTCGAGGGTCGCAGGCCGCCCTGGGCGCCCTGGGCGCGCCCGGGCGCCTATTTCGGCACCCCCCTCGCGCGCGCGGGCGCGGTCTTTCTCGCCGGGAGTGTCCCCGTCGGGGTTCGCCGCCGCCGCCGGGGGGAGGGGCCCCCTCCGCCGCCGCGCCTGCTCGAGGCGGGTCTTCGCCTGGTGGCAGCGGTCGCAGAGGAGTTGCAGCGGCGAGGCGGGGTCGCCGGCATGGACGTGGTCGACGCCGCCGGTGCCGGCGGGAACGTCGAGGCGGCAGTGGGCGCAGCGGTCGCCGGCGGCGGCGCGGACCGCTCGGCGGACACGGATCGGCAACGCGAGCCCGAGCCGTTCCCGTCGTGCGCGGTTGCCGTGCCAGGCAGGCGGGGCGTGCTGGTCACAGCGGCCTCGGCGCACGGCTGGTCTCGGGCAGCCGGCGCTGGCGCAGACCGTGGCGGCACCGCTCATGTCAGGGAAGCTTAGGGCGTCGCCGTGCCGGCTTCGTCGCCGGGGTCGGGGTAGGCGAACGCGGCCTGCGCGTAGTCGCAGGCGGCGCAGTAGTAGAGCGTGACCTCGGCGCCGAGCTCGACGCCGGCCTCGGCGAAGCGGGCGAGCAGGAAGCTGTCGCGGGGCGTGTCGCCGGGTTCGTGGTCGAAGCGGAAGCGGTCGCGGACGACCATCGGATGCCCGGCCGGGCAGGACGGCGCGTCGCTCACGTGCGCCAGTCCTCGGGCTGGTCGGGAAGGCCCCAGGAGTCGGCGCGGTAGTCGCGGATCAGCTGCAGCATCCGTGCGCCCATCAGCTCGTCGTCGGGCCAGGTCTCTTTCGCCCAGGCGATCAGGGCGGCGTCGTAGGTCGCGTTCATCGCCGCCTCGACGATCTGCTGTGCGCATTCGCGCGCGTCGGCGACGCCGGCCTGCCATTCGGCCTCGACCTTCCCGTCGCCGTCGAGCTGGCGGAACTGCACCAAGGGCTCGCCGCTCTGCGCGGAGACGATCCCTTGCACCTCGAGCCGGCCGCTGTTCGGGATTCCGGTCACGGCCGGACTATGCCCGGTCGGCCGAGGCGGCGTCGGCAACGGCCGCACATGTTGGCGAGGTGGTAGCCGTTGCCGCCGGCGAGCGCGACCCGGTCCGGCCGCTGGCAGCCGCAGGTTTCGCGTGGCCGCCAGCCGTCGGCGGCGGCGCTGCGGTGGCGGCGCCGCCGGTCGAGCTCGAGGTCGACGGGTGCGCCCACGGTCAGTACGGGATCTCGGCCATCGACGGGTCGTAGTCGCGTGTCTCCTCGCGCCCCTCGGCCAACGCCAGCTGCCGGCCCTGCGGGTCGTCGACGGGGCGCAGGCAGTCCGTGCACACGTACAGGTTCGGGTCGATGAACGGGCCCGGCAGCTCGTGGACGAGGATCCGGCCGCGGCAGCAGGTGCAGGTGAGCAGGCGACCCTTCATTCGTCGACGACGTCGTCGTCGTGGCCGGCGGGCAGCGCCGGGTCGGGGGCGAGCTCGACGGTCGCCCGCCACGGCGCCGGCTCCTCGCTCTGCGCGTCGTCGAGGATGCGCGCGTATTCCGGGTTGGCGGCCCGCAGCTGCCGCGCCACGGACGCGTTGACTCTGGGTGTCCATTTGACGAGGTCGACGAGCCGGTCGTGTGGCAGCCCGGCGGCGGCGAGCTCCTCGAGCAGCCGGTCGACGTCCCAGGTGCGTTTCGACCCGCCCGTGAGCGTGACCTCGGCCCCCTGCAGGTGAAGCGTTTTTGTGCCCTGGCGTTGTGCCTCTTCGACGAGCAGCCCGGTGAGGGCGCGCCGGAAGTCGGCGAGGGCGCGCTGCCAGCTGGCGAGCTGGTCGAGCGCGCGTGCGATCGCGGCCGGGTCGTCGGCGGGGACGAGCTCGCCGGTGACCGGGACGACCAGGTCGGAGCCGGTCACCGGTACCACCGGCTCGACCCCGGTCCGAGGTAGAGGTAGGCGAGCAGGCCGACCGCGACCAGGGCGGCAAGGATCAGCCAGGCGAGCGCGAAGATCTGGCCGCCGCTCACGGCTGCGCCTCCGGTGCCGGCTGCGGCTCGTCGTCGTCGGGTAGCTCGTCGGCTTGGAGCTCGTCGACGGGGATCGCCTCGGCGTCGATCACGCCGTAGCCGCCCCGGATCTCGTCGGCCTCCTCGTGCAGCACCAGGCCGAGCGCGACCTCAGGGATCGTGTCTTTGATCGCCCAGCCTGCGGCCCGGGCCCAGAGCATCCGTTGTGGGTAGGTCTCCCAGGCACCGCGGTCTTTGATCAGGTTCGCCCGGCGGGCGTCGTCGATCGTGAACGTGGCGCGGCCGAGCTCGGCCCCGTTGTCGGCGCGGATCACGGCCGCCGTGCAGTGCTCGTCGTCGAGCTCGACCCGCTCGACGCGGTAGCCGGCCTGCCGCGCCAGCGCGCGCAGTAGCTGCACGCTGACGACGAGGCGGCCCTTCACCATCGACAGCTCGGAGGCGGCGCGCAGGGGGAGGCCGAGCTCCTGCGCGAGCCAGAGCCGGAGCGCGGCCGCGGCGCCCTGTTCGGCGGGGGTCGGGTCGCGCTGCTCGCTGGCGGCGAGCCATTGGCCGAGCCGGGCGATGCGTTGGATGTCGGCGTCGTCGCGGGCCGGGATCAGCGCCTGCGACTTCTGCTGCTGTTCGGTCGTGCTCATGCTGGTACCTCCCTCGCTTAGAAAGTCGGGGTCGCTCCACGGATCGACGGCGCGCTCGGGCGGCGGCCGCTTGCGGTACGGCTCGAGCTTGCGCCGCACCGCCTCGCGCCAGCCCTCGACGACGGCGCAGTTGAGCAGGCTTGGATACATCGAGCGGCCTTCGTGCTCGCCCGTCCAGCGATAGCGGCGCGGCTCGTTCTGGTCGTAGAAGTCGGCCTGTAGCGCGCCGAGGTCCATCGGCAGCTTCGCCCAGGTACCGCCGGGCGACCGTAGGCTGAGCACTTGGTCGCCGTTCCCGTGGCGGCCGGCCTCGACGCGCAATTTGATCGCGGCGAGCTTGAAGCAGTCGCCCACTTGGAACGCGGGCTTCATCGCTCCCACCAGAGGACGCACGGCTCGCGCGGGAAGACGACGAGCGCCGAAGGGAACGGCGCCGAGGCCTCGGCACCGCCGAACTTGAGGCGACCGCGCAGGAAGCGGATCTCACCGCGTCGGCAGTAGTCCCACCACCAGCCGGTGTCGACGCGCGCTGGGACGAGACAGGCGACGGTTGCGCCCTCCTCGGCCGAGCTCCACGCCTTAGCGATCCAGCGGCCGATCGCGTCGCCATAGGGCGGGTTCATCCAGCAGGCGCCCACCCAGCGCTGCGTGAGTCCGTCGTCGGCCTCTGTGAAGTAGCGCTCGCACTTCGCGTTGGCGGCGGTCGCGCAGACGTCAAGGTCGAAGCCGAGTTCGGCGTCGAGCTCGTCGAACAGATCCTGCGGCGTCGACCATTCGGCGGTCTCGGACGTGAACAGGGCCGAGCGGTCACGGCCATTCGCTGTCGCATTTGCGACGGGCGCGGCCTGCTCGCTCGGCTCGTCGCGGGTCGGCGCTGTCGCATCTGCGACGGCTTGCCGGTCGCGGGCGATGGTCGCGTGGTCGACGCCGAGCGCCTCGCCGAGCTCGCGGCTCGACCGCTCCGGGTTCGCGTCGACGACCGCGCGCCGCTCCGCGATGCTGAGACGAACATGCCCGGCGAGGCGCCGCTGCGCCCACTCCTCCGGGGTCAGCCCGAGCGCCTGCGGGACGTCGAGCTCGACGGCGAGCCCGGCGAGGCGGACCGCTCCAGCGAAGACCTGGCCGAGTCCGTCCGTGAATTCATTCGCCTGCTCGGGCTTCATCATCAGAAGTCGGGGTCGTCCCAGAGCGGGTTCGGCGTGTTGCCGTTGCGCCGGTCGCGGGCCCGTTCGAGCAGCACCACCTCGGCGTCGGGCAGAGCCGCGATCTCGACCGGCTCCGGTGCCGGTTCGATCGTGGGCAGGTCGATCTCGAGCACCGCCGCGGCCGCCTCGAGCTGCTGCTTCGCCCTCAGCCGGCGCAGGCGGCAGTCGCGGCAGAGCGCGAACCGGCCGAGCCGGTACCGGCGGCGTGCCTCCTGGTCGCATTCGCCGCACTCGCCGGCGGGCAGGTCGGGCTGGCCGAGCAGGTCGTCGTAGACGTGGTCGAGGATCGAGTAGCAGTGCGCGAGGCCGAGCCGCCGCAGCTCAGCCGCCTCCTCGCCGGTCGGCTCGCCGTCGTCGGGTCTGGCAACGGGTGCGGTGGGGGTCGCAGGCTCGGTCAGCCGCTCGGCCGACCGGCCACCGGGAACCGACGGCCCCCCTTCGGGGGACGTCGTTTCCGGTGACGTCGCCGCGCTGCGAGCCTCCGAGTCGTCGTCGGGGAAGCTCCAGCCGGTCGTGTTTCCGCGTTTTCCGGCCGGCAGGATGCGGCCGTCCTGCCGGAGCTCGCGGAGCGCCCGCCGGACCTGCGAGTCGGTCAGGTCGCATTCGTCGGCGAGCTCGCCGATCGGGATCCAGACCGTGTTCTGCTCGCGGAGCAGGAGCGTGAGCAGGACGCTGTCGGCGGCCACGCTCATGCCGCTGTTTGCGGGTTTTTCGGCTCCGGGGGCACGCGTGCAGCCCGTTTCGCCGCTGACGTCAGTGGCCGGGTCACGGTTCGACTCCGGCGCCGGCCTGTTCGAGCATTCCGATCACGGCTTCGACCTGCTGCTCGGCGGTCCAGCCGCAGGCGAAGACGGCGTCGCCGATCGCCGCCCTGAGCCGTCTCATGCGTCGCCTAAAGGGGAGAGCATCACCAGCTCGACCTCGACGCCGGGCCTGTTCCCGTAGGCCTTCGCGGTGCGCTGTTCGGCGACCTGGGAGTCGTCGCGGTAGCAGACGTCTGTGAGCGCGTCTTCGACCGCGCGCAGGAGGGCGGTCAGGTCGGGTTTCGTTGTTGGCCGGGCGTGCCGGCGGCCTTCGGCGGAGAGCTCGCGTTTGGGGTCGCCGCCGAGGTAGTGGCCTTTCGGCCGGCGCAGGGTGACCTTGAGGTTGAGCCGGAGCGGCCCTTCGAAGGGTGGTTCGCCGCCCATGGCGAGGATCGCGCGGTCGCGGACGATCTGTTTCCACTCGCGTGTGGTGTCGGCTTCGAACATGCGGCCGCGTGCGAGCCGGTAGCTGGCGGGTTCGGGTTTGCGGTCGTGGACGGCGACCCGGACGGCGGTGCGGACGCTCACGGCGCCTCGGACGGCGCCTCGGGCGGGACGGGCGCTTCGGCCAGGCTGGCGAGTTCGAGCCGGTGCTCGCGGTTGCCGTGTTGCCGCCAGGCGCCGTAGGCGGCCTGCCGGGCGGGGCTGAGGACGGGCTCCCACCGCGACCCGATCTCTAAGAGCTGGGCGCGTGCGTCTTCCATGCGCCGGAAGAGCCGGGTTTCTTCGTCGTCGAGCCGGTCGAGGTCGTCGATGATCTCGGCGGCGCGGCGGTGGAGGCCTTCGCCGCGGTCGGCGGCGGCGAGCAGCCGGACATCGGGTTCGGTTGTGGTCATGCGGGCACCTCCTCGGTCGGTTGTGCGAACAGGGACAGCTGCGCGAGCCGGGCGGCGGCGTGCTCGCGCAGGTAGGCGGGGTTGAGGTCGATCCCGATCGCGTGGCGGCCCATGCGGCGGGCGACGTCGGGGACGGTGCCGGAGCCGACGAACGGGTCGAGCACGGTGCCGCCTTCGGGGCAGCCGGCGGCGATGCAGCGGCGGGCGAGCTCGGCCGGGAACACGGCGTAGTGGGCGCCGTCGTAGCCCGAGGTCGGGATCGTCCAGACCGACCGCATGTTGCGGCCGTTCGGGTTCGGCCACCGCTCGCCGTCGCGGTGCTGCACGGAGCCGTCGCCGGCGGTGACGGTGGTCTTGTGGCGGCCGTCGGGGCCGCGCGCGTTTCCGTGTGGGGTCTGCCCGGGCGGGGCGTAGGCGCCGCCTTCGAGGCCGCCGCGGCCGTGCCGCGCGCCGGTGTTGAAGCGGGCGAGTCCTGTGTCGCCTGCGCGGCCGGCGGCGTCGGCGTAGGCCTCCGGCGTTCCGGGCCGGGCGCCGCTGGCGCCGTTTCGGTTGTCGGCCCACGGCTCACGGACGGCGTCCTGGTCGTAGAAGTAGCGGCCGCTCTTGGCGAGCAGGAACAGGGTCGAGTGTGCGCGTGTTGGCCGGTCGCGCACGGATTCGGGCATCGCGTTCGGTTTCGCCCAGATGATCTCGGCGCGCAGCCACCAGCCATCCTGCTGGAGCGCGAACGCGACCCGCCAGGGGATGCCGAGCAGGTCTTTGCGTTTCGTGCCCGCCGCTCGCCGGTCGAGCGTGGCGGGGAAATGGTCGGCCGCGGCGGCCTGCTTCCCGGGCCGGTAATCCTTGCCGAAGTAGCGCGAGTTGAAGCCGGTGCGCGGGTCGCCGCCCGGCTGGCTTGCGTAGCTGTCGCCGAGCTCGAGCCAGAGCGTGCCGTCGTCGCGCAGCACGCGCCGCAACTCACGGAAGATCTCGACGAGCCGGGTGATGTAGGCGTCGGGGGTCGGTTCGAGGCCGACCTGGTCGTCGACGCGCTCGGCGCCGCAGCGGCAGCGGTCGCGGTAGCCGGTCTGCGCCTCGGCGACGGTCGCCTTGCCGCCCTCGAGTCTGGAGGAGGCGCGCGAGCGCTGCGAGACGGGCCGGCGGTGGTCGCAGTCGGGGTCGCCGCCTTCCCAGCTGCCGGTGCCGTAGTCGCGGAGCCCGTAGAACGGCGGCGAGGTGACGCAGCAATGAACCGACGCGTCAGGGAGCGTGCGGAGCACCTCGAGCGCGTCGCCGTGGTAGAGCGCGACGTCCGGGTCGGCGAGGACGACGCTCACAGGCCGCAGGCCTTCCGTGTCTGCGGCCACGGCCCGTAGCCGCGGCCGGAGTAGACGGCGATCTCGCCGACCGCGAGCTGCGCCGCCGGCGGCCAGTGGTCGGCGGTGCCGAGCGCCTCGAGCAGCGGCAGCCCGTAGGTGCGCTGGAAGTCGAGGTCCATCTGCAGGCCGCCGAAGTAGCCGTTGCCCGTCGAGGCCTGCCAGCCGGCTTCGTGCGGCTGGATGCAGCGCAGCCCGGTGCGCGCCCAGCCTTCGTCGTGTGCGCGCATCGCCTGCCGCAGCCGGCCGATGATCCGGCCGCGGCGGGCCGCGAGGCGATGCGCACGGCGCGACCGCCGCCGCGTGCGCTCGAGTTGTGTCTGGGCGTCGAGCGCGACGGCGCGCCAGTCGGTCGGGTCCAGGGGCCGGGGTGGCGGGTCGCCGTCGACGTCGGCGCCGGCGGCGGCGAGCAGCGGCCCGCCGACCGCGATCCCGGCGACGAGCAGGGCGGCGAGCCCGGCGACCCTCGCCCAGAGGACGCGCACCCGCCGCCGACGTCGCTTGGTCGTCATTCGCCCCTCGTGAACGCGTAGACGAGCGCTGCGACCAGCAGCACGGCGGCGGCGACCGGGACGAGCCAGCTCACGCCTGCTCCTCGATCCGTTCGAGCTCGATCCCGGCGCGGCTGGCGGCGTCCTCGATCGCGGCGACGACCTCGGGGGAGGCGGTCGTCACCTCGAGCTCGACCGCCAGCTTCGTGCGGTCGATGTCGGGGTCGGGTGCGCTCACGATCCGCCACCGCGTCGAGGCCCGCTCCGGGGGTCGCCGGCGGCGCCAGTCGCCGGCCTGGGGGCAGGTCTGGAAGTGGGAGGCGTACCGGGGCTCGCCGGGGTAGGCGTCGTCGGGGACGCCGCAGATCGCGAGCGGTGTCGTGCCGTGGCCGCGGAGCACGATCTGGCCGAGCGGGTTCGGGTCGGCGTCGACGGGCATGCGGCGGCCCTTCTCGGTTTCGGCCCACACGATCTGCGCGCCGCAGCTGCGGCAGGTCGCGGTCCTCATGCCGGTCCTCGCAGCGCTTCGTGCCAGCCGCGTGCGCAGTCGGTCTTGCAGAACGGGTCGCCGTGGCGGGCGGCGAGCGCCGGCCGGGGGCGGCCGCAGACGACGCAGCGGCCGTCGACGCGGACGGGCGGGTTTCGGCGCAGCCGGCGCCGGCGCGCCCTCATGTCTCGCTCCCGGCCGGAAGCGCGAGCCGGCCCTGTTCGAGCTGGGGGATCAGGTTCTCGCCGACGGTGGCACCGCCTGCGACCTCGAAGTGGGCGAGGAAGATCGCCTCGAACGGGATCAGGCCGAACGTGGCCGCCTTCAGGTTCGAGTCGAGATACCAGGCGAGGCCGCGCCAGGCCTGCCGTTCGCGCTGCTCGAGCCCGACCCGGCCGTTGGCGGGCAGGGTTGTCGCCTGCAGGCGCACGATCGAGACGTGCGCGCCGGCGTGCGGCCAGGCGAAGCGGACGCGGCAGGTCGATCCCTGCTCGCCCCATTCCTCGTCGAACTGGACGCCGCGCGCGCCGGCGGGCATCCGCGCGCGCGCCGCCCAAAAAAACGGGGCGGTCACGGCCGGCGGTGGCGGCCGCGGCAGTATTGGATTCGGCCGCAGCAGGAGCAGACCGTGGATAGCGCGTAGGCGTGACCCCATTCGAGCCAGGCGCGGCGCGCACCGTCTTCGAGTGTCGGGCTCATGAGGGGGCGACTGGAGCAGCTCGTGGTAGCGCTCCTCCCACTGGTCGCGCTCGTAGGTCGCCTCCTCGAGCGCCTGGGAGAGCTTGTCGACGTCGTCGAGCAGGCCCGTCCAGTTCTCCCACCAGCGTGGGCTTTCGTGTGTGAGCCAGCTGCGGCAGGCTGCGACGCGTTCCTGCGCCCGGTCGCTCGCGTTCACAGCCCGCACGCCTTCCGTGTCTGCGGCCACGGCCCGAAGCCGCGGCCGGAGTAGACGGCGATCTCGCCGACGGCGAGCTGGGCGGCTGGAGGCCAGTGGTCGGCGGTGCCGTAGAGCTGCTCTGTGTGATTGTCGGGATGGGCAGGGCAGCGCCGGTCGTGATACCAGGGCTTGACAAACCGCCCGTAGCGCTGGCTGGCACCGCAGAGCGGAACGCACTCACCTGGCTTTCGCAGACGCCGGGTCATTGTTCCCTCCGCTGAAGCGCTCGTTCTCGGCGGCGGGCCAGGAACAGGCGCTGATGCCTGGCGTGGTCGGCTCGACACACGGCACACCGGCACCCCCACCGCTGATACGCCCACTTGCCATGCGTGTGTTGCCCCACCAGGATGCCCGGCCCTTCACCCTGCCGGCGTTTCCGGCGTGCGATCGTCGCGGCGTCACGGCAGCCGCCGCAGCGGCATCCGCGCGAGTACCTGCTCTCGGTGCCATGCTCGCTCATGCTCGCTCATGCTCGCTCATGCTGGCCTCCGTTGAAGCGCGGCGCTCAGCCGGGACCGAGGTGTCCTCGTACGGGGTGCGAGCCCGGGTCACGCGGCGCCTCCGAGCTCGAGGTCGGCCGCCCGGGGTGCCCGTCGCGCGGCGCTGCGGCCTGCCGCGCGCGCCACCGGAATCACCCCGGGGCGGCCGTCGTCGGCCCCGGCCTGGACAGGTTTTGGACAAAACCGTGCCGGATCCGGCGTCATCTCGTGGCGCGACGTGTCGCGTCGTGGCGTGTGCCGGGGTGCCGGGATCCCGGTCAACTACGCCGTTTCTGGCGCCTCCTGGCGCCTGTCGGCGCCTCCTGTCGTTACCGGCGCATCAGGGTTCGAATCCCGTATGCGCCTTCGACCCAAAACCCTCGCGAGAGCAGGTCTTTCGCGGCGGCTGAGGGTCGTGTGGGAGGCGGGAATGGACAGGTTCTGGACAAACGGCACTTGGCTACCCTGCCTTCCGAGTCGCAGCCGGCTTGTCGGACGGCTGCGTCAGGGGCGTCGCGGCCGGCTTAGCGGACGGTCGCGGCGCCCCGCTTTTCGTTGCGGCGCGGAGGCCGTGCGGGGCGTGCTCGTCGATCGCGCGGCGCACGCGGGCGCGCCGGTCGCCCTGGTCGTAGAGGCGGTCGGTCAGCGCCCCGGAGTCGGCGTGGCCGAGCCTGGCGGCGGCCTCCTCTTTCGGGAAGCCGGCGTCGCGCATTAGCGTGGCCGCGGTCGCGCGCAGGTCGTGCGGCTTGAGTCCGTCCCAGACCGGGTCGCCGTCCTCGTCGACGACGGGTCGGCCGTCCGGGTCGAGCAGCCGCCAGAGGAACGGCGTGTCGGCCTGCTCGTCGAGGCCGTGCGTCTCGCGCCAGGCGTGGTCGGCGCGGGCGCGCGCCTTGTACCAGACGAGCCGCAGGAATTGGTAGTGCCGCCACGGCCGGCCGGTCTTGGTCGGGAACACGAGCGGCGTGCCGGGGGCGCGTTCGAGCAGCTGGTGGCGGAGCTCGTGCACCTCCTCGCGCGTGAGGTCGATCGTCTTGTCCTCGCCCTCCTTGCAGAGGTGGGCGGGGATGAAGATCGTCGCCTGCTCGAGGTCGACGCGGTCGTCGGTCAGGGTGGCGAGCTCTTCGAAGCGGTTGCCGACCGTGCCCTTGATTCGGAGCATCCGTTGAGCGTAGGGCGGTGCCAGGTCGGCGAGCAGTTCGAGCTGGTGGGCGTCGGCGGCGCGCCGCTGGCGCGGGGTGACGACCGGCCGTTCGATCGTCAGGATCGCCGGGTCGAAGCGGACGTTGCGGCTGCCGGCCAAGCGGAGCGCCGCCTTCAGCCCGTCGAGCTCGTCACGGGCGGTCTTCGGCGTTTCGAGGGCGCGCGCGAGGATGCGGTCCTCGAGCCGGTTGCGGTCGAGTAGCGACAGCGGCGTGGAGGCGAAGTCGCCTTCGCGCCACGGTCTGGTGGCGCGTTCCCACCACTCGATGCCGCGGCGGCGCAGCCTGCGTTTCGTTTTGCGGCTGACGGTCGTGCGTTTCCGGGCGAGCAGCGCCTCGCACGCCTCGGCGAGGGTTTCTTCGCGCGGCGCGTGCGCCGGTGTCAGGCCGGCGTCGCGGAGGCGCCCCCATTGGATGCGGAGCTCGTTTGCCTGGTCGGGGCTGGTGAGGCCGGTCTGGATGTAGGGGCGGCCGTTGAAGCTGAGCCGGACGCGGTAGCCGGAGCCGTGCTGGTCGACGCCGGGAAGCAGGTGCGTGTTGTCGGTCACGCGGTCCTCCTCGGTAGCGGATGAAGTGTTGTTTCGTCACCCATCATGCCCGAATCGCCGTGGAGGTAGCGGGCGGCGGCGGCGCGCGGGATCCTGATCGTGCGCGGGGAGAGGCGGACGACGTCGATGTCGCCGGCGGCGATCCGGCGCTGGATCGTGCGTCGGCTTTCGCGTGAGCGGGCGGCGAGCTCGTCGACGGTCAAGAGCTCCGGCAGCTCGTCGCTCACGCGGCCTTCGCCTTCGCCTGCGGTGGCAGCTCGCCCAGCTCGGCGACGAGCTCGACTAGGCGGCAGGCGACCCGGTCGATCGCGCCCTCGAGCGCGTGATGGTGCGAGCGGGAGATCATCGTGTCGACGTCGCGGTGCAGCTGCTCGTCGAGCAGGTCGAGGATCCATTCGGCCTCGCGGCAGACGAGGTGGAGCAACTCGTGGACGGCGATCTGGTTCGCGCGCTCGCGGTCCCAGTCGCCGTGCTTGGCAGGGTTGAAGTAGAGGCGTGCCTCCTCGTAGTCGCGGGCGCGCCAGATGAACGCGTTCTGGGTGTCGGTGAAGCTGGGCTCGTCGGGGTCGCGGTCCCAGCGCACCTCCAGCGCCCAGCGCTCGAGGCCGAGCCGTGGCCGCCACCAGGCGACGATCGCCTCCAGCTGCGCGCGGGTCACGCGGCCTTCCTGGCGGCCTTCGGCTTCGGCTTCGGCTTCGGCGCCGGCGCCGGCCAGGGGCCGCGGCCGGGCCAGGTGAGGAAGCCGGTCGCGGTCGCCGAGCCGAGCACGATCCTCACGATGCGCCTCCGAGCGCTGTGCTGTCGCCGGGCTTCGGGCCCGGGTCGTCGTCGTCGAGCAGGTCGCGCATCGCGGCTGCGACCTGCTGCCGGCCGGCCTCGAGGTCGACGTCGGCACGGATGATCCGGTCGGCGACCAGGCGCAGCTTGTCGGGCACCTCGGCGCCGGGCATGACGACGGCGAGGATCGGCTTGTCGAGCATGATCGACAGGCCGAGCTCGACCGCGAACTTGATGTCGGTCTCGCCGCGCGGGACGAGGCTGATCACGAACGCCGATTTGTCGATTCCCTGCAACGTGCTGCGGCGGACGTGGTCGACGAAGCGCTCCCACTCGGCGCGCTCGTCGGGGGTCAGCTCGTCGAGCCAGTCGCCGCTCACGGCTGCCTCCGTCGTCGGCGGCCGGCGGCCAGGTGGTCGGCGGCCTCGGCGGCGATCGCCGCGAACAGGGCGACGGCGGCGACGGCGACCGCGGCGACGAGCAGCCAGCCGCTCATGCGGCCTCCGGCTCGAGCAGGATCCCGGCGGCGTGCGCGAGCTCGCAGCCGCAGGCGCACGCGGGGGCGACGGCGGCGGCGACGTCGAGCCGGTCGACGTCGAGGAGGCGCGCGCGCCCGGGGTCGGCGTCGATCTCGTGGCCGATCGCCAGGTACAGGGTGCGCCCGTCGACCTGGACGGCGCGCGCGTCGAAGCGGACGGCGAGCGTGCGCCCGTCACGGTGGCGCAGCTGGGAGACGCCGGCGCGCTGGCCGTCTGTGACGAGCTCGTCCATCCGGCCTCGGGATCGGTCGGGGTCGACGCTCAGGCTCCAGCCGACGCGGCCGACCAGCTCGGCCGGCTCGTAGCCGAGCCGGGCGGCGAGGTCGTGGCTGACGGCGCAGAGGACGCCGCTTCCGTCGAGGACGGCGACGCAGGCCGCTGCGCGTTCGACCTGGCGCCGCAGCGCCGGTTCGACGGGTGCGCGCAGGGTGAGCACGAGCAGCGCGACCTCGAGCGCGTGCGTGTCGGGGTCGATCGCGTGCGGGCCGGCGCCGATCGCGCTGCGGAGTCGGCGCGCGATCGCGCAGAGCTCGTTCGGGTCGAGGTCGCCGAAGCCGTCGCTGCCGGTCGTCGTGATGGTCGGTCGCATCAGCCCTTTCCCCCTTGCCGCAGAGCGGTTTGTCGTCCTGTTCCGGGGCTCGGCCGCCGAGCAGAAGGGGCGACGCTAGCACGGCTCGAAAGGCGCTCGGCGCTTTTCCACACCTTCCACAGAGCGTCCCTGGCGGCCTGTTGAGGTTTGTTCGGTTTCCCGAACGGCGGTACGGTTCGGGTGTTGGCCCGTGAGAAGGTGACCGGCTTGGCACAGGCAGACCTCCGTCGAGTCGCCCGCGCTGCGGCGCGGATCGAGAAGGCGCGGGCGGAGCTCGCCCGTGCGGTGTTGGCCGCGCACGAGTCGGGGGAGTCGCTGCGCGACATCGCCCCCTACGCCGGGCTCTCGTATAGCCGCGTGCACGATCTGCTCGTCGAGGCGCGCGCGGAGGCCGACGAGTGACGGTGCCGCGGGAGCCGTGGACGCAGGCGCGCGAGGACGCCGCACGCCAGCTCGACCACGCTCGCCGGCGGGCTCGCCGGTCTCGCCTGCTCGATCGTCTGCGCCGCCGGCGGCGCTCCCCTCACACCAGCCCGTAGAGGACGGCCTTCGCTCCGGCGACGAAGTTGGCGTTGCCGCCGACGTTGAAGGTGATCCGGTTGATCGCCGCGTTCGAGCGCCACGCCCCGGTCGCCGAGTAGCGGACGACGGTGCCGGTCGTCGTGCCGAACTTGAGCGCACCCTCGATCTCGCTGATTTTTTGCAGCGCGCCGGCGTAGTTGGGGATCCGGATCGAATGCGCCGAGAACACGTTCGCCGGCGCGGAGGCGCCGGGCATGTTGCCGCAGTCGATCGCCGACGCGCCCAGGTTCTCGGTCGCCGTCACGCTCGCCGCCGCTGCGGCGAGCCGCTCCCAGTCGTAGTTGTTGCCGGCGTCGCCGTTGAAGCGCAGGCCGCTTGTGACCGAGGTCGCGGCGGTGTCGGCTCGCAGGTAGAGCACGACCTCGAGCGCGGAGTAGGTCTGCGGGATGTTCTGGAAGTCGATCAGCTGCTGCGGCGCGGCGACGACGACCTCGCCGATCTTCGCCGAGCCGGGGGCTGACCCGGCGACCCACTTCTTCGCCGTGTTGTCCCAGACGGGCACCTGGCCGCTGGCGGTGCCGGGCCCGACGACCGCCTCGATCCGTTCGGCGAGCTCTTTGAGGTCGGTCGGGACGTCGGCCGGGTCGGTCGGCTCCGGGAATGGCAGCTGGTAGGTCGCGGTCTGGCCCATCGGGTTTCCTCCTATCCGATTAGTAGGACGTGGGCGACGAGGCCCGCCTTGTTGACTTGATTCCAGACCAGGAAAAACTGTGTGGCCGTGCCGGCGTCGACGCGCGTGACCGCGGCCCCGGCCGGCGAGGCGAGGTTGTCGGCGACGGCGAGACAGATCTGCGGGACGCGGCCGAGCGGATGCGCGTGGACGGTCGTGCCGCCGGCGTCCGAGGTGGCGGCCGCGGTCTTCTGCCACCAGACGCGCTCGGTCGCGCCCGGCTGCTGGCGTTGCAGGTAGCCGGGGACGGCGCCGACCTGCACGAACCCGGTCGAGTCGATCCCGTCCAGGGTGTCGGCGTTGCCGGTCGGCGGGACGGTCGGCGAGACGGCGCCGAGCGCCGCCGTCACCAGCGGGTCGGCGAGCACCAGGGCGGCCTCGCCGACCTTCGGGTCTGTGTAGGAGGCGAGCTTGGGGATCGTGACCTGCGTGCCGAGAATGTCGACGCGGACATGGGCGCGGTCGGGGACGGAGACGACGTTGCCGATCAGGATCCCGGTCCCCTGCTGGCCCTGCAGCTGCTCGCGCAGCACGTAGGGGAGCGTCCGGGTGAACGGAACGCTCACGCGCCGGCCTCGGCTTCGGCGAGCTCGACCATCGCCGCGTCGCCGGTGAACGCGCGCACGACGGTCGGCATGCCGATCGGCTGCGGCCGCCAGTTCGTGCGGGTCGAGAGGTGGACGTCGCCGCCGGGTTCGAGGCCGATCTCGACCGCGTTGATGATCGCGGTCTCGGCGCGCCCGTCGGGATGGTCGATCTGGAGCAGGTCGCCCGGCTCGAGCGCCGGGTTCGGCACCGACCGCAGCTCAAGCGTCCGGGAGAGGCCGAGCCGCAGGTTGAGCAGCGACCGGGCGGTCTGGTCGGCCTGCGCCTGCGTCTGAATGCTCGTCGAGTTGACGATCAGCGGGACCTTCCCGAACGGGCCGCCCCAGCGGGTCGGGCTGGCGGGGTCGTCGTCGGTCACCAGCGAGTAGATCGCGGGCAGGGTCGGGTCGGGGACGGCACGGACGGCGACGCCGTTTCTGACGCTGGAGCGGTCGAGCGACTCGTCGCTGGAGATCAGGACGCCCGCTTCGCCGCCGTCGAGTGTCCACACCGGGGCGCCCTCGGCCGGTTTCGGGCGCAGCACGAAGTCGCCGAGGTTGTCGAAGTAGGCCTGCGCGTCGACGCCGGCGGCGAGGTCGGAGATCGCCTGCGCGCGGTCCTCGTCGTAGACGACGTCGACCAGGGTCGGCTCGCCGGCCGGGTTGGTCGTGACGTGGTAGTCGATCGTGGCGCCGAACACGGCCTGCACGAGCGCGACGATCGCGTTCGTGGGTTTCTGGCCGCCCGGGGTGTACGGGGTCGTGAACGACTCGTCGGCGACCTGCGCCATCCGGTCGGCGAGCGTGACCGTCGCCGTGCCCTGCAGTTCGGGCCAGGTGACGTTCTCGACGCGGAACCGGCCGAGCTGGAGGAGCTCGAGGTCGCCGTTTGCGTAGCGGATGCCGCGCTCGACGGTTGCGTAGCCGCCGAACGGCAGCTCGCGGATCAGGTCGGTCGTGACCGGGTCGGCGAGGTCGAACGCGATCTCGAGCGCCCCTTGCCGCATGACGCGCGCGTCGGCGTCGGCGCGCACGGAGCCGCCGGCGACCTTGACCTCGATCGGGGCCGTGGGTGCGCCCGGCCGGTAGAGGCGGACGCGGTCGGCGATCGTGTGCGACTGCCGGAGCGCTGCCAGGAAGCGGGCGCTCGTCGGCAGCATCAGACGTCGTCCGGGGGCCAGGGGACGCTGCCGGAGCCCTCGCCGCCTTCGGGGAAGGTGTAGGCGAGCTCCTCGTAGCTGCCGACCGCCGCCTTCAGCGCCGCGTAGGTGGCGTAGGTGGCCTTGACGACGGCGTACGTCATCGGCGGCCGGGGCACGTAGATCGACGGGCTCGGCCGTTCGACCTGGACGACCGCGACCCGGAAGCGCCGGTCGGGGTGCATGGCGATCCTCGAGGGGCGCTCCTCCGTGAAGCCGGTGACGCCGAGGTAGAGGTTGCCGACGCCCTGCGCCGGCGGGGTGCGCAGTAGGAACGGGTAGCCGGAGCCGAGGATCGTGCGGACGCGGTCGCGCTCGTCGTCGGTCGCGGTGACGGCGACCAGCTCGCTCGCCGGTGTCCAGGCCGGCAGCGCTGTCAGCACCGGGCCGCGGCGGTTGAGGACGCGGTGGACGCCGACCGCCGATTCGTAGGCGAGCTCGGCCAGCGACTCGACGGTGACCGGCAGGCTGTTCGTCGGCCGGGCGAGGTCGACCAGCCACGGGTCGCCGAGGTCCGGGTAGTCGATCGTGAAGGTGGCGGTCGCGGTGCCGACGACGGTCGTCCCGTCGTAGACGGTCGCCTTGTAGGTCAGCTGGAGGTCGAAGGGGAGCTCGTAGTCGCGGACGATGAACGTGGCGCCGGTGACGGGCGCGTCGATCGCGCCGCGGACGCCGGCGACATGCCCGCTGGGGGAGGTGCGGTCGATTGTGACCGTGTCGGCGCCGGCGGGGATGCCGTCGACCTCGAGCCTGGCGGCGAGCCTCGGCGCGTCGAGCTCGGCCAGGAGCGTGACCGCCACTAGTGGGCTCCTGCGAGCAGGGTCTGCGCGGTCCGGTTGTCGGCGGTCCTGACTTCTGTGCGGACGATGCCGCGCAGCTCCGTGTCGCCGATGAAGACGCGCACCTCGAGCGGCTGCTGCCCGGCCGCGGCCGCGGCCGGTGTGAGACCGGAGAGCGCGCGTCGCAGCTGGTAGCCGACCGGCGCGGGCCCGGCGAGCCCGCCGCCGGCCGTGCCGGCGGCCTGCGGTCCTGCGGCTGCGCGGAGGCCGCTCTGGGGTGCCGGTGCCGGCCCGGGTACCGGGGCGGCGGAGCGGAGGCCTGCGATCTTCTCCAGCGGCCCCGGCAGCGCCTTCCTGAGCAGCGACTTGATCGCGTCTTTGAGTCCCTTGAGCGCGGCGAGGATGCCGGCCTTCAGCCAGCCGCCGACGCTCTTGCCCCAGCCGATGATCGTCTTCGAGTTGTCGTTCAGCATCTGCCACACGTTGTCGACGAGCCCCCAGGCGCCGAGGCCGATCCCGACGAGGCCGTCGACCACGCCCTGCTTGACCCAGCCGCCGACGCTCTTGCCCCAGCCGATGATCGTCTGCGCGCCCTGCCCGATCCGGGCGCGGATGTTGTCGACCACAGCCCAGACGGCGTTGCCGATCCCGGTGACCGCGTCGACGACGCCCTGCTTGAGCCGGCGGCCGAGGTCGGCGCCGGCGTTGTAGAGCGCGCTCGCTTTGCCTTTGATCCAGGAGATCAGGCCGGTGATCGCGTTCTGGAGCGCCGTGCGGATCCCGAATCCGTCGCCGGCGAGAATGACCAGCGGCGCGAACGGGCCGGCGATCAGGATCGCGATCGCGGGCCAGTATTTCTTGACCCAGTCGAGGACGGCCTGGAACGCGGCCGGGATGTCGTCGGTGAAGAAGTCGGCGACCTCGTTGGCGACGTCGAGCACGGCCTCGAACGCGGCGTCGACGATGTCCCGGAACGTCTCTGATTTCTGGTAGGCGAGCACGAGGCCGGCGACCAGCGCCGTGAGCGCGATCACGACCAGGCCGATCGGGTTCGCCGACAGCGCCGCGTTCAATAGCCACTGCACGGCCGTCCAGGCGGCGACCGCCGCTTTCACGATCACGGTGCCGGCGGCGTAGGCCTTCATGGCGAGGTTGACGGCGACGATCGCGGCCGCGAACGCGGTGAACACGGAGACGAGGATCTTGAACGCGGTCTGGTGGCGGGCGATCAGGCCGACCAGCTTCCCGAGCATCTTCACCAGCTGCGTGAACGCCGGCAGCAGCGCCTTCCCGAGCTCGGCGCTCACGTTCTCCATCTGCGCGTGCAGGATCCGCTGCTGGTTGGCGGCGCCGTCGCTCGTGTTCTCGAAGTCGCCCTGCAGCCGGTTGGTCTGCTCCATCAGCAGCGCCATCCGTGCCTGCGCTTTCGCGTGCGCGTCGAGCTCGCCGTGCTGCGTCTTGAGTCCCATCGCCGCCGCTTTCGCCTTGACGGCGGCGTCGGAGAGGCCGACACCGAACCGCTCGAGCGGGTCGGCCTCGCCTCTGAGGCCGGCCTGGATCGCCTGCAGCGCCTCGGGCACCGACGTGTTGAACACGGACGCCATGTCGGCGGCGCGCTTCGTGAGCGCGATCGACGATTTGGCGGCCTCGTCGGCGCCGAGGCCGGCGTTTCGCAGCGACGCGCCGACCGGCGTCACCAGCTCGTTGAATTCGCGCATCGAGAGGCCCGCTTTCGTGGCCGCCTTCTCGCTGAAATCGAGGACGGCCTTCGCCGAGCGCCCGAAGGTGACGCGGACGGCGTTCTGCGACTCGGCGAGGTCGCTGGCGGCGTCGATCGCCTTCTTGGCGCCGACCGCGACCGCGCCGAGCGCGACCGTCGCCGGCACGAACGCCTTCTCGAAGCCGGCCTTCAGGTCCTTGCGGACGGTGCCCATCCGCGTCTTGGTCTCGCCTTCGACCTGCTGCAGCCCCTTCCGGATCCCGGACGGGTCGAGCTCCGTGTCGACGTAGGCGGTGCCGACCTTGCCGGCCATCTAGTCGGCCGCCCCTCGCAGGTCGGCGGTCAGCCCGGGCAGCGCGGCGAGCTCGGCGAGCGAGACGCGCTCGCCGCCGGTTTCACGCGCGAGCGGCGGCGGCGGCTGGCCGGGCCGTTCGACCTTCAGCGGCTCCGGCAGCCTCGTGCCCGGTTTCGAGTAGACGCGCAGGAACGCGAGCAGCTGCGCGTGCGCGACCTCGAGGCTGGCGGCGGCGAGCTCCACCTCCGGGGGCCAGCGCTCGGCGGCGGCGGCGGCGACCGCGTCGAACATGGGCCCGTCGAGGTCGAGCAGCTGCTGTGGAGGGATCCCGGTCTGGACGCTCACGCGCGCGACGAGCCCCCTCCAATGCCCGCCTCCGCCTGCTCGAGCGCCGGGTCGGGGGGGCGCCCGTTCACCTCCTCGCCCTGCTCCGGCTCGTCGGGTTCGTCGCGCGGGATCTCGCCGAGCGCCTGCCGGCGCGCCCGTTCGTCGCCGCCCAGGACGCGGCGGGCGAGCTCGACGTCCTCAGGGACGGCGGAGATGTCCTCGAGCGTGGCGAGCCACTCGTCGAGCGGCTGCTCGATCCCGAGCGCGTGATGGACGACCCAGGCGACCTCCCGGATCGACGAGGGCATCTGCTTTCCGGGGTGCGCGTCCTCGAACGCGACCAGGGTCGCCGGCCGGGATGCGTTGACGATGATCGCCTGGCCGTCGCGGTCGACGACCGCCACCTCTAGGCGGGGCATATGTCTCCCCTCCCGTTAGCCGGCGACGGGCGCGGCGGTCGCGGCCTCCAACTCGGCCTGCTTCTCGGCGATCGTCAGGTCGGCCCGTGACCACGAGTAGCCGGCCGCCGCAGCTGCGGCGTCGAGGTCGGCATGGGTGCGCGGCAGCGCCGTCTCGCCGGCGAGCAGCAGCGCTCCGGCGCCGAACCCGGGCAGGTCGGAGACGATCGACCACTTGGTCGTCGAGGCGAGCACCCCGAACTCCATCGCCAGCCGGACGGCGTCCGTCCTGAGCAGCGCGAACTCGAGGTCGCCCTGCAGCTGCACGCGGGGGAAGCAGAACCGGAACGTCTGCGCGCCGTCTTTGCCGTCGATCACCATCGCGCGGACGTCGCTCACGCCGGGGTCAGGCGGGGTGTAGGTGTAGGGGGCGGCGGCGCCGGCGAAGCTGCCGCCGCGGAACGCGAGCAGCAGGCTGTCCCGGTCGAACTCCAGCAGCTCGAATTCGATCGTCTTCGGCTCGCTGGTGATCAGGACGCGGACCGGTTCGGCCGACTGCCAGGCGTTGATCTCCTCCTGGTCGCGGCTGAACGTGAACGAGCAGCCGTCCTCGCCGACGAAGCCGACGTCGACGAACGGCGCCGGCGGCTCGGCGAGGTCGACCGGCAGCGCGGTCCCCTCGGGGGCGACGTAGACGGCGCCGGTGCCGGCGACCGTGACGTGGGTTGGCTCGAGGGCCATCGAGGCCTCCTCTCAGGTCTGGCCGGCGAGGGCTGTCGCCGGCCCGGTTTTCGCCACGGTCAGGGTGAGCGTGACGTCGAGCAGGTACCGGGGTCGGGGCTGGTCGTAGGTGTCGTCGGGGAGCCAGCGCAGCGCGCCGAACCGCACGGCCGAGACCACGCCTTCGGGGCGGACCTGCCCCTCGAGCGCGGCCAGCTCGGCGCGCGCGGTCGCCGCGAGCTCGTGCGCGGTGGCTTTCGGGCCGCCGTAGGCGTCGAGTTGGAGCTCGGCCTCGTCGGCGACCAGCGGCTGCGACAAGGGGGGCTCGCCGCCGATCCGCTGCACGAGCAGCAGCGCCCCGGCGCCGGCCTTCGCCGGGAACGCGGTGTAGATCCGGTCGCCGACCAGGGCGACCATCCGTGGCCGGGAGCGCAGGTAGGCGGAGACGAGCCGTTCGGCGTCGGGGAGCAGCGCCAGCTCCGGGTAGGCGCTCACGACGGGACGTACCTCATGCCGAACCGTTCGACCGTGCTCCGGATCGGGGTGTAGGGCGGGTTCCAGCGCGTGCCGTGCTCGAACCAGTGCCAGTGCGGCGGCAGCCCGCTGACGCGGGCCTTCCCGTTCTCGGCCCGGTCGGCGCGGAGGCCTTGCCGGAACAGGCGCCGGCTCGTCCCGGACTGGACGGGGACGGCCTCGGGGATCGCGTTGGCGATCGCCTGCGCGGTGTCGAGCACCTGCGGGGCGCTGATCCGGGCGATCTGCTGTTCGGCGTCGGGCGCCTGCCGGTACCGGGTCTTCGTCCTCGCCGCCACTATTCGACCCTCAGCACTTCGGCCTCGACGTGCGAGACGGTGTCTGTGAGCAGGTTGCGGACCGGCCACGCGTCGCCGGTCAGTTCGAGCACGGTGCCGTCGTCGAGCCGGATCGCGTCCCACCCTCGGGCGGGCGCGTCCGGGGGCAGGAAGAGGCGGAAGCGGGCGACCTGCAGCGCGTCGCCGTTGGCTTCGAGCGAGCCGGCCTGTTGCAGCTCACAGACGGTCGCCTGTTCGGCCTCCGTCCAGGTCGGGTCGCCGTAGCCGTCCGGGGGGCCGTCCTGCGTGCGCGCGAGGAGCGTGCACGGCGTCCTGAGCAACGCGGTGACGGTCACGGCCGGCCGCCCCGGTCGCCGCCGTTGCGACGGGTGATCGTCCAGAAGCTCGTCAGCCAGAAGCCGACCAGGACGCCGACCAGAAACGACAGCGGCGAGGCGAACACGACGTCGGGAAGCGCCACGATCACGGATGCCCCGGCGAGGCGAACGAGACCAGCAGCGCCTGATTGTTGGTCGGCGCGAGCGTGCTCGGCGTCGGCGTCGGCGTCACCGGGAGCCGGTACCAGCCGCCCTCGTCGACCGCCGCCGCGGCCAGCTGGTAGGCGGCCTTGCGGGTCGAGTCGTCGCGGTCCTGGAGCACGACCGTGTCGCCGGCGGCGAGCGCCTGCAGGTAGAGGCTCCAGTCCGTGTCGGCGGCGTCGAGCGTGCTCAGGTAGAGGTCGCCGGCAGCCTGCAGGTCGAGCGTGCTCTCACGCACCTTGCCGGCGCCGGGGTCGCCTGCGGTCGTGTTCGTCGACAGCGACCATTCGGCGTTGAAGACGTGCGCGTGCGTGTGGCCGAGCTGCGAGTAGCGGGCGTCGCCGTCGGCCTCGGTCAGGTAGCCGCCGGCCGCCGGGTCTTCGGCCGTCGGCGGGCCTTCCATCGTGTCGTAGTCGCGCTGCCACCAGTCGGCCGGCCAC
>DATFRW010000109.1:0-15482 GCA_035262945.1 Solirubrobacteraceae bacterium
GCCGCGCGGCCCCACGCGAGCGCGCGCGTCTCGTCGCGCAGCGCCGGCTCGACGATCCTGATCGACGGCTGGTCCGCGAGCGGGTTGGATGTCGCCAGGTACTCCGTCAGCTCGTCGACGAGCGCGCCGCGCGCGACGAGGTAGACGCCGGTGAGCAGCTCGGCCGTATCGGCCGAGCGGGCGACCTCGTCGAGCAGCAGCGCGAGGCGACCGTCCGGCGGCGTGCCGACGTCCACCGACGGGTGGCGCAGCTCGTTGACCCTGCGCTCGAAGGCCATCGCGTGCTCGGCGTCGAGCCACACGCCGAGTCCGAGCGCGCACTTGACCTCCCACTCCGGCGTCGCCGGCAGCGCATCCACGGCGATGGCGTGCAGTCGCCGGTAGGTGTAGGCGATGCGCCACAGGCGCTGCGCGGCCTCGTCGACCGAGTATCCGCTGCGCGATGCCTCGGCGTAGCCGAAGAGGCCCGCCAGCGGTGGGATGCCTGCCGGTCGCTCGCTCACCGCAGCGCCGCGCCGGTGCGCGGATCGAAGAGGTGCAGTGCCTCGCCGCGGATCTCGAACTCGACGTCGTCGCCATGCGCGACGGCGTGGCGGCGCTCGACGCGCGCGCAGAAGCGCACCCGCTGATCGTCGGCCAGCACGGTCGCGTCGCTCTCGGACGTCGCCTCGTCGGCGGCGGCCGCGGCCTCGCCCGTCAGGCGCGGCGCGTCGATCGGGAAGATCAGGTTGCTCTCGGCGCCGAGGCGCTCGACGACCTCGAGGGTGCCGCGCAGGCGCGGGGCCGCGTCAGCGCCGGGCGCTGCCGGGGCGAGGTCGGTCGGCCGGACGCCCGCGATGACCTCGCCGTCCGGGACCGCCGTCCCGCCGTTGAGCGCAAGCTCGACGCCCGCGAAGCGCACCCGCCCGGACGCGACCGTGGCGGGCACGAGGTTCATCGGCGGCGACCCCATGAATGCGGCGACGAACAGGTTCGCCGGCGCGTCGAAGAGCCGCTCCGGGGTGTCGCACTGCTGGATGCGCCCGTCGCGCAGCACCGCGACGCGGTCGCCGAGCGTCATCGCCTCGACCTGGTCGTGGGTGACGTACACCGTGGTGACGCCGAGCCGGTCGTGCAGTCGCGCGAGCTCTGCCCGCATCCCGACCCGCAGCTTGGCGTCGAGGTTCGAGAGCGGCTCGTCCATCAGGTAGGCCTGCGGCTCGCGCACCATCGCACGCCCGATCGCGACGCGCTGGCGCTGTCCACCCGAGAGCGCGCCGGGCTTGCGATCGACGAGATCCGAGAGGCCCAGGACGCCGGCGACGTCGCCGACGCGCTCGCGCATCACCGGCTTGGGCGTGCGCCGCAGCCGCAGCGCGAACGCGAGGTTGTCCCACACCCGCATATGCGGATAGAGCGCGTAGTTCTGAAACACCATCGCCACGTCGCGGCTGCGTGGGGCGAGCTGGGTGACGTCGCGATCGCCGATGCGGATCGCGCCCGCCGACACCGCCTCGAGACCGGCGATGACGCGCAGCAGCGTCGACTTCCCGCAGCCGGAAGGGCCGACGAGGACCATGAACTCGCCCTCGGCGATCGAGAGGTCGACGTCGTCGACCGCGAGGACGTCGCCGGGGAAGACCTTGCTCACGTGATCGATGCCGATGCCGCCCATGGGGCGAGCCCTCCTTCGATGTCGACGTCCACACCAAGGCGATCGAACCCGAGCAGCAGCGCCCCGACGACGGGCGGCGCGACACGGCGGACCGCATCTGCGCCGGGCAGTTCGGCCATCGCCGCGTCGGCCAGCACGTCGGACGAGTGATCGAAGACCCCGCCGGCGAGCACGACGCGGGCGCCGTCGATGGGCAGCCCGACGCGCTGCGCGCAGACGCGCCCTTGCTCCCCCAGCACCTTGCCCTGCGCGGCGACGATTCCCGCCGCCACCGCGTCGCCGTCCTCGGCGGCGTCGAGCACCACCGGCGCGAACCGATCCCGGTCGGCGCGAGGGCGCCCGCCGCGCCGCGTGAACTCGTGCAGCATCGCGATCGGATCCGGCGCGTCGTAGAAAGCCAGGGCGCGCTCGGTGAGCACGGTCGCCGGCCCGATGCCCAGCTCCGCGCGGTAGACCGCGCGCAGCCCCTCGTGCGCGAGATGCGAGCCGCCCGCGCCGTCCGGCCAGAAACCGAGGTGGAAGGTCCGGCCGTCGCCGTGACGCGCGCCGACGGCGTTGCCGGTCCCGGCGACAAGCGCGATCCCGGTCCAGTCCGGCGAGCCCGCGCGCAGCGCCCCGAGCGAGTCGTTGACGATCACGACCGGCGCCGGCAGTGGGAGCCGCGCGCGCACCTCGCGCTCCAGGAACGTGAAGTCCTCCGGCCAGTCGGCGCCCGCGAGGCTGAACGCGGCCGCGTCGATGGGCGCGTCGAGTGCCGACGACGCCGCCTCGGCGATCGCGTCCAGCGCCGCCTCGGGCGACGCCGCACCGTAGATGTCGCCGCAGCCGCTGCGACCGCTCGCGAGCACCTGCCCGTCGCCGTCGGCGACGAGGGCCAGCGTCTTGGTGTTGCCGCCGTCGACGCCGAGGACCCTCGTCATTCCTTCACCGCCCCGGCGAACATCCCGCGGATGAAGCTGCGCTGGAGGAAGACGTAGACGATGACGATCGGGAGCGCGACGAGCACCGCGGCGGCAGCCGTCAGCGTTGGGTCGCTGTAGCGGTTGGCGCCCGCGAAGAGCGCCAGCCCGAGCGGCGCGGTGCGCAGCGAGTCGCTCTGGATCATCACGAGCGCGAGCAAGAACTCGTTCCACGTCCACATGAAGACGAGGACGATCATCGTCGTGATCGCCGGCCACGCCTGCGGCAGGAGCACGCGCCACAGCGTGGCGAAGCTCGAGGCGCCATCCAGCCGCGAGGCCTCGACGAGCGCGCCCGGCGTCGAGCGGAAGAAGGCGCGCATCCAGAACGTCCCGAACGGGACCGACAGCCCGATCTGCGGGAGGATCAGTGCCCAGAGGCTGTCGGTGAGCCCGACGTCCCTGAAGACGTAGTACAGCGGGATGACCGTGGCCTCGTACGGAAAGATCAGGCCGATCAGCAGCAGGTAGAACAGCGCGTTGGCGCCGCGGAAGCGCATGCTGCCGAACGCGTAGCCGGCGAGCGTGGCGAGCACGGCGGTGGCGATGGCCACGGTCCCGGCGACGATGAGGCTGTTGACGAGCCCGCTGCCGAAGCCTCCCAGCTCCCACGCTTCTCGGAAGGTGTGGAACGTCGGGTGGTCAGGGATCGAGAACCCGGTGACAAGGTCGCTGCGGCGGTGCAGCGCCAGCAGCATGATGCTGACGATCGGATAGAGAGCAACGATCGCGAAGACCGCAAGGACCGCGTACGAGAGCACCTGTTCGCGGCGGTTGACGGTCATGTCGTCGGGTCCCGGTCGACGATGCGCGTGATGAGGAACGCGACGGCGAAGATGATGATCGTCAGGACGACGGCGACGGCCGCCGCCAGGCCGACCCGGCCGACCGCGAACGCGTTCTGGTAGACCAGCCACGACGGCACCGTCGTCGACGATCCCGGCCCGCCGCTGGTGGCGACGTAGACGAGGTCGAACGTGCGCAGGGCGAAGATCGTCGTCAGCGTCAGCGCGACCGCCAGCTCACCGCGCAGGGACGGCAGCGTGACCGCGAGAAACTCGCGCCAGCGCCCGGCGCCGTCCACCCGCGCGGCCTCGTACAGCGAGGTCGGGATCTTCTGGATGCCGGCGATGAACAGCACCATGCACAGCCCGAACATCACCCACGTGCCGACGAGCCCCACCGCGGGCAGGGCGAGGTTGAAGTCGCCGAGCCAGCTGCGCGCCAGGCCGCCCAGCCCGATCGCCCGCAGCCCTTCGTTGATCGGGCCGTTCTGCCCGTAGATCCACACCCACGCGATCGCCACGACGACGGTGGCGATCGTCTGGGGCAGGAACAGGACGGCACGGAAGAACCCGACGCCGCGGACCCGGGAGTGCACCATGATCGACGCGATGAAGAGCCCCAGCGCACACGGCAGCAGCGCGTAGAAGACGATGAGCACGAGCGAGTGGACGAACGAGGACCGGATCGCCGGGTCGCTCAGCACCTGGTTGTAGTTGTCCAGGCCGACCCACGTCCCGACCGTGATCCCGTCCCACTTGAAGAACGACAGCCACGTCGTGTAGATCAGCGGCCCGAAGGCGAAGACGAGATAGAACAGCAGGGCCGGCGCGAGGTACAGGTACGCGACCCGCCGGGGCTCGCCCGGCGCGCGTATGTTGACCTTCAGGCGCGGCGCCTCGGTCACGCCGGCGGGCGCTCGAGCGCCCGCCGGGTGTCCGGTATCACCGACCCCGGCCGGGGTCGACACACTCATCGCCTACGACCCTCCGAGCTCCTTGTCGTAGGTGTTCCAGTCGTTCTGGATGCGCTTGGCCACGTCGTCGACCGAGGCGCGGTTGGCCAAGAGCTCCTGGAAGCCCTGCGACATCGTCTCGAGCATGGTCGGCGACGACCAGTCCGGGTACAGGGTCAGACCGCCGGCGTCGACGAGCTGCTGCCAGCCGCCGGCGACCTCCTGCGTGAAGCGCTGGGACGGCTGCGCGGTCGGATCCACGATGGCCGGAACCTGCGTGGTGTTCACGAGCTCCTGGCTGGCCGGCTTCCCCGCGATGAAGTTGATGTACGCCGCGGCGAGGTCGGCCTGCTTGCTCTTGGACGAGATGTGGATCGGGACGCTCGCCGAGCCGATCGCGGCGAGCTTGCCGGTCGGCCCCGCCGGCATGTCGAAGAACGCCGCGTTGTTCTTCAGACCGTCGACCACCGTCTGGGCGTTCCAGTTGCCGCCGAGCATGAACGCGCCCTGGCCGCGACCGAACAGGTTGGCGGCGTCGACCTCGGCGCGGCCGTTGTAGTCGTCGTTGCGCCCGAAGTAGCCGGCGTCGTTCCACTGCTTGAGCTTCTGCAGCGACTGCTTGTTGGCATCGGTGTCGAACGTCTGGCCGGAGCGATGGAAGATCCAGTCGCGGATGTTCTGGGCGGGCGTGTAGGCGCCCTGGAACGTCCCCCATACGTGGATGACCGGGTACTGCTCCTTGTTGCCCATCATGATCACCGGCTCGTCCTTGGGCAGCGTCGCCTTGATCTTCGCCAGCGCCTTGTCGAAGTCGTCGAACGTCTTTAGCGATGCGGGATCGACGCCGGCCTTGCGCAGCTTGGCGAGGTTGGCGAAGACCCCCGTCGACTGGCCGCTCTGCGCGATGCCGTAGATGTTGCCGGTCCCGAACTGCTGTCCGTCGGAAGACCACTTGAACTGCTGCAGCGCCAGGTCGGAGAAGTCCTTCTCCCAGCCGTAGGCCTTGGCGTACTTGTCCAGCGGCAGGATGAGCCCGGCCTTCACCAGCTCGCCGTCGACCTGGTAGCCCTGGTTGCCGGCGATGACGTCGGGCGGGTTGTTGCTCGCCATCGTGAGCTTGACCTGCTTGATCCAGCTCGAGAAGTCGCGGAACGACACCTTGACCGTGACGTTCGGGTACTTCGCCTCGAACTGCTTCGTCAGCGCTTTGATCGCGTCACGGGGCCCGCCCGAGCCCTCCGACGAGACGACCCGCAGCGTGACCGGGCCGAGCTTGTCGAAGCCGTCAGTCTGGACGGCCTGAGCCGAGCCCTGGTTCTGTTGTGTGGTCTGGGGCTTCTCCTGCCCCGGCGTTCCGCCGCACGCGGCGACGGCGCTCACGAGCGCGACCCCCGCGGCCGCGCTGACCCAGCGATTCCTCATCGATCCTCTCCCTCTCTCCCTGAGCGCGACGCGTGAGCGTCGCATGAAACCGGTAGCGGTCGGCGCGGTAGACGGTGCGGCCGAGGTCGACGACCCGTCCGTTGTCCTTGATCGCCACGGTGGTCGTCAACAGCACCGGCGCCCCCGGCTCGAGCCCGAGGAGCTCGGCCTCGGCCTCCGCGACGGGTTGCGCCTCGACCTCGTAGTCGGCTCGTGTCGGGCTGTGCCCCTCGTCGTCGAGGGCCGCGTACAGCGACGCGCTGGTGAAGTCGAGCTCGAGTGCCGCCGGCAGGAAGCGCAACGGCACGCGGTTGTGGTCGAGCGAGATCGGCAGGCCATCGAGCATGCGCAGCCGGTGGAGCTCGAACACGTCGGCCCCGGGAGCGATCCCGAAGGCTTCGGCCTCGTCGAGGGTCGCGGGCCGGACCTGGCTGAGCAGCACCTTGGCGCTCGCCTCGAGGCCGCGCGAGCGACCGAGGTCCGAGAGGCTCATCAGCGTGTTGGGCGGTTCGGCGAGCGCGTCGCCGGTGACGAACGTAGCGCGCCCGCGCGCCTCCACGATGCCGTCGCGCACGAGCTCTTCGAACGCCCGCCGCACCGTCGCGCGGCTCACGCCGAGCTGATCGCACAACCACCGCTCGGATGGCAACCGATCCCCCGGCCGCAGGGCGCCGTTCTCGATCTCCTGCGAGATCTGCCGGTACACGAGGTGGTACAGCGGCTGCGAGGCGTTGCCGATCGACACCGGCGACGGACTATTCCAGCGGTGTTGTCGCAATGTCAAGCATTTGGTCTCTATTGGTATGTCATGGTACGTTCCGGCTCATGGGTTTCGCCGGTACGGGCCTCTGGGCCGACGTCCGTGAGGTCCCGGACGCCCTCGCGGCGACCCTCGCAGCCGCCGACGGCGTTGCCGACGCGGCCGCACTGCTGCGCGACGACGGGGTGAAGCGCGTCGTCGCGGTGGGCAACGGCGCCGCCTACTACGTCGCGCACGCCTTGTGGCTGGCGTCGCTCGAGGGCTCCGCCGCCGGCCCAGCGCTGGTCGCGGTTCCGTGCGGGCTTGCGGTGCGCGAGAGCTTTCGCTGGCGCCCCGGCGACGCGGTGCTCGCGATTTCGTCCTCGGGTGAGTTCCGCGATGTCGTCGACATCGCCCGCCGCGCGCGGGAGCGGCCGTGCGTGGCGATCACGGCCGACCCGGCGTCGTCGCTCGCCGCGGCAGCAACGGCGCCGGTGCTCCAGCAGGTGGACTCCCAGCGCGCCGTGACGCACACACAGGCCCTGTGCGGCGCGTACGCGATTGGCCTCGTGCTCTGGGCAGGCGTCACAGGCGACGACGATCTTGCCGCGGTCGCCGCGACGGCCCCGGACGCCGCCGCCCGCGCGATTGCGACCGCGGAGGACTGGGCACCGGCGGCGATCGCCGGGCTCGCGCTGCCGCGGGCGGCGGTGGTCGCCGGCGGGGGGACCGGGTGGGCGGCCGCGCTCGAACTGGCGCTCATGCTGAAGGAGATCGCGCGGATCCCCGCCGAAGGAGTCGAGACGCGCGAGGGAGCGACGTCCGCGATGTTCGGCCTCGACGCCGGCGACCTGATGATCAGCCTCGATCGCGCCGGCAACACGCTCGGCGACGAGGCCCTGCGTCTGTGCGCCGCGGCGGGCGCCGCGACGCTGCGGCTGCCCGACGTCGAGGCCGACGACCGGCTCGCGCCGATCACCATGCTGCCGGCATCCGCCGCGTTGTCCGCGGGGCTGGCGCTCGCCGCCGGCCACGACGTCGACCAGCCGACCTGGACCGACGCCTACCACGCGACCGCGCGCGGTGCGACATGAGCGTCAGGATCGGCGTCATCGGTTGCGGGAGCGTCTTCTGGACGCCGTACATGGGCCTCATCGAGCGGCTGCGCGCGCAGGGGCGCGTCGTGGTCACCGCCGTCTACGACGCCGACCCGGGCAAGCACCGGGCGGCCGCCGCGCGGCTCGACCTGGCGCCCGACCTGCCCGACGACCTCTCGGTCTGCCACCACCCCGACGTCGACGCGGTGCTCGTGCTCACCTCGATGACCGACCACGCACGGCTGGCGCGCGCCGCGCTGGCGGCCGGCAAGCACGTGCTCGTCGAGAAGCCGATGGCCACCACGCTCGCCGACGCCCGGCTCGTGCTCGAATCGGCAGCCGCTGCGCCGGGCCTCCTGGTCTGCGCGCCTCACATCCTGCTCTCGCCGACCTATCGTGCGATGCACGCGCGCGTCGCTGCCGGTGAGGTCGGTGCGCTGCTCACCGCCCGCGCGCGATACGGCTGGACGGGCCCGGACTGGAGCCGCTGGTTCTACGAACCCGGCGGCGGCGCCCTCTTCGACCTCGGCGTCTACAACGTCACCAGCCTGTGCGGGTTCTTCGGACCGGCCCGGCGGGTCACGGCGATGACCGGCGTCGCGATCCCCGAGCGGGTGGTCGACGGCGAGCAGATCCGGGTCGTCGCGGAGGACAACGCCCACGTCCTGCTGGATTTCGGGGAGTCGCGCTACGCGGTCGTCAGCACCGGCTTCACGATGCAGAAGTACCGCTCGCCCGCGATCGAGCTGTACGGCACGCACGGGGTGCTGCAGCTCCTGGGCGACGACTGGGCGCCTGAGGGCTACGAGCTGTGGCGCAACGATCGCGGCGCGTGGGAGATCCATCCGGACCCCGATCCGGCCTGGCCGTGGACCGACGGGCTGCGCCACCTCGTCGACTGCATCGAGTCCGGCGCTGATCCGATCACGCGCCCCGAGCACGCCTTCCACGCCTTGGAGATCATGCTCGCCGCGCAGGCCGCCGGCGCCGACGGGCGCGCGCGCTGGATCACCAGCGACTTCCCGGCGCCGGCGCTCGGCCGGCTGCCTGCGCCCGAGCATGACGCCCGCCGCGTGCACGACCCGCGGAGCGCAGCAACGTGAGCATCGTCGAGCGCGACGTTCCCCCGACCTCCTCGCCGCGCCCCACGTTCGATCGCCCGACGCTCATCCGTCGCGCCGACGTCACGCGGCACGTGTGGGGCGACGCGGCGTCCGGCGAGGTGTTCGACTGGATCTACGTGTCGTCGGAGCGCGTCCACGCGCTGGTCTTCGGGCTGGCGCCAGGCTGCGAGTTCAGGCATTCGGAGGCCTACCGGACCGTCTTCGCCGCCGACGAGGTGCTGCACGTTCTGGAGGGCACCCTCGTCATCGCCGATCCGCAGAACGGCGAGGTGCAGCGCGTGCCGGCGGGCGGCAGTGTGTTCTTCCGCCGCGACACCTGGCACCACGCGTTCGCGCTCGGCCCGGAGCCGCTGCGGGTGCTAGAGCTGTTCGCGCCGCCGCCCGCGGCGGGCGCGTCGAGCGCCTATGCGCGCGAGCAGCCGTTCCTGGAGCGCAGCCGCTACGCCGACGACGGGCTGCTCGGTCGCTGGCCTTTGGAGGCCCCGCTCGCGCGGCGGCTCCAGGTGCTGCGTGACGACGATGTCGTCTGGCGGCGCGACCTCGACGCGCTCGTCGGCATCCTGATCAGCACCGAGCACTTGACCGTCGGAACGCTCGAGCTCGGCCCCGGCGAGACGGCCGGCGCGCACGACCACGGCGGCGACGAGGTGCTCATGGCGCTCACGGAGGCGCTGTGGGTGCGTGCATGGCACGACGGCGCGATCCACGTCTTCGAGCTCTCGCCCGAGGACGCGTGCTACCTGCCGGCCGGAACGCGGCACGAGTACCGCAACGCGGGCGGAGCCACGGCACGGGCGATCTTCGGTATCGCGCCGAGCTACCTGCCGTGACGAGAGCCGTCGGCATCGACGTCGGCGGCACGAAGATCGCCGGCGCGGTCGTCGACGTCGCCGACGGCTCGATCCTCTCGGCGCGCCGGATGGCGACCGACGCCGCGCGCGGGCCCGCCGCGGTGCTCGCGGATTGCGTGTCGCTGGCCGGCGAACTGAGGCCGGTCGCAGCGATCGGGATCGCGGTCTGCGAGCTCGTCGACCCGTCGGGCGCCGTGCGCAGCGCCGAGACCGTCGACTGGCGCGGCGTCGACGTGGCGGGCGCGTTTACCTCGATCGCGCCCGCCCGCGTGGAATCCGATGTGCGCGCGGCGGCGCTCGCCGAGGGACGGTTCGGCGCCGGGCGCGGCTGCGATGACTTCGTCTACGTGAGTGTCGGCACCGGGATCAGCCACTGCTTGGTGGTCGATGGCAGGCCGCGCCTCGGCGCGCACGGCAGCGCGGTCGTCATGGGGGCTCCGCCGGTGGAACAGTGGTCCAGCGGCCTCGCGTTCGCGCAGGGCAGGTCAGTCGAGGACGGCGCGACCCTGCTCGGAGTGGCGCTCGCCGCGCTCGTCAACGCGCTCGATCCCGGGCTGCTGATCGTCGGCGGCGGGCTCGGGCTCGACGACGCCTACCGGGAGCGCTTCGTGGCGGCGATGCGAGCCGCGGTCTACGACCCGGCCGTGCGCGAGCTGCCCGTGCGCGCGGCCGCGCTCGGAGCCGACGCGGGGGTGATCGGCGCCGCGCTCGCGGCCGTGTACGCGGGCTCCGAGTAACGTCGACTAGCCTGTTCGCGGTGACGTACGTCATCACCGGTAGCTGCATCAAGGACGACTCCTGCATCGAGGTCTGTCCGGTCGACTGCATCCACCCGAAGCCCGGGGCGCCGGACTTCGAGACCGCCGAGCAGCTCTACATCGACCCCGAGGTCTGCATCGACTGCGACGCATGCGTCGAGGCATGCCCGGTCGACGCGATCTTCGCGGACTTCGAGGTCCCCGAGAAGCACGCCTACTCGCTCGAGGTCAACGCCGAGTTCTTCGCCGTGGCCGGCACCGCCGAGCGCACCGCCGCGTGATGGCCGCGCACGGAACGCGTGTGGCGATCGTCGGCGCCGGGCCCGCCGGGGCGTTCGCGGCGGCGTGCCTGCTGCGCGCGCGGGGCGACGTGGAGGTCGACCTCATCGAGCGGCTCCCCACGCCGTGGGGGCTGCTGCGCGGAGGGGTGGCGCCGGACCACCAGGAGATCAAGCGGCTCGCGGATCGGTTCGAGCAGGACACGCTCGAGCGCGGCTGCCGTTTTCTGGGCAACGTCGAGGTCGGGACCGACATCGCCCACTCCGAGCTCATGCGCCACTACGACGCGGTGATCTACGCGACCGGCGCGCAGACCGACAAGTCGCTCGGCCTGCCCGGCGAGGACCTGCCGGGCAGCCGGCCGGCCACCGAGTTCGTCGCCTGGTACAACGGCCACCCGGATTACCGCGACCTCGAGTTCGATCTCTCGGCGCCGCGGGCAGTGGTCATCGGCAACGGCAACGTCGCCGCCGACGTGACCCGCATCCTCACTCGCGATGCCGGCGAGCTCGAGCGCACCGACGTCGCCGACCACGCCCTCGCGGCCCTGCGCGACAGCCGCATCGAGGAGGTCGTGGTGCTCGGCCGGCGCGGCCCGGCCCAGGCTGCGTTCACGAGCGCGGAGCTGCGCGAGCTCGGTCACATGGAGGGCGTCGACCTGCGGGTCGACCCCGCCGACGCCGAGCTCGACCCCGAGTCGAGCCGCTGGCTGGCCGAGGAGGGCACGTTCACCGCCCGCCGCAATGTGAAGCTGCTGCGCGATTTCGCAGCGCGGCCGCCGCGCACCGACGCGCAGCGCTGCATCGTGCTGCGCTTCCTGCGCTCTCCGGTGCACATCCACGGAAGCGACAAGGTCGAGGCGATCGACGTACGTCGCAACGAGATCGTCCGCGAGGCCGACGGCTCGCTTCGGGCGCGCGGCGTCGACGGCGACGTCGAGACGATCGAGTGCGGCCTCGTGCTGCGGTCGGTCGGCTACCAGGCGGTCCCGCTGCCGGACGTGCCGTTCGACGAGCGCCGCTTCGTCCTGCCCAACGAGCGCGGCCGCGTGCTCGGGCGCGACGGCGAGCCGCTCCCCGGCGTCTACACCGTCGGCTGGATCAAGCGCGGCCCGACGGGGATCCTCGGCACGAACAAGCGCGACGCCGACGAGACCGTGACGGGGCTGGCGGAGGATCTGCGCTCCGGCGCGCTGCCGGCGCCCGCGAGCCCCGGCCGCGAGGCGATCGACGCGCTGCTGGCGGCGCGCAGGCCCGACGTCGTCACCGTCGAGGGCTGGCGGGCGATCGACGCCGACGAGCGCGACCGCGGGGTGGCCTCGCAGCGCCCGCGGGTCAAGCTCGCCTCGCGCGACGAGCTGCTCGCGACCGCCGCGCGGGGTTGACGTCGGGTGTCCGCATCAGCATCCGTGCCGCACCCGCTCCCGCCGCCTCTCGCCGAGCTGATCGGCGAGCGCTTCAAGGTGCTCTCCGAGCCGATGCGCATCCGACTGCTCGACCAGCTGCGCGACGGGCCGGCGAGCGTCGGAGAGCTGCAGGAGGCGCTCGGCGCCTCGCAGCAGAACGTCTCCAAACACCTCATGGTGCTGCTGCGCGCGGACATGGTCAGCCGAACCAAGGAGGGCACGTCGTCCCTCTACGCGATCGCTGACGAGAGCGTCTTTGCGCTCTGCGAGCTGGTCTGCGGCGGGCTGCAGCGCCAGCTCGACGAGCTGGGCGCGGTGCTGCAACCCGCCGGTCCACCCCGGAAGCGATAGCGGCGCCGTCAGCCGGCCGAGGCGTGCCCGAACCGCACGTCCGGCAGGATCCGGTCAAGCGGCCGCGGCAGCCACCAGGCCCAGCGGCCGAGCAGGCGCAGGAGCACCGGCACGAGCAGCAGCCGGACGAGCGCCGCATCGAGCAGCACGGCGACCCCGAGGATCACGCCCATCTCCTTGGGCGGCAACGGGCCCGACAGGGCGAACGTGAAGAACACGGCCACCATCACCGCCGCGGCGGCGAAGATCACGCGCCCGGAATGCGCCAGGCCGCCGACCATCGCGGCCTTCGCACCCTCACCGCGGTCCCAATGCTCCTTGGCCGACGAGAGCAGGAACACGGTGTAGTCCATTGAGATCGCGAAGATCATCGCGAAGAAGAACACCGGGCCCCACGCATCGAGGAAGCCCTGCGACTCGAAGCCGAGCAGCCCGCTTCCGTGGCCGTCCTGGAAGATCAGCCGCGCGACGCCGAACGCGGCGCCGGTCGCAAGCAGGTTGGTCAGCACGCCGGCTGCGGCGATGATCGGGGCCTGCAGTGCGACGAGCAGCAGCAGGAAGCCCAGGGCGAGCACGACACCGACGACCAGCGGCGTCTTGGCGCTGAGGACGTTCTCGAGGTCGTGGTTCTCCGCCACCGCACCACCGACGAGCGAGCCCTTCGGGAGCGCGGCGCGCAGGCGGTCGACGGTCTTGCCGACGGCCTTGGACGACGGGTCGGCGTTGGGGACCGCCTGCACCAGTGCCGTGCCGCCGGCGCCCGGCGCGGGCGGCATGACGCGGGCGATGCCCGCGTCGGCCTTGGCGACGGCTACGACGCGCGTGGCATCGCGCTGCGTCGTCGTGATCTGCAGCGCGCCGGGGGCGCCGGCGCCGAACGCCTGCTGGACCTGGCCATAGCCGACGCGTGAGGCGTCGGAGGCCGGGACGACCTTGATCGACGGCATGCCGGTCTTCAGCCCCAGCACGGGCGCGGCCAGTGCGAGCAACAGGACGACGGCGAGCGCGCCGAACGCGACCGGCCTCCTCCAGAGCCGTTCGGCCCAAGCGGCGAACCTCGCCGAGCGATGCTCGCCGGAGTGCACCCACGGCAGCGCGAGCTTGTCGACCCGCGGCCCGAGCTTGGCCAGCACCGCGGGCAACAGCGTCAGCGTCGCGGCCAGGATGAAGAGGACCGACAGCATGATCCCGAGCGCCATCGACCGGAAGGCGGGCGAGGGGACGAGCATCACGGCGCTGAGCGAGATCAGCACGGTCAGGCCGCTGAACAGCACCGCCTTGCCGGCGGTGTCCATGGTCTCCGCGACCGCGTGCTCGACGCGCTCGCCCGAACCGAACAACGCGCCCCGGAAGCGGTAGACGATGAACAGCGCGTAGTCGATGCCCAGCGCGAGCGCGAACATCAGCGCGAAGTTCATCGCCCAGATCGAGATGTCGAGCAGCTGGGTTCCGAGGTAGAGCGAGCCGGCCGAGGCGACGAGGCCGACGATCGTGAGCATCAACGGCAGCCCGGCGGCAACCAGCGAGCCGAACGCGAGCACGAGGATGATCAGGGTGACCGGCCAGCTGAACAGCTCGGACTTCATCATGGCCGTGCGATTTGCCTGGTTGAAGTCCGACCACATGCCGCTGGCGCCGGTCAGCGAGACCTGAACGCCGTCGCCCTGGAGCCGAGCAAGCTCCTTCTTGAGGTCGTCGGCGGCGCGCACCATGGTGTTCGGGTCGGCGTTCGCGCCGGCCTGGACGACGGCCGTGCGGCCGTCGCGCGAGATCGAGATCCCGGGGCGAGGCGCCACCACGCTGCCGACGCGGTGGTCGGCCTTCAGAATGCGCTCGGTCGACCCGATCGCCCGCTGGAATGCCGGGTCGCTCACCGTCTTGTCCTGCGCGTGCACGACGACCATCAGGGCGCTCGAGGACAGCCCGTGGAAGTTCTGGTCGATGACCTTGCGGGCGGCGACGGACTCGGAGCCCGTTGCCTCCCACCCGGCACCCGAGAGCGCGGTCTCCACCTTCGGTGCGAAGAAGCCGAGGGTGAGGGCGATGACGAGCCACGCGATCGCGACGAGGCGCGCGTGGCGGGCGGTCCAGTGACCGAGCCGCCCGATCGGTCCGTAGCCGCTCATCGGGGGACGATCTCCTTGGGATACAGCGCGGAGCGCAGCCCGAACACCCGGCCGACGATCAGCGACGCCGGGCAGGCGCCGAGCACCACGTAGAGCCACTGGTTGACGCCCACGAATGCGGTGAGCAGCAGGAACCACGGCGAGAGGAGCGCGGCCAGCGCCGCGCTGAGCAGGGTGACGGTGCCGGCAAGGGCGAACAGGACGCGCTCGAGGGGCCAGCCGGCCCTCCGCGCGCAGGAGGCGACGGAACCCATCACGCCGCCTCCATCCGCAGGAGGGCGCCGAGCGTGTCGACCCGGCGGCGCAGGCCGCCGCAGACGTTGTCGCAGAGCTCGAAGACGCCGTCGTCGGCGATGGCATACACCGACGAGGTGCCGCGCTTGGTCCGCGAGACCAGGCCGGCGTTCAGCAGCACGGCGAGATGCTTGGAGACGTTCTGCTGCGAGGCGCCCAGCGCCATCTGCAGCTCGTGCACCGTCGCCTCGCCATCGCGCAACCGGTCCAGCAGGCGGATGCGCATCGGTTCACCGAGGACCCGGAAGCGAGCCGCGATCAGCTCGACCAGGGCCTCCGGCAGGGGATGGAGATTCAGGGGTTGCTCGGTCATGCGCCGCAGCATACCACAACTGAATCGTTGTGTAGTTGGAAATCTGTCGAGTGGTGAAGTCTTTAGCCGCGCGCCTTAGGCCCCCCCGCTCCCGAGCGGCTCGACGAGCGACGGGCTCACCGACTGCGGCATGAGCGGCTGGCCGCACTTCCAGCAGTACACGGCGCCCCGGCTGTGCGGGGCGCCGCACGACCGGCACGAACCGGTGACGCCCTGGTCGGCCGCGGCCAGCAGCCGCTCGACCTCGCCGAGCTCGGCGTCGCGCTCCTGCAGCACGGCGGCTCGCCGGATGAGCACGTCGAGGCGGAAGTGGTCGCGGATCGCCATCTCGTACGTCAGGCCGCCGAGGTCGAAGGTGAGCTCTGCGACCTC
>DATFRW010000110.1:0-10687 GCA_035262945.1 Solirubrobacteraceae bacterium
CGCCCGCGCCCATTCGCTCGTGCCGACCGAGGACGGCTGGCGCCAGCGCGTCCTCGCGGTCGCGGACCGCGGCTCGCGAGCGGTCGTCCCCGGCGCCCTCGCGTCGCTCGCCGCGCGCGCCGACGCCTCGGGCGCCGAGATCGTCATCGTCCTGCCGGGCACCGACGACGCGATCGCCGCGAGGACCGCCGAGGCGACCCTGCGCGAGCTTCACAGCGCCCTGCCGGGCCACACGTTCGCAGTCGGTCGCAGCCGCGCCGCGAGCGATCCGGCCGATCTTCACCGCGCCGGCGCCGAGGCGTTGCTCGCGGCCAACGTCGCCGAGGGCGACGCCGACCGACCGCTGCTCGCCTTCGAGGAGTCGGGCGCCTACCGCCTGCTGCTGAGCGCGATGAGCGAGGACCCCGCGGAGCTCCAGCGCTTCTACGCCGAGACGGTCGAGCCGCTCGTCGCCTACGACGAGCAGTACGAGACCGGCCTCGTGCAGACGGTCGAGGCGTTCCTCGAGGCCGACGGCAACGTCGCGGGCACCGCGCAGCGCCTGTTCACCCACCGCCACACGATTCGCTACCGCCTCGAACGCGTGAAGGAGCTCTCCGGCCTCGACGTCGGCTCGACGGACGGGCGCGAGAAGCTCTCGCTCGGGCTCAAGGCGATGCGCGTGCTCGGCATCGCCTACCGCGGCGGGCCGGCGAGCGAGGCCGGCGCCGGCGGCGGCCGCGTACCACGCCGCTCATAACGAGCGGCGGCGGCGGCTGGCACCCTGGACAGCCCGTACGATCCGCCGCGATGCGGATCGGGATCATCACCGGGTCAGGCACCTACTCGCTCCTCGACACCGTAGACCGGACCCCAGTCGCAACCCCGTTCGGCGACGCCTTCGTCTCCCAGGGCACATTCGCCGGTGCGGAGGTCCTGCACATCACGCGCCACGGCGAAGGCCACCACCGGCTCAGCAGCGCGGTCACCCATCAGGCGAACATCTGGGCGCTGCGCGAGCGCGGCGCGGAGGCGATCCTCGCCGTCACCGTCTGCGGCGCCCTCGACCCCGGGCTCGACCTCGGGACGCTCATCGTCTTCGACGATCTGCACTTCCTGGCCAACCGCCTGCCGGATGGCTCGGTCTGCACCCTCCACACCGAACCCGGCACGCCCGGCCGCGGCCACTGGATCTTCGACCTGCCGTTTAGCGAGCCGCTGCGGCAGGCGCTGCTCGCCGGCGCGCGCGAGTGCGGCTTGGCCGTCCGCGACGGCGGCTGCTACGGCCACGTCGACGGCCCGCGCTTCAACACACGCACGGAGATCCGCTCGCTCATGCAGGCCGGCGTCACCGCGGTGTCGCAGACCGCCGGGCCCGAGACCGTCCTGGCCGGCGAGGCGAAGGTGCCCTACGCGCTGCTCGGCTACGCGACCGACTACGCGAACGGCGTCAAGCCCGACGACCCGACGCCCGTCGAGGAGCTTGTCCGGCTCGTCGGCGCGAGCACGGACGCCTTCGCTCGGACGCTCGCCGAGGCGGTGCCACGCATCGGCGCCGCACCCGAGCCGATCGGGACGCACTTCTCGTGGCAGTGACTGGCTGGGCGGGCTGACCAATCGCTGCGACCGAGGCTCTCGGCCCGCCCGCCGCCGTCATCGTGGCGTCGCTCGCGGCGCCGCACGACCCCGAGCTCGACGACCTTCTGGGCGCGGACGCCGCGCAGGCGCTGCGCGCCGAGCTCGCGGCGCGGGCGCGCAGGTGGGCGGCCGCGGTTGGCGCCGACCGGGCGTTCGAGGCCACCTCGGTCGCCGCCGCCGAAGCGGCCCTCCACGGGCACGACGGCCCGGTCCTGCTCGCCGCGCCCGACGTGCCCGCGCTTGACGAGCGCTTGGCCTCGCAAGCCCTCGCCGACCTCGCGGCCGGGTGCGACATCGTCGTCGGCGCGGCGCACGACTCCCGCCCGTTCATCGTCGCCGTGCCGCGCCTGGACGCCGACTTGCTCGCGTTGGTCGAGGAGACGTTCGCGGGCGGCGTCCTGACCGCCTTCGCCGAGCGCGGGCTGACCATCGGGATGCTGCGCCACGAGCGCCGCCTCGCCAGCGCGGCCGACGCCCGAGCGCTCGCGATCGACCCGCTCGCGCCGCCCGATCTCGCCGCCCTCGTGCGCGGACGGATGCCGATGCCGCCACAGCGGTAGCCTCGCGAGCATGGAGTACGAACGCGAGGAAGAAGAGGCGGCCGTCGAGGACGTCCGGCGCTTCGCCGGCGAGCCCGACGACGACCTCGACTACATCGAGCGCGACTCGCGCCCGGCCGGGATCAGCGACGAGGCGTGGCGGCCCGTCGAGGAGGCCGGCGGCGGCGAGTCGGAGGGCTTCGAGGAGGCCGAGGCCGAGCTCATCGAGCGCGCCGAGAACGCGCACGGCCCTTCGCCGATCGCCGACGCCGAGGGCATCGAGGAGGACCCGCGTGCGCTCGACGAGGTCTACGGCGAGGCCGACCACGAGTACACCTCTGAAGAGGAGCCGGACGAGGACGACCGCTGACCGCGGCTACGCTTTCACTCCCCGCTTGGGGAGTCGGCTAACGGCAAGCCGCGGGACTTTGAATCCCGCTATCCCGGTTCGAATCCGGGCTCCCCAGTACTTGGCGTCCGCCGCTCATGCGAACATGTGTTCTCATGAGCGCTCCGGTACCAGCAGCTGATTTGCACTGGCTGGCCGGGCTGCTCGAGGGAGAGGGCAGCTTCATGGCCGGGCCGCCGAGTAGCCCTCGCATGCCCGTCATGTCCGTGAACATGACGGACCACGATGTGGTGGCACGCGTCGGGACGATGCTCGGGCGCAGGCCGTTCGAGATCGGGCCGCGCGATCCGCGGTGGCGGACGAGTTACCAGGTGCGTGTAACAGGCAGCCGCGCTGTCCACTGGATGACGCTGCTCAGGCCGCTGATGGGCGCCCGCCGCCGAGGGCAAATCGATCACGCGCTCGCGTGTTATGACCCGCGCTCGAGCGCCCTTCTCACTGATGACACGGCGCGCGCGGCGCTGGCGGCGCTTGCTTCCGGCGCCACCGTGAGGGCGGTGGCCGAGCGGTTCGGCGTCACCGTGTGGTGCATCTACGACCTCCGGCTCGGTCGCACGTTCAAGCACCTCGCCCGTGAGCACCCTGCCGAGGAGCCCGTCTACCAGCCGCCGTAGGCCAGCCACCCGCCGTCGACCGCGATCGCGCTGCCCGTGACGTACGACGCGTCGTCCGAGGCGAGGAAGGCGACCACGCGGGCGATCTCGGCGGGCTGCGCGTAGCGGCCCATCGGTGTGCGCCGTTCGATGTCGGCGGTGGTGTAGCCGCCGGCGACCTGGTCGGCGTCGTCGAGGGCCGTCCCAACGTAGGCGGGCTCGACGGCGACCACGCGGATGCCGCGGCCGGCCCACTCCGTCGCGAGCACCTTCGTGAGCCCGACGACAGCGTGCTTGCTGGCGGCGTAGGCCGCGCGCATCGGCATGCCGGTCGCGCCGAACAGCGACGCGATGTTGACGATCACCCCGCGGCCCGCGGGCAGCATGTGGCGTGCCGCCGCCTGGGCGCAGTGGAACGTGCCGGTGAGGTTGACCGCGAGCGTGCGCGACCACACCTCGGGCGACAGCTCCTCGGACGGCGCGACTGCGCCGACACCCGCGTTGTTGACGAGCACGTCCACACGGCCCCGGGCGCGCGCCACCTCGTCGAACAGCGCGTTCACCGCGGACGGATCGGTGACATCGGCGGCGACGGCCGACGCGCCCGGCAGGCCGGCGGCGGTCGTGTCGGCGAGGTCGCGATCGACGTCGGCGACGACGACCACCGCGCCGCGCGCGGCGAGCTCGCCCGCGATTGCGGCGCCGAGACCACGGCCCGCACCGGTCACGACGGCGACGCGCCCGTCCATGCGCCACTTCTACCGCACGCGCGAGCCCGCCGGTCGGCGCGAGCGGCTCTAGCATCCGCCCGGTGACCGGACCCACAGTCGTCATCATCGCCGCCGGCCAGGGCACCCGCATGCGCTCGCGCACCCCGAAAGTGCTGCACGACCTCTGCGGGCGGCCGATCATCGCGTGGCTGGTTGCCGCAGCGCGCGAAGCGGCTGCAGGCAACATCGTCGTCGTCGACGGGCCCGCGCGCCCGCTCGACGGACGCCTGCCCGAGGCCGTCGAGATCGCGGTGCAACCCGAGGCGAACGGGACCGCCGGCGCCGTCTTGGCGGCCGTCGACCACATCGGCGACGGCCCCGTGCTCGTCGTCAACGGCGACGCGCCGCTGCTCACGGCGGATGTGCTCAACGAGTTGCTCGCCGCCCACGCCGAGAGCGGGGCGCAAGCGACGCTGGGCACGATGGACCTCGAGGATCCGGCGGCCTACGGCCGGATCGTCCGGCGCGACGACGGCTCCGTCGAGCGCGTCGTCGAGACGAAGGTCGCCGGCGACGCCACGCCGGAGGAGCTCGAGATCCGCGAGGTCAACGCGGGCGTCTACGCCTTCGAAGGCGGCGCGCTCAAGGACGCCCTCGCCCGCCTCACGCCCGACAACGCCCAGGGCGAGCTCTACCTGCCGTCCACGGTGGCGCTGCTGCAGCGCGTCGCGGCCCACCGCCTCACCGACCCGACCGCGATGCTCGGCGTCAACGACCGTGCGGAGCTCGCCGTCGTCCGCGAGATCGCACAGCACCGCATCCACCTCGCCCACATGCGCGCCGGCGTGACGATCGTCGACCCGCACAGCACCCTCATCGACGTCACCGCGACCATCGGCCCCGACACCACCATCGAGCCGTCATCGTTCGTCCGCGGGGCCACGACGATCGGCGAGGGCTGCACCATCGGCCCCCTGACGACGCTCATCGACGCCACCATCGGCGACGACGTTCGCGCCCCGCACTCCTACCTCGTCGAGTGCGAGGTCCGGGCCGGCGCCACGATCGGGCCGTTCGCCTACGTGCGCCCGGGCACGCTCCTGCGCGAGCGCTCCAAGGCCGGCACGTTCGTCGAGATCAAGAACTCCGACATCGGCGAAGGCACCAAGGTTCCGCACCTCAGCTACATCGGCGACGCCGACGTCGGCCCCGGGACCAACCTCGGCGCGGCCACGATCACCGCCAACTACGACGGCACCAACAAGCACCGCACGACGATCGGGGCCGACGTCCACACGAGCGTCGATACCACGCTCGTCGCGCCAGTGACGGTCGGCGACGGCGCCTACACGGCCGCCAATTCCGCCATCACCGACGACGTGCCGCCCGGCGCGCTGGCCATCGCCCGGCCCCGCCAGACGAACATCGAGGGCTACGCCGAACGCAAGCGCGCGGCCGCCGCCCAGCCGACGGATGCACCGTCGTGACCCGCGCGTAGACTGAGAACCGTCGTGAGCGTCCAGGTGCATCCCACGATGGCCACGAGCCTTCCGATCGACTACGACAAGCGCCTCATGCTCTTCTCGGGGCGCGCCAACCCCGAGCTCGCGGCAAAGATCGCCGACAAGCTCGGGGTCGATCTGGGCCCGATCACCCTGAAGACGTTTTCCAACGGAGAGGTCTACTGCCGCTTCGAGGAATCGATCCGCGGGGCCGACGTCTTCCTCGTCCAGCCGACCTGCGCCAACCCCGATCTCGGCCTCAGCGCCAACGATGCGCTGATGGAGCTGCTGCTGATGATCGACGCCGCGGTCGGCGCGAGCGCGCACCGCGTCATCGCCGTCACCCCGTGGTTCGGCTACAGCCGCCAGGACAAGAAGTCCGCCCCGCGCGAGCCGATCAGCGCGCGCCTCGTCGCCCGCATGCTCGAGGCCGCCGGCGCCGATCGCGTGCTCACCATGGACCTGCACGCGGGCCAGATCCAGGGCTTCTTCCGCAACCCGGTCGACCACATGACCGCGTTGTTCATGCTCACCCAGTACTTCGACGACCTCGGGCTGCAGGACCTCGTCGTCGTCGCGCCCGACGCCGGCCGCGTCAAGCTCAACAAGAAGTTCGCCTCGAAGGTCGGCGCCGAGCTCGCGATCCTCGACAAGGAGCGCCCCGCCCAGCAGGTCGCCGAGATCGGCTACGTCATCGGCGACGTCAAGGGCAAGACCGCGGTCCTCGTCGACGACATGATCGACACCGCCGGCACGCTGCGCGCGGCGGCGCAGACGGTCCTCGACGAGGGGGCGTCGCGCGTGTACGCCGCGGCGACGCACCCGATCCTCAGCGGCAACGCCTACGAGAACCTCGCCGCCGCGGGCTTCGAGCAGATCGTCGTCACCGACACCATCCCGCTGCGCCCGGGCGCGCCCGACAACCTGCGCGTCCTGAGCTGCGCCGAGCTCCTCACCGACTCGATCCGCCGGATCTTCACCGACGACAGCGTCAGCGAGGTCTTTGGCGGAGAGAATCAATTGTTCTGATCTGCGGGGCGTCTCGCCGCCGCTGCCGGCGTCCTCGGGGTCGGGATGTGCAGAGCACTATCCCGACCCCTGCGTCCTTGGCAGCGACGACGATCCGCGCCGCAGATCAGAACAATCCGCGTTTACACATGACCTCGACCGCGGCAGCGCTTCTGATGGACCGCCTCGGCCTCACCGAGGACGAGCTCTGCGCCGCGCTCGACGTCGATCCGCTGACGGTCATCACCGGCGAGCTCGACCACAAGCCGCAGCTACCGATCCTGCTCGCCCTCACCGAGGAGGCGGCAGAGCGGGTCGCCGCGGGTGTGCTCCCGCGCTGGGTGCGTTCGAGCGGTCCGACCGGCCGCCCGATCGACCACCTCCTCGGGCGCGACTACGCGGCGTTCGAGCACGACCTGCAGGCCCTGGCCGACCGCGGGTTCGTGCTGCGCGCGGGCCGATGACGCCGGTCGTCCGCCCCCTCGCAGCTCACGAGGTCGACCTTGCCCGCGACATCCGGCTGCGCGCGCTGCGCGACGCACCGATGGCCTTCGGCTCGACCTACGAGCGCGAGGTCGCCTTCGAACGCGCGGAGTGGGAGCGCCGAGTCGCCGAGAACGCCGCGGGCGAGCGGAGCGTCGCATTCATCGTCGAGCCGCGCGACGGCCTCGCGGTCGGCGCGCTCGACGCAGAGGACCCGAGCGTCGCCCACCTCTACGGGATGTGGGTCGCGCCGGAGGCGCGCGGCGCCGGCGCCGCCCGCGCGCTGGTGGACGCGGTCGTCGAATGGGCGACGAAGCGCGGCGCCCGGCTGATCGAGACCTCGGTCGCCGAGGGCAACGCCGCGGCGAGCGCGCTGTACGAGGGCGCCGGCTTCGTCGACACCGGCCGCCGCGAGCCCCTCGGCCACTCCGACGGCGTCGTGGCGGTGCTGGAGCGAGTGCTGGCTCGCTAAGCCAGCGCGTGGCGCAGCGCCGACGGCGTGCGCCCGGTCTCGCTGCGCAGCACCCGGCACAGGTGGCTCTGATCCACGAACCCCAGGTCCGCGGCGAGGCGCGCGAGGTCCCGTTCGCCGCCGGCCAGGCGCTCGAGCGCCGCGCGCGAGCGGAGGCGCATGCGGTGGCGCGCGATCGTGTGCCCGGTGGCGGCGTGGAACACGCGCGACAGGTGGTGCGGCGACACCGCCAGCGCGCGCGCGAGCTCCGGCAACGACCGCTCGGGCACTGCGGCCAGCGCCTCGCGCGCGCCGTCGGCCAAGGCCCGGCGCGCCCGTGCGGTGGCCGGCCGCCCGGAGGCGACCCGCCGCGGGTCGCGCGTCGCCAGCGCGCGGGCGGCGAGCGCGATCGCGCGCTCGACGACGTCGTGCTCATCCGCGCCGCGGCGCACGGCCGCGAGCAGCATCCGGTGCTCGAGATCGACCCCCGGAGGCGTCGGCAGGGCACCCGACGGGAGGGCCGGGGCGCCGCCCCACAACGACGCGACGAGGCCGCCGTCGAAATGCAGCGCTGTGCAGTCATCGCCGTGCCGATCCGGGTGGTCGTAGCGCTCCTCCTCACCCGGGTTCGTGCAGTAGGCGACCGTGGGATCGAGCAGCGCCTCGACGCCGTCGGCCGCGCGCAGGAAGCGTCCCCGCCGCACGAAGACCAGCGAATGGCGCCCGATCTGCTCGGTGACCGCGCCGCGCCCGGCCTCGTGACGACAGGCCACGTCGGCCACCGTGATCCCGTCCCGACTGACGATGTGCCGCGCGCTCAGCACCACGCGGAATGGTCCCAAACGCGCACGAAAGTCCAAGCCCGCGAGGCGCCCGATCGGGACCCTCATCCGATGCGGGTGCTCCTCATCCTGCTCGCTGGGCAGGCGATGGCGTCGATGGACGGGTCGATCCTGGCGGTGGCCGCGCCCAGCCTGCAGCGGAGCCTCGGCGCGTCGGACGCGGAGCTGCAGCTTGTCGTCGCGATGTACACGATCGCGTTCGGCGCGCTCGTCGTGACCGGCGCGCGCCTCGGCGACGTCCTCGGCCGCCGCCGCGCGTTCCTGATCGGGCTGACCGGGTTCACGATCTCGTCCCTGATCGGCGGCTTGGCGCCGAACCCCGCGGTCCTGATCGTCGCGCGCGCCTGCCAGGGCGCCACCGGCGCGCTCATGACGCCGCAGGTGCTGGCGATCATCCAAACGCAGTTCGAAGGCGAGGTGCGCGCCCGCGCCATCGGCGCCTACTCGCTCATCCTCGCCGTCGGCGTGGCCGCCGGCCAGGTCCTGGGCGGGCTCCTCGTCGGCGCGCATCTCGTCGCCGCCGCGTGGCGCCCCGCCCTCCTGCTCAACGCGCCGATCGGCGCGGCGCTCCTGCTCGGCGCGCGGCGGGGCCTACCCGCGGTCGCGCCCGGCCCGCCGCGACGCCTGGACGCCGCGGGCGCCGCGATCCTGACCGCCGCGCTGCTCGCCCTCGTCGTGCCGCTGACCTTCGGCCGTCAGGGCGGGTGGCCGGCCTGGATCTGGCCGTCGTTCGCGGCATCCGCGCTGGCGCTGATCGCGTTCGTCGCGGTCGAGCGCCGCGTCCGCGAGCCGGTCTTCGACCTCGGCATCCTGCGCCTCCCCGGCGTCGCCGCCGGCGTGGCCGCGGTGCTGCTCATCATGGGCGCCTACGCCGGCTTCCTGCTCAGCCTCACGCTTTATCTCCAGGACGGCCTCGGCTTCACGCCGCTGCACGCCGGGCTGACCTTCGCGGCCTTCGCGGGCGGGTTCGCGACCGCGAGCCTGACCTGGACGCGCATGAGCCTCGCCGCCCGCGAGCGCCTTCCGGTGGCGGGCCCGATCGTCATGGGGTCCGCGCTGCTCGGGGTGGGTCTCGTCGCCGCGGGCGGCAAGTGGCCGGTCGCGCTCACGACGGCGCTGCTGTTCGCGGGCGGCGCCGGCCACGCCTTCGGCTTCAGCCCGCTGGCGAACCGGCTGACCGCGGCGGTCGCGCCGGCCCAGGCCGCCGACCTCAGCGGGCTCATCATCACCGCGAGCCTCGTCGGCAGCGTGCTCGGGATCCCCTCGTTCGTCGGCGTCTATCTCAGCGCCGCGCCCGACGGCTCCGCGCACGCGCTCGCCCGCACCACCGGCGTGCTCGCCGTGGTGCTCGTCGCAACCGCCGCGTGCGCCTACGCCGCGCTCGCATCGACACGAGAGGAGCCCCGCAGATGGCTTGCGTTCGCAAGGAGGTCGTGATCGACACCACGCCCGAGGAGGCGTGGGACGCGCTGAGCGACTGGGCCGCCGTCCACCAGCGCCTCGTGCCCGGCTTCGTCGTCGACGCGCGCCTGGACGGCGAGGACCGCATCGTCACGTTCTTCAACGGCGCCGTCGTCAAGGAGCTGCTCGTCGACCTCGACGACGACGCGCGCCGCCTCGTCTGGTCCGTCGTCGACGGGCCCTACACCCACCACAACGCGTCGGCTCAGCTGTTCTCCGACGGCGACGGCAAGACGCGCTTCGTCTGGATCGCCGACTTCCTCCCACACGAGATCGCCCCGCACATCGACGCGCTCATGGAACGCGGGACGGCGGTCCTGCAGGCGACACTCGAGAGCTAGCGGACCGCCTCGGCGGCTTGGCTCTCCTCGGTCTTCTCCTTGCCCGGCCACGTACCGGTGAGCCGCGCATAGCCGGCCGCGCCGGCCCGATCGACGACAGCGCGCGTCACCTTGAACGTGACGCCCTGCACCACGGCTGCCCCGAGGACCTTCGGCCACGTCGTCTCGAGCGTCGTGGGCCTCGGAGGCTCCTCCTTGTCGAAGATCCCCCACACCGCCTCGAAGATCTTCTTGGAGAGGATCCCGGCGAGGATCCCGAAGACGATGCCGAAGGGCTTGTAGAGCAGCTTCATGGCTTGAGGCTATTCGACTGAGTGGTGCAGAACTTCCGCCGTACGGTCGATAATCATGGGGACCCCGTTCGTGCAGCCTTTGCACCGCGGGTGCGACGGAGAGGGAAGGAGGATCGATGGACGCGCAGCAGGGACCGATTGGCGACAACGCCGACGAGCTGCTGAAGCGGGCGCTCATCGATCCGGAGGCGTCCGTGGCGGTCGCGATGAAGGTCGCCGGGCTCGCCCTCGCCCAGGCGCTGACGATCGTCTTCCACGGTCGCGCGGACCTCGGAACGATCCAGACCTACGTCGCGCACGGCCCGCGCGGTGCGGGCAGCGCGATCGGCGCCGACGAGCTGCTGCGGGTCCCATGCGACCTCGACCTCGGCGACGCGGAGACCCGCGTCGAGGCCGAGGAGGCCTACGCCGAGCAGGCGCGCACGCTGCGCGACGCGC
>DATFRW010000111.1:0-3704 GCA_035262945.1 Solirubrobacteraceae bacterium
CGAGGTCGGCGACCGACGGCGGCGAGGCCGTCCACTGCAGCCACATCGTCTTGCGCACGTCGGGCCACGGGCCGACGTGGCGGTGGTACTGGTCGTTCTCGACCTTCGGGCTCGCCCAGCGGATGAACTGCCCCCAGCCCATGCGCGCACCAAGGTGATCGCTCGCCCGGTTCGTGTACCAGGGCGAGGCGAGCACCGAGCTGCCGTCGTGGTTGAAGAGGTTGATCTGGTGGTTGTCGAAGGTGACGACGATCTCGAGCTGCGGGTCGTCGTCGAGGTTGCCGATCCCCACGTTCTCGCCGTAGGCGCCGTACCCGTGGTTGCCGACGCCGTTGAAGGCGGCATCGGCGGCGCTGTAGCGCGGCCAGGCGCCCGGCGGCCCGTACGGCTTGCCCGCGGCGTCGAAGACGAAGACCTGCGCGCCCGACGGCGACGTGTTCGTCGTCGTCACCACGACCTCGATGCGGCCGTCGCCGTCGAGGTCCGCCGCCGCCATGCCGCGCGCCTCCGGACATTGGCCCCCGCTGCACGTCGAGGCCGGCCACCCCGGCTTGAGCACGAGCCTCCCGCCCACGAGGTCGTAGGCGGCGACCGTCCCTTCGTTGCCGCCGACGACGATCTCGGGCACCTTGTCGCCGTCGAGGTCGGCGACCACCTCGGGCGCATAGACCCTGCCCTTCGTCGCGGTGCCCTTGCCGAGGAGGCGGCCGCGCGCATCGAAGACGAACGTCGAGTAGAACGGCGCGACGATCTCGAGGCGGCCGTCGCCGTTGAGGTCCACGAGCCCGGGAGACGCGAACCAGCCGGTTTCGCCGGTCGGGATGTTGCGCACGAAGCGCGGCTTCGCGACGGCGGCGAGCGCGCTCGGGCTGCAGGCCAGCGCCGGGGCCAGCGTGGCGACCGCGAGGAGCGCGAGCCGCCGCACGCTAGGCGACCGCCGCCCCGATCACGACCTCCTTGCCCTGCGCCGCGAGGAGCAGGTCCGATGCCTTCTCGCCGATCATGAACGTCGGCGCGTTCGTGTTGCCCGTGCTGATGCACGGCATCACCGACGCGTCGGCGACCCGCAGGCCCTCGACGCCGTAGACGCGCAGCTCCGGGTCGACCACGGCATCCGGGTCCTGGCCCATCTTGCAGGTGCCGACCTGGTGGTGGTAGGAGCCGACGGTCTTGCGCACGTAGTCGCGGATCTCGTCGCGCGTGCGGACCTCGGGCCCAGGATGGAGCTCGCCGCTGGACCACTTCGCCAGCGCCGGCTGCTGTCCGACCTCCCGCATGAGCTCGACAGACGCGACGAGCGCATCGAGATCGGCGCCGACCGTGAGCGCCCGCGGGTCGAGCGAGAGCGGCGCCGTCGGGTCGGCCGCGGTGAGCCGGATCGCGCCGCGGCTCTGGGTGCGCACGAGCCCCGGCGCCAGCGACCACCCGTGCTCGGGCGCGTCGAACCAATCGGCGCCGAGCGGCATGTGGAAGCAGACCGGCTGCGTGTCGGGCACCCGCAGCCCCGGCCGGCTGCGCCAGAACAGGTGCGTGTGGTGGTGCTGCAGGCCGGGCCGCACGGGCGGGACCGGGATCGGCGAGCCGTGCAGCACGAACGAGATGAGGTGGTCCTGCAGGTTGCGCCCGACCCCCGGGAGATCCACACGCGAGCCGATGCCGTGCGTCGCCAGCTCCTCCGCGGGCCCGATGCCCGAGAGCATGAGCAGGCGCGGCGACTCGATCGTGCCGGCCGCGACGATGACCTCCTCCGCGGCCTCGACGACCGCGATCCCGCCGTCGCGCGCGATCTCGACCCCGCGGCAGCGCGTCCCCTCGAACGTCAGCCCCAGCGCCCTCGCGCCAGTGAGGATCGTGAGGCTCGGGTTGTCGGCGATCGGCGCCACGAACGCGACGAAGGCGGTCTGGCGGCGGCCATCGCGGATCGTGAGCTGCGAGGGCCCGACGCCGTCGAGCTCCCACCCGCCGTTGTGGTCGTCGTTGTATGGGATGCCCGCCTCGATGCACGCCTCCTGCATCGCGCCGACGAGCGGGTGTGGTTCGTAGCGGGTCATGACGTGCAGGGGCCCGCCCGCGCCGCGCCACTCGCTCTCGCCGCGATCGCAGTCCTCGGAGCGCTTGAACAGCGGGAGCACGTCCTCCCAGCTCCAGCCGGGACAGCCGTGATAGGCCCAGCCGTCGTAGTCGAGCGGATGGCCACGGATGTAGGCCATCCCGTTCATCGTGCTCGTGCCGCCGAGCACCTTCCCGCGCGGCCAGTACAGCCGGCGCCCGTGACAGCCCTCCTGCGGATCGGTCTGCCACGCCCAGTCCTCGGGCGAGTACGGCAGCTCCGGCCAGCGGCCCGGGTCGTGGATGGCGGGGTTCTCGTCGCGCCCTCCCGCCTCGAGCAGCGCGACGGTGGCGCCCGCGTCGACGAGCCGTCGGGCGACCACCGAGCCGCCCGAGCCCGAGCCGACCACCACGTAATCGAACTGGCTCACCGTCCCCTCCCTTCAACGAGCGTGCGCGGGAGCCTGCCACGGCGGCGTGCTGAGCGCGTCCTCGTGCCCGGGCGCCGCGGGCTCAGCGCGCCAGCTCGTCGCCGAGCGGCGTACGCACGTAGAGGACGGCGCGGCCCTGCCGCCTCCCGGTGACGAGGCCGGCGTCGCGCAGCACGGTCAGGTGGTGCGACGTGCCCGCGGGGCTGAGCGAGAGCCGCGCGGCGAGCTCGGTGGTGGAGCGCGGGGCGGCGAGGTCGGCGAGGACCGCCGCCCGGCTCGAGCCGAGCAGTCGCGCGAGGCCGTCCGGCGCCGGCGCGGCGTCCTCCCACAGCGTCGCGATCCCGCGCGCGGGATAGATGAGCGTCGGCTGCCAGGGCGCGCGATCGATGATGTTCGGTCGGGAGGCGGAGAACGCGCTCGGGATGAGCACCAGCCCCTGGCCGCCGAGCTCGAACGTCGCCTCGCGGATGGGGACGCTGACCTCGAGGTGGGGCTCCTTCCAGGTGACGCCTTCGCTGAGGTCCGAGAACAGCGCCGCGGGCCCGCCCTCGGCCAGGCGCCGCGCGCGGTAGGCGACGTCGGCATCGAGGAACGAGCGTAGGCGCGGCCAGACCGGCTCGACTGCCCGCGTCCAGTACTCCTCGAGCGTGTCCGCAAGGCGCCGCACCTCCCGGCGTGGGTGGGCCAGCCACGGCTCGGCGATCGCGGGACCCCGCCGGTGCTGGGTGCGGAACAGCTCCATGTCGGAGCGGATCTGGGCGACGGACGTGCCGCGCAGCGCGGCGAGGTCGTCCTAGCTGCCCGCGCCGTGGTCCGGTTCGTCTTCACCGTCGAGGACCTCGCCCGCACCCGCTTCGCGATCTCGCCGATGTGGGAGCTCGTGCAGTCCCTGGCGGCGCTGCGCGACCCATCGTCCGCCGCGTTGCACGTGCCGTGGCTGCGGTCGCTGAGCGGCCGGCTCGACGGGTTGGCACTCGAGCGGGTCGTCGAGCTGACCCCGCCGCGGGGCTTCAACCCGGACTTCATCACCCCGCCGCCGGCGGGGCCGGTCGGGAGCATCGAGGACGACCTCGCCGCGCTGCGCGTCACGTCCGTCGCCCAGATCCGCGCCGACATGGAGCTGTTCCGCACCCAGCACCGGCGGGGTCCCGCGATCGCGGAGCCATGGCTGGCCCACTCGCGCCGCGAGGTGCGGCGCCTTGCGGACACGCTCGAGGAGTACTG
>DATFRW010000112.1:0-8474 GCA_035262945.1 Solirubrobacteraceae bacterium
GTGAACTCCCAGAACTCGCGGAACGCGGTCGGCCGCAAGCGGCCGACGACCTCGTCGGGCTTGCGGCTCGTCCCGGCGAGCATCGCGGCGACGCGCTCCTCGGTCGGCATCACGATCGGCAGGAAGTCCGTCCAGCGGTTCTCGATGAACAGCGCGTTGAGGTTGTCCTCGGTGTCGGCGTCGAGCAGCCGCGGCGCGGAGCGGTCGAAGGACGTGCCGTTGAGATCGGCGTCGTCGAGCGGGCGGGTGAGCCCCTCGATGACGCCCTGGATGAAGGCGCCGCCGTTGACCGGGTCGTCACCCTCGACGTACGCGCGCAGCTCGTCGGGCGAGCGGCCCACGACCGGCTGTGGCACGAAGGCCTGGCGGGTCGTCGGCATGCCGTTCGCGCGCGCCACCGAACGCGCGAGCCTGGCGAACACGTGCGTGTGCACGGCCACCGTCGGGACCCGGTAGTTGCTCTCCAGCGATGTCGCGAGCCCGACGACCGTCGGGCTACAGGTGCTTCAGAGGCCCACCGCCAGGACGGCGGCGTCACCGTCCTGCTGGATCGCGGCGCACATGTCCGGGTCGTCGACCCAGCTCTCGCGCGGCTGGATGCGCTTGATGTTCACGCCCGGCATGTGCTCGCTGAACCAGGCGTGCAACTGGTCGACGAAGGCCTCGGAGTTGTCGAACAGGCAATCGACGAGGTAGAGCGTCTGGCCCTCGAGGGTCTGGAGGCGCGGGGCGAGCGGCTTGCCGGTGACGTCCGGCGGGAAGCCGCGGGGGTCGTGGACCGTGAGCTTGTCAGCCATGTCAGCCTCCTCCGTTGCCTGTCGCGAGCGCGGCCTGCCGGCCGCTCTCGGCCCATTCGCCGTCCGTGAGATAGCGGTGCGCGGCCTTCGCCGCGTTTGCCCCCTCGCCCGCCGAGATGACGGCCTGCCCGAGCGAGCCGCGGCGCAGGATGCCGGCCGCGAAGACGCCGGGAAGCTCGGTGCGCAGCGTCGCGTCGGTCGCGACGAGGCCGTCCTCGTCGACCTCCAAGCGGTCGCGCAGGAACTCGGTGTTGGGCTGCAGCCCGACGTAGACGAACACGCCGCCGAGCTCGAGGTCGCCGGTGTCGCCGGACGGGACGTCGCGCGTCCGGACGCCGCTGACCGTGTCCTCGCCCAGGATCTCCTCGACGACCGTGCCGTAGCGGATCGTGATCTTCGGGTGCTCGAGCGCGCGGCGCTGGTAGGTGGCCTGTGCGTCGAGCGCGTCGCCGCGGTGCAGGACGATGACCTCGCCGACGGCTTCGGCGAGCGTCAGCGCCTCCTGGAGGGCGGAGTCGCCGCCGCCGATGACGCCGACGGTGCGGTCGCGCATGAGCGGCGCGTCGCAGCTGGCGCAGTGGCTCACGCCGCGGCCCTGGAGGCGCTCCTCGCCGTCGACGCCGAGCGTCTTCAGGCGGGCGCCGGTGGCGAGAATCACGGTTTTCGTGGTGACGTCGCCGTCGTCGGTCGCAACCCGCCAGCCGTCGTCCGCGGGCTCGATGGCTTGGAGCTCGGCCATGCGCACGTCCGCGCCTTCGTCGGCGGCCTGCTCCTGGAGCATCGGGCACAGGTCGTATCCGGGCACGCCCTCGGGGAAGCCCGGTACCCCTTCGATCTGCTCGATGCTCAGTAGCAAACCCCCGGGCGCGCGGCCCGAGAGCGCGAGCGTCGCGCGGCCGAGGCGCGCGGAGTGAACTGCTGCCGTGAGGCCGCCGATCCCCCCGCCGGCGACGACTACCTCGAAATCGTCAGCCACCGACGGGAGGATACCTGTTGCGCCTGCCGCACAATCGTGCGACAGGCGCACACGTTGGAATCAGAACATCGTGTTGTCGTTCGCCGAGGTTTCCGGCACGGCCTGGATGACGTCCCAGTGCTCGACGATCTTGCCGTTGCGGTCGAGGCGGAACAGATCGGCCACGGCGCTCCCCCGGTCGCTCGGGTTGAGCGTCAGGTGGCTGTGGGTGACGACCATGTTGCACTCGGCGATGACGCGCTTGATGTCGACGAACAGCTGCGGGTTCTGCGTCGTGAAGAAGTTCACGAAGTCGATGAACGCCTGGAAGCCGTCGGCCGCCTGTGGGTTGTGCTGGATGTACTCGTCGCCGCCGTAGAGCTGGACCGCCTTCTCCGGCATCTTGTCGTTGAACGCCATCGTGTAGTACGCGACGACGTTGGCCTTGTTGCGCTCGAGCTGGCGGCCGTGCGCGCACGCACGATCGTTGCCGCGGCCCTCGTGCTTGCCGCCCGGCGAGGGATGGTGGCCCTGCGTGGCGGCTACTGCTGCGCCGACGCCGACCGCCAGGATCACGACGACGGCGAGCGCGGTGAGGTGCAACCGGCTGAGGAGCTTCATGAGCTGACCTCCATTCGGGAACCTGATGCCGGCTGCATGTCCTACCACCCGTCTGCGACGGGCGTCGCGACGCTCGTCTATGCCGCGCGGAATGAGCGCCGGTACTGCGACGGCGAGACGCCGAGCGCGCGCCGGAAGTGCCGCCGGAACGCGGGGGCGCCGAAGCCCACCGCCGCGCCGACCGACTCGACGGGCAGCGCGCCGTCCTCGAGCAGCGGCAGGCTGGCCTGGATGCGCTGGTCGAGCAGCCATGCGCGCGGCGTCGCGCCGGTGGCGGCGCGGAAGCGGCGGCTGAAGTTCCGCGGCGACATGAACGCGCGTGCGGCCATCTCCTCGACCGTGATCGGCCGGTCGAGGTGCGCGAGCGCCCACCCGATCGCCTGGCCGAGCCGGTCGTCGCCGACCCGCGCAACCGGCTGCTCGATGAACTGCGCCTGCCCGCCGTCGCGGTGGGGAGCCAGGACGAGGCGCCGCGCGACGTGGTTGACGATCGTGCTGCCGTGGTCGCTGCGGACGAGCGCGAGGCAGAGGTCGAGGCCGGCGGCTGAGCCCGCCGACGTCCACAGCCGGTCGCTCTCGACGTAGAGCACGCGCTCGTTGACCGCCACCTTGGGGTGCAGGCGCCTGAGTGCGTCGGCGTAGCGCCAGTGTGTCGCGACCTCGCGGCCGTCGAGCAGCCCGGTCGCCGCGAGTACGAACGCGCCCGAGCAGATCGAGACCAGCCGGGCTCCGCGCTCGTGAGCTGCGCGCAGCGCGTCCACCACCGCGGGCGGGACCGGCTCGCCGACGCGTGGCCACCCCGGGACGATCACGGTGTCGGCTGCGGCGAGGGCGTCGAGCCCGTGCTCGGCCACGACCGCGATGCCGCCCACCGCCCTCAGCGGTCCGGGCTGTGGCGCGCAGACGACCAACTCGTACCAGTCCTCGACGTCGAGTTCGGGGCGTGGCAGCCCGAAGACCTCGACGACCGTGCCGAGCTCGAACGGGGCGACGCCGTCGAAGACAAGCGCAGCGACGTGGTGCTTCATGGGGGCAGTGTGGCAAGTCGTCCGCGGCCGCTCTCGACGTCTTGGCCGAAATCGCGCGGTGGTTGGCCCGTGGGGCACTGGCGCGCGGTCCGCGCACGCAGCACGCTGCCGCTCATGACCAGCCTCGTGACGAGAACGCCGGTGGCCACGCCAGAGGAGGCGAACGAGCACTTCGAGCGCCGCCTCGCCTTCGAGACCGACGCCGCGGACGTCGCGCGCGATGTGCGGATGGGCGCGGCGGAGTTCGTCATCGTCGACGTCCGCAGCGCCGAAGCGTTCGCGGCGGGCCATCTGCCGGGAGCGATCAGCGCTCCCGGCGGCCTCGGCACCGACTTCCCCGACGACCTCCTCGTCGTCTACTGCTGGGGCCCGGGCTGCAACGGCTCCCAGCGCGCGGCGGCGCGGCTGAGCGCGCAGGGGCATCGGGTCAAGGAGATGCTCGGCGGCTTCGAGTACTGGGTGCGAGAGGGGCACCCGGTCGAGGGCACGGCGGCGGAGCCGCTTTCGCGGCGCGCCGACCACGAGCTGGTGGGGTGAGGCGCGGCGGAGCCGCTCGCCTCGGGCGCCCACTCGCGCGGCGCGGCCAAGCCACTCACCCGGCGGCAGCGCGGCGCGGCGGCCGCCGCGGCGGCGCGCCGCGGGTGCGGCTCACGACCTCGCGGTTTCCTGTGCGCGCGGCGACTGCGCCGCGACGGCCTCGAGGACCTCGGTGGCCAGGCGCGGGCCGTCGCTCGGCCGCTCCGGCGTGGCCGCGATGCGCACGACGACCTCGTCGCCGTCGATCTCCTCGAGCGTGATCTGCGGGCGGTCGCGGACCGGGGTCTCGATCGCCTCCTCGAGGAGCTCCTGAACCTCGAGCGGCGTGACGCCCGCGCCGAGACGCGCACGCAGGTCGATGCCATCGGGCTCGCGGAGCGGCACGATGGCCACGTTGAGAACGACCGAGTTCGGGACCATCACTTGGTCGTCGCCTTGCGCAAATGTCGTGTAGAGCAAGCCGAGCGAGCTGACCACGCCCTCGATCTGGCCGGCGATCCCGCCGCCCTGAAGCCGCACGCGCTCGCCGACCCGGAACGGGCGCGCGCTGAGCAGCACGGTTCCGGCGATGAGGTTGCCGAGCGTCTGCTGCGCTGCGAGACCGACGATGACGGCGGTGAACGCGCCGCCGACCGCCAGGGTCCGAGGATCGAGGCCGAGGACCCGCAGCGCGACGATGATCGCCAGGCCCACGAAGCCGAGGCGGATGAGAAAGCCCACGGTTCCCGCCGTTCCCGGATCGAGCCGCCGGAACAGCGTCGGCCCGAGCGCGCGCCCGACGTCGCGCGCGATCTGCCAGCCGAGGACGATGAGGACGATCGCGGTGACGATCTGTACCGGCGTGTCGTACTCGTGGCCGAACAGGTCGTCGCGGTGGCCGTAGACGATCAGGATGCCGGCGAGCAGCGGCACCATCACGATCGCCTGGATCCGGGCGCGCTTGACCGCGCGGCGGTTGAGCTGCCGCGCGAGGCCGGCCTCGCGCCACGAGTAACTGCGGGTGTTGAAGAGCTTCTTCACGGGTTCTTTCTTGGGCTCGGGCATGTTGCCTCCGCACTGGACAACACCGGGAGGTCCTGTCCGTATCACCGGCCTTGGTGTGAGGGACGTCACAGAGCCGCACGATGCGGGCTTGTCCCAAAGCGCCCGGCGCGGCCGGTTCCCAAACGTTCGCGGCCATGTCGTGTTGCCCGGTGGCCGCCGCGACCCGCGGGAGCCCGCGGCCCGAAGGCGTGCGCCGACCCCGAAGGGGTGCGGCCGCCCCTCAGAAGAGGGTCGTCTGCTCTTCCGCTGGTCGCCGTTCGGGGCGGCGCTCCGCCGGACGGTCTCGCGGCCGCTCGCGGGCCGGCTTGTCGCGGGTGAACTCCATGATCCCGTAGTCGCGCCGCGGATCGCGCCGGAACGCGCTGGGTGGTCGCGAGGGCGCGCGACGGACCAGTGCCATCAGACGCTCCTGCTCGTGGCGCGGCAGGTAGGCGCTGCGCTGGTAGAGATCCTCGTAGTGCTCGACGAGATCGGGCCGGTACTCGCGCAGCCATTCCATGAAGACGCCGCGCACCTCGCCGCGCAGGTGCAGCCCGATGCCGCTGATCCCGGTCGCACCGGCCTCCGCCGCGGCCTCGACGATCTCGTGCACCTGGCGCGGGTCGTCGTTGATCCCCGGCATCAGCGGCGCGATCAGCACGCCCGTCGGGATCCCCGCACGGTTGAGCTCGGCCACGGCCTCCAGCCGCGCGCGTGGGTTCGGGGTGTGCGGCTCGCTCGCCCGCCACGCCTTCTCGTCGATCGTCGGGATCGACAGGTTCGCGCTGAAATCGGCGACCTCCGCGATCTCCTGCATCAGGTCGAGGTCGCGCAGCAGCAGCGGCGACTTCGTCAGCACCGAGCATGGGTTCGCCGCGTCGCGCATCGCCTCCCAGATGCCGCGCATGAGCTTGTAGCGACCCTCGACCCACTGGTACGGATCGGTGTTCGTTCCCAGTGCGACGTGCTCGTGCTTCCACGACGGCCGCGCCAGCTCGACGCGCAGCACCTCAGGGACGTTGACCTTGACCACGATCTCGCGCTCGAAGTCGCGGCCCGCGTTGAAGTCGAGGTACGTGTGGGTTGGGCGCGCGAAGCAGTTATGGCTGACGACGCCGTTGGCGATGAAGTCGCCGGTGCCGGTGGTGATGTCGTAGAGACGCATCGCCATGCCGAGGTCCTCGATCGACACGACGTTGAGCCGTGCGTCCGACTTGATCGCCACCCCTTCGATGTCGCGCTTCCGGCTGATGGCCGGCTCGGTCGTGTGGAAGAGGCGCAGCTTCTCTACCAGGCCGCCGCGGAGGCGCACGTGCTTGAGCCCTGGCGCGCCGTGACCCGGCTCAACCAGCGCGTGAAAACCGAAATGCCTGAGGCACGCCGCTGTCCAGTCGAGGATCGCGGGATCGGTGTTCGCGATCCGGAGGGCTTCAGCGCCCGACCCGGTCCCCTCGGCGTCGAAGATGCCGGCGAGAAAACCCTTGCGCCAGTCGTCGCTCGGCGACAGCGGCCAGCGAATGAGCTCCATGACGCGTTCGACATTGGCGCGAGACGACGTGCGCACGGCCCGAGCCGCGCGTCTTGTGGCAGTCGCTGCCTGGAACTGGAATGCGGCGGTGACGACGCCCTCGTCGAGCAGATACTGCTGTGCGCGCTCGAGCGCCTCGTCATCGCAGAGGGCGAGACGGAAGCGATGATGCTCGTCGCGGTTCCGGCCGGGCGGTTTGTACGAATACGTCCCGAGTTGGCCGTCTCCACGGATGAGACCGCACAGGTACCCGCGGCGGTAGTCGGGCGACATCGTGGGCGACGATGCGAACCGGCCCGTGCCCATGAGCTCGCACCCGACCGTGAGGTGCGGGCGCCTATCCCTGCCCTGTTCGGCTCCGGTGACGTGTTTCCAGCCCCGGCCGGTCAGGAACCGATGATCGGCGCTGGCTACCAGCTCTGTTCCGTCCTCGAGCGTGATCCGATACGCCCGCTTGACGCTCGACCAATGTGCGAGCACTTCCGTGCGGACGTAATGGCGATACGTCCCGCGACGCTGCGTGCCGTAGATCTCGTCGCCGACCTCGAGCTCGGCGAGTCGACGCGTTCGCCCGTCGGCCATGAGAATCGGTGTCTCCCCCCAGGTGCAATACACGCAAGCATGGCTGCATCCCCGGTACGGGTTGATCGTCCAGCGGAACGGCATCCGGGACTGCTTTGGCACCTGGTTGAGCGCGGACTTCGCGCGGACCTCGTAGAAACGGGTGTCGAGGGCCTCGGGCGCGTCGAAGTGGCGGACGACCGCTGGCTCGCGGTAGCCCGGCAGCCTGGCCTGCTCCTCGGCGGTGATGGTCAGGTTGTCCCAGCGCACGAACGTATGTTCGCATAGGTGGCGGATGGACGTGGCACGGGGTCAGTCGTAGATCGACAGGCTCGCCTCGGGGCGCGCGTTGGCGGGATAGGGCACGAGGTCGTTGATGTAGCCCGGGAGCTCGCTGACCCGGTCCAGCCATGAGCACACGGCGGGGAGCGCGTCGAGGTCGAAGCCGGCGTCGCGGGCCACGTGCGTGTAGCCGAAGAGCGCGACGTCGGCGATGGTCGGCGCGTCGAGGGCGACCCAGTCGCGGCCGACCATGCGCTGCTCGAGGACACAGAGCGCGCCGCGGCCGCTCTCGAGCAGGAACGGCGTGTCGGTGCCGGTCCGCCCGGTCATGACCTCGAAGCGGGCGCCGGCAACCGCCGGTGTCAGCGTGCGCTCGAAGCACAGCCAGCGCAGGACGCGGGCGCGGTCGAGGCGGTCGTCGGGCAGGTACGCGGTGCCCTCCGCGAGGTACCAGAGGATCGCCGCCGACTCGGCGAGCGTCTCGCCGTCGTCGAGCTCGAGGACCGGCGTCTTGCGCGCGGGGTTGAGCGTCGCGAACGCGTCGGTCAGCGTGTCGCCGGCGAAGATGTCGACGGGGACGCGCTCGTACTCTTCGCCGAGGAGCGCGAGGAGGAGGCGGACCTTGTAGCAGTTGCCTGACGCGGCGTAGTCGTGGAGGCGCATGCGCCCTCAACGCGGCGGCCGCGGGGAACGTGAGGTCGCTACGCGCCGTCGCTGGCGGCGTGCAGGAGCGCCGCCACGGTGTCGGACACCGGTGTGGCGACGCCGTGCCGGCGCCCGAGGCGGCTGATGACCGCGTTGCGCGCCTCCCACTCGAGCGCGCGGCCCGCCTGGCGGTCCGTCAGGATCGACGAGCCCGCGTCCGCTGGCAGCGCGAGCAGCCACTCGATGAGCTCGTCGGCGTCGCGCTTCGTGAGCGAGACGCCCTCGGCGCGTGCGACGGCGACGCACTCGTAGGCCATCGTGCGGGCGACGTCGCGGACGTCCGCGAGCGCGAAGATCTCCGCCGGCCGCCCGGCGAGCGCCATGACGCCGGACACCGCGTTGACGCACAGCTTGCGCCATGCCTCGGCGGCGAAGCCGTCTCCGACCGAGACCTCGGCGTGATCGCCGAGCAGCGCGGCGAACGCCGAACCGGCCTC
>DATFRW010000113.1:0-13644 GCA_035262945.1 Solirubrobacteraceae bacterium
GACCTGCTCGACGAGCGCCGGCTGCTGGGCACGACCATCGACGTGCGCCCGATGGGGCTGCGCGAGGTCAGGGTCGCCGTCGACGCTGTGCCCGAGCCGTTCGTCGACGCCCATCGCGTCGAGCAGGCCATCGAGACCGCCCTGTACCGCTTCCTGAGCCCGATCGTCGGCGGCGAGGTCCACGGCGAGGGCGAGGGCTGGGACCCGGGGCGCGCGCTCAACGAGGGCGAGCTCTACGCCGTCGTCCACGCGATCGACGGCGTCGCCACCATCGCGCGGCTGGTGGTGTACGAGCGCGTGGCCGGCGACGCCGCGCCGCCGAACCGCGCCGGCTCTCAGCTCGTGATCGCGCCGCACGAGGTCATCTGCTCGGGCCGGCACGCCGTTCGCTGCCGTCACGAGGGAGACGAGGGAGACGAGGAATGACCGCCCCGGAGCGCGCCGCGCCGGCCGTCGCGTCGTCTCGGGCGGAGCTGCGCCGCGGACTGCCCGGCATCTACGGCGACCCGGCCACCGGCATGGACCCCGAAGACGCGTTCGTCATGCGCTTCCTGCTGGCGCTGGAGGAGGTCGTCGATCCGGTCGTCGCGCTGCTCGACTCGCTGCCGGCGCAATTCGACGTCGACATCGCCGCGCCGCATGTGCTCGCGCTCGTCGGCAACTGGCTCGGGCTCGAGCTCGGCGACTACTGGCTGCGCCTCGACCGGATCGACGACACGATCGAGGGCAGGCTGCGCCGGCTCGTGACCGACGCTCCCCGGCTCATGCAGGCGCGGGGCACGCCCGCCGCCATGGCGACCGTGCTCCGGGACATGTTCGACGACCTCCCGCTGACGGTCGAGGACAGCGGCCGCTGCACGCACAGCGCGGACGGGACCGAGCTGCCCGATGCGGACCCACCGGCCTTCAAGGTGAGCTGCGCGACGCCGCTGCCCGCGGACGAGGCCGCGCGCCTGCGACGCGTGGTCGCGGAGGTGCGCCCGGTGCATGTGACCGGCACGCTGTCGATCGGCGGCGTCGAGGAGGCGGTGGCATGAGCGAGGGGACCGTGCACTGCGCCCGCTGTGGCTTCGATGCTCCGCACGACGCCGACTGGTGCCCGCGCTGCGAGGCCTACCTCGCCTGGGAAGGCGCCGCCGACGGCGCGCCCGAGGCGCAGGCCGCCGAAGGCTCGGCGACCACCACCATCGCGCCCGCGCTCGGCACCTTGCCGCCGGCAACCGGTGCGGCGCGGCCCATCATGCTCGAAGTGCGGCCCGCGGGCGAGGCGGAGCCGGTGAGCCGCATCGACGTCGAGGTTCCGGCGGGCGGAAGCCTGGCCCTCGTCGCGGTCGTCCGCAACCAGAGCGGCCTGGTCGGTGGCTACAACGTCGCGATCGCGGGACTCCCGGAGGACTGGTGGACTGCCGAGCCCGCGGTGGTGCACCTCATGCCGCTCGGCAGCGGCGACCCGTACGAGGGCGAGGTCGTCATCACCCTCCACCCGCCGCGCAGTCCCTCGGCGCTCGCGCGTTCGCGGCCGTTCCAGGTCGTCGCGGTGCCGATCGACGCGCCGTTTGCAGGACCCGTGACGACGCAGGGCACGCGCGGCATGCGCGAGCGCATCTCGGCGCGCCGTCGCGCGATGCACGCCGAGGCGCGCGTGCCGGGCACGCTGACCATCGGTCCGTTCGCGGACCTCGGCGTCGACGTCAGTCCACAGGTGTCGACCGGCCGCCGCGCGGGGCAGTTCGCGGCGCTGGTGACGAACCGGGGCAACGCGACCACCGCGGTCGTGGTGCGCGCCGCCGACGACGAGGAGCGCCTGCGGATCGTCGCGCCGGTCTTCCTGGCCGGCGTCGAACCGGCCACGACGGCGCGGATCCCGATCACGGTGCGCCCGCGTCGCCCGCGTCTGATCGGGCGAACCGCGACGCACTACCTACGGATCTGGGCCGCGCCCTCCGACGGTACCGCGGATCCGGGAACGCAGCCGGCGCGAGCGACGTTCCGCCAGCGCCCGCTGATCCCGTGGTGGGTGATCCTCGCGGTGCTGCTCGTTGCCCTGGCAGTCGCGATTCTCTTGATCCTGCTGTTGAGGGGCGATAACAAGGTCACCGTCCCCGACGTCCGCGGCGCACCGAGCGTCTACGCGGCGCGGGTCACGCTCGAGCAGCACGACCTCACGGCATCGCCGACGGTCGCCCGCGTGGTGCGTCCGACGAAGCAGCCCGGGACGGTCCTCGCGCAGACGCCGGACCCCGGCGACAAGGTCGACAAGGGTCAGGTCGTCACGATGCTCGTCGCGACGGCACGCAGGACCGCGATCGTCCCGCAGGTACGCGGCCTGGTGCCCGCCCAGGCCGAGCGCGTCCTGCGACGTCGCGGCCTCACGCTCGGTGTCGTGTCGCCGACCCTGGACCCCGGCCGCCGGATCGCGACGCAGGTTCCCATTGCCGGGCTGCGTCGCCGGCGCGGAACGCCGGTCGACGTCGTGCTGGCCAAGGTGCGCGTCGAGGTTCCCAGCCTCACGGGCCTGACGGCCGCGAAGGCCGAGGAGGCCCTCGCCAAGGCCGGGCTTGCGCTCGGGCAGATGTTCCCCCACGCGATGGCGAAGGGCACCGTGCGCGCGCAGGTGCCCGCCGCCAAGACCCGTCGCGTGTCCGGCTCGAAGGTCGACGTCTTCCTGCGCCCGCCACCGGCGCCCAAGGACAGCGGCTCGTCGGGCTCGTCGCAGAGCAGCGGCAGCAGCTCGGGCTCGAGCGCGAAGGCGGCCTCCGCGAACGATCCGCCGGTGCCGCAGACCGCCGGCAGGGGGCTCGTGGCCGCGACCGCCGCCGTGCGCGATCGGGGGCTCCGCGCCCGCATGGTCTTCGTCATCAACCAGGCGCGGCGCGGGACCGTCCTGCGCAGCACGCCGGTTGCCGGCACCGGCGTGCGCAGGAAGCAGACCGTCACGCTGGTCGCGTCGGCCGGGTTCCCGCGCCTCGCGTTCGCGGCCGGCGCCGGGCCCGTCACGATGGACGGCCGCACGGGCATGGGCTGGCAGTCGCTGTCGCGGCGGCCCGCCGCCGGTGACGGCCCGCCGGCGTGGACGCCCGACGGGCGAGCGGTCCTCTTCCCGTCGGGAGGCAAGATCGTGTTCACGCGCACCGGCCGGCTGCATCGCCCCGCGCCGCTGCCGCTCCACGCGGCGGGCGACGACCTCGCCTCCCCCGCGGTCGCCGGGACCCGAGGACGGACCGTCCTGGCCTTCGTCAGCCACGCCACGGCAGACGGCGACCGGCTGTGCTGGACGCTCCTCGACGACCGGCAGGTCAGCCGGCCGTCGTGCCGCCTCGTGCCTGGGTGGCGCGTTGGCGCTCTGTCATGGGCGCCGAACGGGCGCTCGCTCCTCGCGTCTGCGCAGCCGTTCGACGGCCGTGGCACACCGTTCGGCGTGCTTCGTGCCACAACGAAGGTGGCGTTCTCGGCGAACGCTCGCGACTGGGCGGTCGGGCGCCGGCTGGCGACGCCGGACGGCGGCGACCAGGGCGTGCGCGCCGCGGCCTACTCCCCCGGCGGCCGCCAGGTCGCGCTCGTCCTCGGCTCGGCGGAGCGCGGCTTCCGCATCGCCATCACCGATCCTCGCGACCTCCGGCTGCGCCACGCGGACGTCCTCCCGGTCGCCGGCTGCGCCGTGGCGTGGCGACCCGACGGCCGCGAGCTCGCCGTGCTGCAGTCCGGCGACGCCTGCGAGCGCGTGGACGGCGCCATCGTCCGCGTCAACCCCGCCGACCCCCGACTGCTGTCGACCGTCACGCTGCGCGCGACGGCGCCGGCCTGGCAGCCGGTGCGGATGAGATGACGCTACCCCTGAACGATCGTCTGACCCGGGAACGAGACCATGATGGTCCCGGGCGGCACGCCGTCGGTCATGCCGGTCAGCGTGGCGACGTACGCCGGGCGCCCTCCCACCAGGACCTTGAGGGAAGTGGAGCCCGGGAACGTCGAGACGACGGTCGTGCACGGCTTGGTGGAGGGGGTCGGGGGCACGGGGCACCCGACGATCGGCGCGCCGAGGAGGTCCGGCTCGCAGAGGACCTGGCCGCCCTGGATGCTGACCACGGTCTGGCGCGGGATGAGGGTGACCATCCCGCCGTGAGCGCACATGACCACGGCCAGCGATGTGACGATGGGCGGCACCGCCGAATCGTTGCCCAATGCAACGGACGGCGTCTAGGGTCGGAGCGAGAACATCTCCCTGGAGCCAGCGTGTCCCCCCGTCAGGCCGCCGTCTTCGTCGTTGATCCCCACTCCATCTTCCGGCTCGGCCTGCTCACGTGTCTTGAGCGGCTGCCGATCGTGGCGCGCGCGACGGGCGTCGAGAGCGTGGAGGCCGCGTGGAGCCACGAGGATCTCGCGATGAGCGATGTCATCCTTGTCGACGCGGTTGCCCTCGACGCGTGCGCGTTCATCGCCGCGGTGCACGAGTCGCTCGCCGTGCCCGCCATCGCGTGCGGCGCGCGCTGGCGTCGCGAGGACGTCATGGCGACGGTCGAGTCCGGTGCGGTCGGCGTTCTGCACAAGGAGACGCTCACGCCCGAGCGCCTGGAGGTCGGGATCCGCGCGACACTCGAAGGCGCGGGCATCCTCCCCCCGGACCTGCTGACCGGCATGCTCGCCGCCGCCCGCAACGGCGACGGCGCGCTCGAGGCGCCCCGTCGTCCTTCGCCGCTGACGACGCGCGAGGAGCAGGTGCTGCGCCTCATCGCGGACGGCCACGCCACGCGGGAGGTCGCCGCCGAGCTCTGCTACAGCGAGCGCACGGTCAAGAACGTCCTGCATGACGTCACCACGAAGCTCGGCGCGCGCACGCGCTCGCACGCCGTCGCCTATGCGCTTCGCACGGGGCTGATCGGATGAGCGCCGAGCGCGATCGCCGCCACCGCCACGACAAGGACGAGGCGCCTTCGCGGGCGCGGGCCACGAGCGCGGAGCCGCTGCAGCGGCTCGCCTCCTCGATCGGGAACGCCGCGATGGCGCGGTTCGCCGAGTCCGGCTCCGGCCTGCTCCCCGGCGGGGCCGTGCACCCGGACGTCGAGTCGGCGATCTCGTCCCAGCGCGGCGCGGGCTCGCCGCTCAACACGAGCGCGCGAACGCGGATCGGATCGGCATTCGGCGACTCGTTCAGCGACGTCCGCATCCACGACGACACGGCGGCCGACACGCTTGCGCGCTCGGTCGAGGCGCGCGCCTTCACGGTCGGCGCCGACGTCTTCTTCGCCAAGGGGCAGTACCAGCCGGGAACCGCGGGCGGCGACCAGCTCCTCGCGCACGAGCTGACCCACGTCGTGCAGCAGCGCGGCGCATCGACGAGCGGCTCCCTGCGCGTCACGGACGCGGGCGGTGCGGACGAGGTCGAGGCGGAGGCCGCGGCTCGTGAGCTCGGTGGCGGCTGACGGACGGCGGTTGTTCTTCGCGGAGGTCGCCGACCTCGTCCTCGAGGCAGTCGCGGCCGTCGCGGCAACCGAGCCGAACCCCGTCGATCCGTTCCGCGGGCTCTACGTGTCGGACGATGCGGCGCTCGCGCTGGCGCGCGAGCCGGGACCCGAGCACGCCGGCGACCGGCTCGCGGCGGCCGCGGAGCTGCTGGGTCTCGACGACCGCGACACCGCGCTGCTCGCGTTGTGCGCGGCCCCCGAGCTCGATGCGCGGCTCGGGCGGCTCTTCGGCTTCCTGCACGACGACCTCACGCGACGGCTCGCGAGCCCGCGCCTGGCCGCGCGGCTGCTCGCCGACGGCGAGGCGGGCCGCCTGGACGTGCTCGCGCGCCTCGCCGCCGGCGGACGGCTCCGGCGCACCGGGGCGGTCGAGCTCGTCGAGGAGGACTCGGGGATCGCCGTCGCCGACCGGCTCCTGAAGATCGATCCGTCGCTCGCCGGCCACCTGCTCGGCGCCCAGCTCCAACCGGCGGATCCGGCAGAGCGGCTCGTCGCGCCGGCCGACGACCCCGGGCGCCCGGCGACCCTCGCCGAGCTCTGCGGGCTGACCGGCCCCGACGCGATCCCCGTACTTGCCGTCGGGGCCGACGCGCCCGAGCTTCTCGCCGCGGCGCTCGGCCGGCCGGTGCTCGTCGTGTCCGGCCGCCATGCCGCCGCGCAGGACGCGGCGGCGGCGGCGTGGCTCCGCGCCGCGCTCGCCGGCGCGGCCCCGTGCTTCGCCGTCGACGAGCTCGACCCCGTCCACCGCGAGGCCGCCGGCGCCGTGCTCGGGCAGCTGGCCGGCCCCGTGCTCCTCTGGGCCCGCTCGAGCGCCGGGCTTCCACTCGGCGACCTCTCGGTGATGGTCGTGTCCGTGCCGCCCCTGACGTTCGCCGAGCGCGTCACCGCCTGGCGGCGCGTGCTCCCGGACACCGACGTCGACGGCGTGGCCGCGCGCTTCCGCCTCGGCCTCGGACAGATCTCGCGCGCGGCCGACATCGCGCGCGCCTCCGCGCGCCGCGAGGCTCGTTCGACCCTGGCCTCAGGCGACCTCGAGCGTGGCGCGCGCGAGGCGTCGCGCACCGCGCTCGGCACGCTCGCCACGCGCGTCGAGCCGCGCTACGGGTGGGACGACCTCGTGCTGCCGAGCCGCCAGCTCGAGCAGCTGCGCCAGATCGACGCCCGGCTTCGGCACCGCGATCTCGTGCTCTCGGGGTGGGGCTTCGAGCGTGTCGCCGGCCGCGCCGAAGGGCTGAAGATCCTCTTCGCGGGTCCTTCGGGAACCGGGAAGTCGATGGCTTCCAGCGTGCTCGCCGCGGGCCTCGGCCTTGACCTGTTCCGCATCGACCTGGCCGGCCTCGTCTCGAAGTACGTCGGCGAGACCGAGCAGAACCTCGACCGCCTCTTCGCCGCCGCCCACGACGCCAACGCGGTCCTGCTCTTCGACGAGGCCGACGCGTTGTTCGGCAAGCGGTCGGAGGTCAAGGACGCGCACGACCGCTACGCCAACATCGAGGTCGCCTACCTCTTGCAGCGCATGGAGGACCACCCCGGCGCCGTCGTGCTCGCGACGAACCTGCGCAGCAACATGGACGACGCGTTCCTCCGGCGCCTGGACGTCGTCGTCGACTTCCCCTTGCCCACGGTCGACGACCGCGAGCGGTTGTGGCGGCACATGCTCCCCGACGAGGCGCCCGTGGACGGCGACGTCGACGTCGCCGAGCTGGCGAAGCTCTTCGAGGTCACCGGCGGCTCGATCCGCAACTGCACCATCACGGCCGCGTTCCTGGCGGCCGCCGACGGCGGCACGATCGCGATGGCGCACGTCGTGCAGGCCGTCGCCCTCGAGTACCGCAAGAACGGCCGGCTGACGCTCGAGGCGGACTTCGCGCACCTGCACGCGCACGTCGACGGCGGGCGGGCCGAGCCCGTCGGTGCTGATGCGTCGAGCCCGTGAGCCTCGCATCGGTCCCGAAGCGGACAGCACCGCTGCAGACATTCGCACGGCCGCTCCCGAGAACCCGTGCAAATGGTGGGAAGACCGTTGCAGAGAGGTCGCCGTCGCAGGACCTTCGTTAGCTCCCATGGGGGGAGCACGGGCACGGAAGCAGATAGAAGTCGCACGCAGCGCGCCGCAACACGTCCGGGCGCTGGTGTCTCCCCGTGCCGCCCGCACCACGGCGACCGCCGTGACCTTCGACCCGCTCCTGCGCTTCGAGACCTGGCAGGAGCTCGGGGTGCGGATCGGGCGTCACTGGAACGGCGCCTCGTGGTGGCTGGGCGACTGGCTCGTGTTCGGGCGGATGAAGTACGGCCGCCGCTACAAGGAGGCGGTCGAGGTCACCGGCTTCGACTACCAGACCCTGCGCAACTACGCCGTCGTCGCGAGACGCTTCACGCCGTCCCGCCGGCGGGACGATTTGAGCTTCCAGCACCACGCCGAGGTCTGCGCGCTCCCGGACGCCGAGCAGGACCGCTGGCTCGACGCCGCAAGCGCGCACGGCTGGTCGCGCAACGAGCTGCGGCGCAAGCTGCGTTGGTCGGACGAGGATGGCGGAGACCCGCAGTCGAGCGGCATGCTGCGCCTCGCGCTCGGCGGCGAGGATGCCGAGCGCTGGCGCGAGGCTGCCGACCGCAGCGGGGTGGCGCTGGCGAAGTGGGCACGGCGCGCCCTGAACGAGGCTGCGGACGGTGGGTGAAGTCAGAGGGAAGCACCCGGCGCAGGCGACGCCGGTGCCCACCGCGCGCTACACGACGGCCGCGCCCGCTGACCGCGTGCTCGATCTGCAGCGCTCGGCCGGCAACCACGCGGTCGCGAGCGTGCTTGCGCGAGCGCCGGTCACGACTGGGGACCAGTTCCGCACGCGCGTGCCCAGGCGGGCGGATGGTGGAACCGCGCAGGAGACGACGCTCGCGACGGCCGAGAGGCGGATCAGGAACCGCCTGGACCGCTACAACCAGATCGCCAACGACAACGCCCAGGTCCCGGCCCGGGTGACCCTGCTCGGTGAGCTCGATCACGAGATCTACAAGTGGTTCGACACGCTGCAGATCCAGGACTTCGATACCGAGCCGCTTGCGGGCCACATGCGCGACCTCATGGAGGAGTTGGACCGCGAGCACGTCAACGTCGTGCGCGCGGCGGTCGCCGCGAACATCGTGCCTGTGTACACCGCCGGCCTGTCGGCGATCCAACAGCAGCGAGCGACGAGGCTCTGGACATCGGTCTCGCAGGGCGCGGGGATGCTGCAGATCGAAGGCGGTGGCGATGCCGCGTTCAAGGACAAGACGCTGTCGAGCATGGCGAAGATGCTCCACACGTACACCGGCCGCGAGCTGATCGAGTACCTGGACGCGCCCGCGGCGGGCCGCCCGCCGGGCGTCGGAGCGCTGCCGGTCAATCCGCGCACGGGAGCGCAGCTGACGGGCTACGAGACCTTCATCGTCCCTGAGACACAGGCGCTTCGCCACGTCGGCATCGCCGGAGCGACCGGCACGAACGAGGACTCCGCCAACAAGCCCCTGTCGCAGGTGCACGGTGCGGGACCGGGCAAAGCCGACTACGTGAAGATCGACCGCCCGCGGCGCAGCCGTCGCGATGACTACCCCGTCGTGGCGAATGCCGAGCAGTACAACGCTGCCCTGCTCGACGGCAAGCCCGGCTTCGCGATCAGGCAGGGCAGGAGGACCGAGTACTACGAGTTCGGCACCGGCGAGGGCAACGCGCTCGTGATGCGGTACGGCCAGTTCTCGCGCGGGATCGGCGCTGGCGACGTCGAGGTCATCTCACCCGACTTCGTCCTGCTCGCCCACGAGATGGGACATGCGGTCCGCGTCCGCGGCGGCGGGTATGCGGCGGACGAGCAGTTCGACTGGTTCGGCGAGTCCAAGCCGACGTGGCAGAGGCGGGCCGAGGAGATGTCGAACGTGATCGGGATCGAGAACCCGATCCGGGAAGAGAGCGGGATCACGACGCGTTCGACCTACAAGACCTGGAAGGTCGTCCACGGAACCCCCGCGCTGGATCAGATCATGCTGGCGTTCATCCCAGTCATGAGGAGCGTCCAGGATGCCGGGTTCACGGAGGCGGAGGCCTGGGCCTGGGCGAAGACACAGCCTGCCGCGAAGAAGCTGTTCCTCTACGGCTCCATGACCACGGACCCGTTCTCCGACGCCGAACTGCTCGAGCGCAAGGACCTCAAGGACCGCGTTTCGACGCCCCTCATCGCCGAGGCGCAGGGCGCGCTGCCAACGTTCTTCAGCGATTTCGTCGCCTCCAAGGTGCCCACCCTGCTGCGCCCGTACCTGGACCAGATCTCCGGGGACGCCGTGAAGGGCGGCGCGCTGATGAACGGCCTCACCGCGGGCGAGCGATCCCAGGCGCTCGTGTACCTGCACAGCCAGCAGACTCCCGTCGCCCAGATCCAGACGCTCCTGCACTTCGGGAAGTCGGATCTCTTCGGAACGACGGAAAGCAAGCGCGCGGCCGCGCGCCTGGCCGCCGTGCGCGAGCTGATCAAGCCGGGCGGGACCGTGGCGACGGCGACGACCGAGCGCAAGACCACCTCGTCGATCTGGCCGTGGGCGTGAGCCGCCGCCGTCTCTAGCCGCCGAACGCCGCCGCGCCGGCCTCGGCGACCGCCTGATCCTGCGCGACCTCGCCGCCGCTGACGCCGACGGCGCCGACGATCTCGTCGCCGTCACCAAGGGGGACGCCGCCGGGGAACGTGATGACGCGGCCGTCGTTCGACACGCCGATGCCGTACAGCGAGCCGCCGGGTTGCGCCTTCTCGTAGAGGTCGTGCGTCGCGGCGTCGAACGCCCGCGCGGTGAACGCCTTGTCCTGGGCAACAGCGATGGAGCCCAGCCATGCGCCGTCCTGTCGAGCGAACGCGGTCAGGTTGTTGCCGGCATCGACGACGGCGATGTTCATCGGCACGCCGAGCTCGTCGGCCTTCGTCTTGGCCGCGGCAACGACGGCCTCCGCCTGATCAAGGGTGATCGATCGAGTCATCCCGCGGGCGTTCCCTGCGGGCGGCAAACCCACACGCCTGCGCGAAGCTAGGGTCGATCGTCCGCGTCGGTGCCCAGGCGGGCCGACGGCGCCGGCTCGTCGAACTCGTCGTGGCGGCGGAACCAGAACGACTGCGGCGCCCGCGGCCAGCCCTCGGGCAAGTCCTCGTCGTCGGACTGGCCGCCGTAGGGCGTGAGCGACCACAGGCTCCAGATGCTGCCGATGAACTGGACCATCGCCCCGTGCTGGAGGAAGTAGGTGCGGTACACGTCGTTGCCGTCACGCAGGAAGACATTGAGGCCGAACCACTCGTCGACCCCGAAGTCAGCCGAGAACCGCTCGGTGCAGATCGTGTACCAGGGCACATCGGTCCAGCCCATGCGCTCGGCGTACCGCTGGAGGTTCGCTTGGGGTGCCGGCGACACCATGGCGAAGGTGATGTCGCGAGAGTGCAGGAGGCCGAGCTCGGGGATGCCGTCGGCGACGGACGAGCATCCGACGCACCCGGCGTCGGGCCAGCCGCCGACACCCTCCTCGAAGAAGAACCTGTAGAGGATCAGCTGGCTGCGCCCGTCGAACAGCTCGAGCAGCGACCGGCGCCCGTCAGGACCCTCGAACGCGTAGTCGCGCTCCACCCGCACCATCGGCATGCGCTTGCGTGCCGCGGCGAGCTCGTGCATTGCTGCGGCGACGTCCCGCTCGCGCTCGAGCAGGGCCGTCCGGGCCGCGTCCCACTCGGTCTGAGTGACGACAGGTGGACGAGCAGGGGTCGCCTCGGTTGGCTCCATGCCGGTCCTCTACCCCGGCTGTCGCGGGACCGAAACGATCCAGAATCACGGGGGCTTACGCAATCGCCGGGTCGGCCCAGTAGCGGGCAGCGTGGCCGCGCCGCTCGGCCACCCATGCCAGCGGCGCGAGCGCGATTCGCTGCACCCACAGCGGCGGGAAGGCGGCCTGCACCTCGCGCTCGAACTCGCGCGCGAAGAGCGCCAGATCGAGCGGCTTGGGCATCCCGTTCGCGAAGGTCCGCCCGTCCTCGGCGAGAGCGATAGCCGTCTCGAACAGGCGCTCCATTGCGAGCGCCGGACGTACCTCCACCCGGACCACGGCGGTCGTCCCGCCGACGTTGGCCCAATCGTGCAGCACGCCCGGCGCGACCACGACGACGTCCCCCGGACCGGCGAAGATCTGCTCGCGGCCCACGCGGAATCGCATCCAGCCGCGCACCACCTCGAAGCGCTCCTCCTGCTCGGGGTGGACATGAAGGCCCGCCGGCATCCGCCCGCCCGCGAGCAGCTCGAGGTCGACCACCAACAGGCGACCGCCGGTCTCCGCCGCGGTCTGCCGGAACGTGATCCTCTCGCCCGAGCGGGGATTCGCGATCACCTGTCCTGCGTGCGCCATCGTCGGGATCTTGCGAGCCGACCGGCCGCGTTTCTATAGGGAATCACCCCTAGGGGCAGAGCGCCGGTAGCACGCGTCGCGGCCGGCGGCCGCTAGCGCGTGGCGATGTAGGCGTAGTAGTTGCAGGCGGCGAAGAACACGCCCTCTTCCGACGCCCGGCGCAGCCCTTCGAGCCAAGCGTCGACCTGCTCGGGCGGCATGAGCTTGTTGCGGGCGATGACCGGTGCGTATGACTCGGCGGCACCGAGAAAGAACGTTGAGCGCCCGATGTCGGCGTAGACGTGGGCGTTGACGTCGAGCAGTCGCAGGCCGGCGTCACGAAGCAGGCCCGGCATGTCGCGCATCACGCGCGGCTTGGAGACCACAGCGGCCAGGGTCGCTTCCTCCATCGCCTTGGCGATCGCGTGATCGGCGTAGCCGAAGGTCCACGACGCATAGTCGCCATCGAACGCGGCAAAGACGCCACCGGGCCGCAGCACCCGCGCGGCCTCCTTGAGAACGCCGAGCGGGTCGGTGACGTGACTCATCGTCGTGTGCGCGACGACGGCGTCCATGGTCGCGTCCACGAGGTCGAGCGCGTGCGCGTTCCCGATGCGGAACTCGACGCGCTCACCAACGCCTTCATCGCCCGCCAACCGTCGCGCAGCGTCCACGAACACAGGACTCTGCTCGATGCCGATCACCCGGCCAGAGAAGCCCGGTTCCGCCGCCAGCGCACGCGCGACGACGCCCGTGCCGCAACCCAGGTCGACGATCACGGCACTCGGAGCCAAGGCCATCTTCTCCACGTAGGCCTGCCGGTACCCGACGAAGGTCGGGTCCCTGCCCCGGAACTCCAATCGCTCGACGAAGCGCTGCAGGATTGCGTCGTCCTGCTCGTTGATGAACTCCATCGCGTCGCGAGCGCCCATCACCAACCCTCACACCGACAACCCGTAGGACGATAGTCCTGCTGAGCGCCTTTCGCCAGTGCGCCGCGTGCAAGTTGATTACTGGGAGACCTTGCGGCGGTAGGTGGCCATGGCGAAGGAGTACGCGACGATGAGGATGCCGACGCACCAGGCAAGGGCGATCCAGATGTCGGTGCCGACCGGCTGCTGTGTCAGCAGGTCGCGGATCGCGTTGACGATGGTCGTCACCGGCTGGTTCTCGGCGAAGGCGCGCACCGCGGCGGGCATGGTGTCGGTGGGCACGAATGCCGAGCTGATGAACGGCAGGAAGATGAGCGGGTAGGAGAACGCGCTCGCGCCGTCCGCGGAGTTCGCGGTGAGACCGGGGATGACGGCGATCCACGTCAACGCCAGGGTGAACAGGACCAGGATGCCGGCGACCCCGAGCCACGCCAGCACTCCCGCCCCCGAGCGGAAGCCCATGAGGAGGGCGACGAGCACGACGACCACCAGCGAGATCAGATTGGCGACCAACGAGGTCAGCACGTGCGCCCACAGCACGGACGGCCGCGCGATCGGCATGGACTGGAATCGCTCGAAGATGCCGATCTTCATATCTTGGAAGAGCCGGTATGCGGTGTAGGAGATGCCCGACGCAATCGTGATGAGCAGAATGCCGGGCAGCAGGTAGTTCACGTATGAATCCGACCCGGACTTGATCGCGCCGCCGAACACGTACACGAACAGCAGCATGAAGGCGATCGGCATGATCGTGGTCGTGATGATGGTGTCCAGGCTGCGTGTGATGTGGCGCAGGGAGCGTCGGGTCAACACGGCGGTGTCGCCGAAGAAAAGCTTGGCCATGGTGGGTTCCTTAATTGTCCGGGCCGACGTT
>DATFRW010000114.1:0-7941 GCA_035262945.1 Solirubrobacteraceae bacterium
GCAGCGGGCGCCAGGACGGCCGGCAAGGCCTCCGAGAGCTCCCGTCCCAGCGCCGGAGCGTCCCGGTACGGCGGGTCGAGAAGGACGAGATCGTATGCGTCGCCGCCCGCCGATGCGTCGCGGAGGGCCACACGCGCGGGCGCGTGGACCACCCGCGCCTCCTCCTCGCCGAGCCCCAGCGCCGCGAGGTTGGCGCGGATCGCCTCGACCGCGCGGGCATCGCGCTCGACGAGCGTGGCCGCGGCGGCGCCCCGCGAGAGCGCCTCGATCGCCAGCGCCCCCGACCCGGCGAACAGGTCGAGCACGCGGGCGCCGTCGAGCGGTCCCAGCATCGCGAAGAGCGCCTCGCGCACCCGGTCGGAGGTCGGCCGCGTGTCCCGCCCCCGCGGGGCGCGCAGCCGCCGGCCACCGAAGCGCCCGGCGACGACCCTCACGCCGCGACGGGCTCGCGCTCGCGCCGGCCGACCCGCTCGGCGAGCAGCGCCAGCTCCGGCGCCTCCAGCCCCGGGTCGTCGTGCAGGAGCGTCGCGGCGCGGCGGTGGGCGCGCTCGAGCAACGCGCCGTCCTCGGGGAGACGCGCGAAGTCGAAGCGCGCGAGGCCCGACTGGCGGGTGCCGGTCAGCTCACCCTCGCCGCGCAGCTCGAGGTCGATCTCGGCGAGCTGGAACCCGTCGCCGTGCTGGGCCAGCGCCTTGAGCCGCAGCGAGTCGGCCGGCCCGAAGAGCAGGCACAGCGACGGGTGGCTGCCGCGGCCGACGCGGCCGCGCAGCTGGTGCAGCTGCGAGATCCCGTAGCGCTCGGCGTCCTCGACGAGCATCACGGTCGCGTTGGGGACGTCGATGCCGACCTCGATGACCGTCGTGGCGACGAGGACGTCGGCGCCGCCCGCCGCGAAGGCCTCCATCGCCTCGGCCTTCTCGCGCGGGCGCATCTGCCCGTGGAGGAGCACCACGCGGAAGTCGGCGAACTCAGTCGCCTTGAGGCGCTCGAACTCGGCGGTCGCGGCGCGAGCCTGCAGCGCCTCGGACTCGCTGACGAGCGGGCAGACGACGAACGCCTGGTGCCCCGCGCGCAGCTCCTCGCGGATGCGCTCGTAGGCGCGTTCGCGCTCGCGCTCGCCCCCCACGACGAAGGTCTCGATCGGCTGCCGGCCCTTGGGCAGCTCGCGCAGCGCGGTCACGTCGAGCGCGCCGAACGAGGCCAGGCGCAGCGTCCGCGGGATCGGCGTGGCGGTCATGTGGAGGACGTGCGGCGCCAGGCCCTCCGGCGCCTTGGCGTCGAGCGCGGCGCGCTGGCGCACGCCGAAGCGGTGCTGCTCGTCGACGACGGCCACCGCGAGGCGGTCGAACTCGACGTCGGGCTCGATGAGCGCGTGCGTTCCGACGACGAGCTTGAGCTCGCCCGTGCGCAGCTTGCCGAGGATGTCGGCGCGTCGCGCGCCGGGCGTGGAGCCGGTGAGCAGCGCCACCGGCACGAGCGAGCCGGGCATGAGCGCCTGGAGCGTGGCGAAGTGCTGCTCGGCGAGCGTCTCGGTCGGCGCCATCATCGCCGCCTGCATCCCGTGCTCGACCGCGCGGAGCATCGCGTGCAGCGCGACGACGGTCTTGCCCGACCCGACCTCGCCCATGAGCAGCCGCTGCATCGGGCGCTCCGCAGCGAGGTCGGCGTCGATCTCGTCCATCGCCGCCGACTGGTCGCCGGTGGGCGCGAACGGAAGCAGCGTGTCGCGCCAGACCCGCGACAGCGTCGGCTCTTCCCGCAGCGGCGCCGCCGATTGCGTGGCGCGGCGCTCGGCGCGCAGGCGCAGCTGCACGATCTGGTCGACGAGCAGCTCGTCGAACGCCAGCCGCGTGCGGCCGCCCTCGCGGTCGCCGAAGTGCGCCGCTGCCAGAGCTGCCGGCGCGTCGGGCAGGCGCTCGGCCACGCGCAGCGAGGCCGGCAGCGGCTCGACGACGTCGGCGATCGCGGCGCGGTGCTCGCGCACGGCGGCGAGGATCTGGGTCGAGCTGATGCCCTTGGTGGCGGGGTATTGCGACGCCGCCTCGCCGGCGGCCGCCACCGCCGCGTCCGTGCGCGCGTGGGTGTTGACGCGAAAGCGCGCCCCGCCCTGGTACTTGCCCGCCAGCATCAGCCGCGTGCCCGGGCGGTACTGGTCCTTCAGCCACGGCTGGTTGAAGAACGTCGCCTTCATGACGCCGGTGGCGTCGGCGACGACCGCCTCGACGAGCGGCTTCATCCCGCGGCGGCGCACCGGCCGCGAGGTGATCGAGCGCACCTCGACGATCACCGTCGCCGTCTCGTCCTGCTCGAGCTCGGCGATCGTCCGCGCCTCGCCGGAGTCGCGCGGCAGGTGGGCGAGGAGCGCGCCCACCGTGGTCAGCCCGAGCGTCTCGGCGGCCTCGGCGGCGGGCTTGGGCTTCCAGGCGACCGGCTGGTCGAGCCGCGACGGCCGCGGCCAGCGCACCGGCGCGTCGCTCAGCGCGGCGGTATCGAGCCCATCGGAGGAAGCGAACGCGGTCGGCATCCGCATCCCATGATGCCGTGGCGGCCGGTCAGCGCATCGACGCCGGGTCGAACTCGTCGACCTCGACGATGACGTCCGCGGGCAGCCCGGCCTCCTGGGCGGCCGCCCAGATCGCGTCAGGCGACGTCGCCTCGTAGAGGCAATACGACTTCAGCCGGTCCGCCGACAGGAACGAGACGACCCAGCGCACCCCTTCCTGCTCGTTGATCTCGTCGACGCTCTTGACGGAGTCGGGACTGAGCTGCAGCTGCTCTGCGAATTGGCGTTCGATCAGGTAGAGAGGCACGGCGGTGGATCGTAATTCAGCGGTCGACCAGCGCGTGGCGGTGTGCATAGGCAGCCGCCTCTGTCCGGTTCGCGCAGCCGGTCTTGAAGAGGATCGAGCGGACGTGGTTGGCCGCCGTGTGCTGGCTGATCGACAGCAGCAGGCCGATCTCGCGGTTCGACCGCCCCGCGGCGACGAGCCGCAGGACATCGACCTCGCGCGGCGACAGGCCGTCGGGCAGCGACGGGGCGGGCCGCGGCTCGGTCAGCCCGAGGATGCGATGGCCCAGCGCGACCATCCCGAGCCGCTGCGCCGCCGCCTCGGCGGCGTCGAGCAGGGCGCGTGCGCGCAGGTCGTCGCCCCGCGAGAGCAGCAGGCGCGCGAGCTCGAAGCGCGTGTGTGCCAGCCACGTCGCGGCGCCGAGTCGCTCGTTGAGCGCCAGCGCGGTCTCGAGGTGGCGCAGCGCCGCGTCGCCGTCGCCCGTCTGGCAGGCCAGCATGCCGAGGAAGCGGTCCGCCGGCCCGTAGCAGACGACCGCTTCGCCGGCGATCACGTTGCGCCCCTCGAACGGGAGGAGCTCCTCGTAGACCAGCGCGGCGAGGCGCGGGTCGTTCACGACGTCGCAGGTGTCGGCGAGGAAGCCGAGCGCGACGAGCCGCAGCGGCCCCGGCGGCACCGCCGCGAATCCGTCCGCCGACAGTCGTTCGAGCTCGATCCGCGCGGCGTCGGTCAGGCCCACTGCGGCCAGCAGCGCGGCGAGCGCGGGGCCCCACACCTCATCGCGCTGGCTGGCGGCCAGGCGCACGAGCGGCGCGACCTGCCGCAGGCGGCCCTGCTCGCGCCGGATGGTGAACATCTGGATGCCGTAGACGGCGGTCGTGTCGTGGCGGCTGCCGATCTGGCGGCTGAGCTCCACGGCGCGCTCGGCGCACGCCTCGGCCTCCTCGAAGCGCCCGTCGCAGATCGCCAGGCAGGCGCCGTAGAGGTCGTCGACATGCCGGTAGAACGCCTGGCCGACGCGGCTCGCGCCCGCGCGCAGGTGCGCGAGCTCGCGCCGCGCCCCGCCGAGGTCGTAGAGCTCGATGAGCAGCCGCATGCAGAACGCGCCGATCTCGCTGCGCAGATCGAAGTCGCCGACCTCCTCGGCCAGCGCGCACGCCTCGGTCAGCGCGTCGAGGACCTCCTGGGAGGAACGGGTCCCCCGCGCCCACATCCCGCGCAGCAGGGCCGCCGCGAGCGCTCGGCGGTCGCCGACGCGGCGGGCCATCGCGACGGCCTCCTCCCAGTGCTCCCCGCCCTCGTCGTGGCGCCCGTCGACCGCCAGCGCGCTGCCCAGGCAGGCCAGCACGCCAACCCGCAGGGCGCTGTCCGCGGGGTCGAGCCGGTGCTCGGCCTCGGTCAGAAGCTCGAGCGCGCGGCGATCGATGATCCCCGGCCGCCAGCACGCCTCCTCGAACGCGACGGCCGCGCGCGCGAACGCCTCGTCGTCGCCGCGGTCGCGGGCGTGGTCGGCGGCCGCGGCGAAGCTCTCGATCGCCGCCTCGGTGTCGCCCGCGCGGTGCAGCGCGACGCCGAGCTCGTACTCCACGGCGGCGCGCTGCGCCCGGTCCTCGACGCCGAGCGCAAGGGCGCTGCGCAGGAGGCGGACGGCGCCGTCGAAGGCGAGCGCCTCGAGCTCGAGGTCGGCCGCGCGCAGCGACGCGGCCACCGCCCGCTCCGGGCCGGCAACCGGCGTGGCCTCGGTCCAGTGGTAGGCGAGGTCGGCCGCCGCGCGGACGCCGAGCTCGGTGGGCTGCGCCTCCATCGCCTCGGCGACCCGCTGGTGCAGCGCGGCGCGCCGCAGCGGCGCGACGCGGTCGGCGACCGCGCGGCGCAGCAGCTCGTGGCGGAAGCGGTGGGTCACCGGCGGTCCGGGGAGCACCTCGAGCACCCCGGCGCTGGTCGCCTCGTCGAGCGCGTCGATGAGCTCGGCGTCGGGCCGGCCGGACGCGCGGCGCAGGAGCGCGAGGCTGGCGGGCCTCCCGACGATCGCGGCGAGCTCGAGTACCTCGCCGGTCGGCGGCGCGAGACGCTCGAGGCGCTGGCCGACGACCTGGCGCACGCTCTCGGGCGTCGCCACCTGCTCGGGATCGCCGACGAGCGCCCAGCCCGCCTCGCCCTCCGCGAGCGCGCCGGTCTCGGCAAGGTGGCGCCACAGCTCGCCGACGAGAAACGCGTTGCCGGCGGTCAGGTCGCAGAGCACGCCCGCCAGCGGCCCGCTGTCCGGCCCGCCGCCGAGGCCGACGACGAGTTGCTCGATCGCCGCCACCTCCAGACCGCCCAGCGCGATCCGCTCGACGCCCGGCCGCCGGTGCAGCTCGGCCATCGTGGCGGTGAGGCCGGGCCCGGCGTCGAGCTCGCCCTCGCGGTAGGTGGCGACCACAAGCAGCGGAGCGTCGCCCGCGGCGCGGGCGAGGTGCTCGAGCAGCAGCAGCGACGGCCGGTCGGCCCAGTGCAGGTCGTCGAGCACGAGCAGCACCGGGCGCCTCTGGCCGACCGCGGTGAGGAGGTCGAGGACCGCGCTGTGGAGGCGATGGCGCTGCGACGCGGGGTCGCCCTCCACCGGATCGGGCAGGTCCTGCAGGTGGCTGCGCAGGTCGGGCAGAAGCCGCGCGAGCTCGCCGGCGCGGGCCCCGGCGGCGTCCCGGAGCGTGGCCGGCTCGATGTGATCGACGAGATGGCGCAGCGCCTCGACGAAGGGCTGGTAGGGCGAGGTGAGGCTCGCGTCGCACGCGCCGTAGAGGACGCTCGCGCCGTCGTCGCGCGCCCGCCCCGCGAGCTCCCAGGCCAGCCGCGTCTTGCCGCATCCCGGCTCGCCGCCGACGAGCGCCACGCGCCGGCCCTCGGTGCGCGCGTCGCCCCACATGCGCAGCACGGCCTCGAGCTCGGCGTCGCGGCCGACGAACGGCAGCGCCGGGGTCAGCCGCAGCGGGCCCGGCAGCGGGAGCGCGGTGGAGCTCTCCGGCACTGGACGACGATAGTCAATGTTGACCATTCGCTGCGTGACCAATCGCACGCAACCGACTCTCCATGTGAGTCAGAACCGGTCATGACAGACCTGCCGCCGCGACGTACCGTGGTGGCATCCACCAAAAGGGGGGCTTGCCAATATGGCAACCACTACCGCGACGGGCTCCGAGCTCGTCAGCGATGAGTTCCGTGCCGTTTTCCGCGGCGCACTCATTGAGCCGGGGGACGAGCGCTACGACGAGGCGCGCTCCGTCTACAACGGCATGATCGATCGGCGCCCGCGCCTCATCGCGCAAGTCGCCGACACCACCGACGTCATCGCCGCCATCGGCCTGGCCCGCGAGACCGGCATCCCGCTCGCCGTCCGCGGCGGCGGCCACAACGCCGGCGGCCTCGGGGTCTGGGACGACGCGATCGTCGTCGACCTCTCCGCGAAGCGCGCCGTCCATGTCGATCCGGCCAAGCAGACCATCCGGGTAGAGGGCGGCGCGACGTGGGGCGACGTCGACCACGCCGGCTATCCGTTCGGCCTCAGCGTGCCGTGCGGGTTCATCGCCAGCACCGGCGTCGGGGGCCTGACCCTCGGCGGCGGCATCGGCTACCTCACCCGCCAGTACGGGTTCACCATCGACAGCCTGCTCTCGGCCGACCTCGTCCTCGCTGACGGCTCCGCCGTCACGGCGAGCGCCGCCGAGCACCCGGACCTGTTCTGGGCGATCCGCGGTGGCGGCGGCAACTTCGGCGTCGTCACCTCGTTCGAGTTCCGCGGCCGACCGGTCCGGGACGTCGTCGGCGGGCCGATGCTGTTCTCGCTCGACCGCAGCGCCGAGATCCTGCGGGCCTGGGACCGATTCATCGCCCAGGCGCCGACGGAGCTCAACGGCTGGTTCGGCTTCCTGACCGTGCCGCCGGTCGACCCGTTCCCGCCGGAGCTGCAGCTCGAGAAGGTCGCCGGCATCGTCTGGTGTTACAACGGCCCACCCGAGCGGGCGGAAGAGCTGCTGGCGCCGATGCGCGCGCTGGAGCCGGTCCTCGACGGCGTGCAGCAGATGCCGTTCTGGATGCTGCAGAGCGCGTTCGACCCGCTGTACCCGAAGGGCCACCAGTGGTACTGGCGGACGGACTTCGTCGACGAGCTCACCGACGACGCGATCGCGATCCACCTCGAGCACGCGCCGAACCTGCCGACGCCGCAGTCGACCATGCACCTCTACCCGATCGACGGCGCCGCCCATGCGGTCGGCACCGGCGACACGGCGCTGAGCTACCGCGACGCGCGCTTCGGCCAGGTCATCGTCGGCGTCGACCCCGACCCGGCGAACAACGAGCGCATGACGGAGTGGGCGAAGGCCTACCACGACGACCTGCACCCGCACTCGGCCGGCGGCGGCTACGTGAACATGATGATGCACGACGAGGGCCCCGACCGGGTCCGCGCGAGCTACCGCGACAACTACGACCGGCTCGTCGAGGTCAAGCGGCGCTACGACCCCGACAACCTGTTCCGGATCAACCAGAACATCGCTCCGTAAAGCCGGACGGGGTCAGACCCCTTGAGTCGGGGGGACTAAAGGGGTCTGACCCCCCGGGGGCCGCGCGAGCTCAGCCTTCGGGCAGCTCGCGCCGCTTCCGGAGCACTTCCCGGCGCTTGACCACGAGCTCGCTTTCGAGCGCCGCGATCTCGTCGCGGCGGCGGCGGACGAGCTCGAGCTGGCGGTCGATGAGCCGGCCCGACTCCTCCAGCATCTCCCGCCGGCGAGCGGCGCCGGGCTCGCCGTGGCGCCACTCGTCCCGCAGCGCCGCGCGGGCGTCCTGCGCCTCGAGCAGCTCCTTGAGCTCGTCCAGGGTCAGGCCGAGCAGGTCCTTCAGCCGCAGCGCCTCGCGCAGGCGCTCGACGTCGCGCTCGCCGTACAGGCGATGCCGGCCCGCCTGGCGCTCGCCCTCGGCGGGCAGCAGGCCGATCTCCTCGTAGTAGCGGATCGTCCGTGGCGTCGTGCCGACGCGGCGCGCGACCTCGCCGATGCGCAGGTCGGTGTCAGCCGTCGCGCTCATTGCTTCGGCCTCAGCAACGACACCCCGGCGCCCACGAGCGACGTCGCCGCCAGCACCCACAGGGCCGTGTGCATGTTGTGGATGAACGGCT
>DATFRW010000115.1:0-8591 GCA_035262945.1 Solirubrobacteraceae bacterium
GACGTCGAGCGCGATCGCGTTGTCGCCGTCGCGCGCGTACGGGGTGATGTCGAACTCCAGCCGCGAGTACGAGCCCTGCAGCTGCGACTGGTCTGCGACCTTCGTGCCGTTCACCCAGAGGTTCGCCCGCGACGCGACGCCATTCATGACGAGGAACGTGTGCTGCCCCTCGCGCGGATGGATCTGCAGCTGGTCGCGGTACCACCAGTTGACGTCGAACTGGCTCGGATCGACCTTCGCCAGGTTGTCCGAGAAGAAGATGTTGGGATAGCGGTTGTTCTCGACCAGCGCCGCCATGAGCGTCTCGGGCTGGGAGATGGGCAGCCAGCCCGCGGTCGAGTAGCCGGGGTCCGAGATCGCGGAGCCCGGGTCCGTGGCGACGGCGGAGGACTGGACCTTCCAGCCCGAGGTCAGCTCCGTGGCCCCGCCGCCCTGCGCTCCCGCGGGCTGCGCCGCCACGGCGGCCAGCGCGGCAGCTGCCGCGAGGGCGAGCAGCCGCGACTTAGACTTGGACATCGTTCCTCCTGTTGGTGGGACGAGTAGGCGCGGACGGCTTCTGACACAGGCCGCGCCTCAGCCGGCCGGCCGCGCCGACGCCTCATCCGCGTCGGCCGGCCGCGCCGTGTATCGATCGTTCGAGGGGCGCGCGACGATGGCGGAGGCCAGGCGAGTGGCGGCCTCGAGGGCCGCCGGCCAGTCGGCTCCGTTCGCCAGCGCGTCGATGAGCCCTGCGTTGAAGGCATCGCCTGCGCCCGTCGTGTCGACGACATCGACGACGGGCGCGGGCACCGCGTGCTCCCGCCCGTCCGGGCCCACGGCGTGGCACCCGGCGGGCCCGAGCTTGACGACGACCCAGCCCCCGGACAGCGCCTGCAGCGCGCGCGCCGCCGCGACAGCGTCGTCGTCGCTGCCCGCCAGGGCGCAGGCCTCGCCCGCGTTGGGCAGGAAGACGTCGACGAGCGGCAGGAGCGCCTGGACCTCTTCGCGAGTCATCGCGGGGAAGCCGTCGGGGTCCCAGGTGGTGTCGAAGTAGGTGCGCGCGCCGTAGTCGCGGGCGGCCGTGAGCAGGCCTCGCGTCCCGTCGCCGCGCATGGCCGGCGCGCAGAAGTAGTCGCACACGAGCACGCTGGCGCTGTCCGGCGCGTCGCCGGGCAGCGTCCACGCCTCCCACTCCGCGGCCGCCCCGAGCGAGGTGATGAAGGAGCGGTCGCGCTCCGGCGCCTCGCACGCCACGGTGACGCCGGTCCGCTCGCCCGCGGCGACCGTGAGCTCGTCGCCGAGCCCGGCGCGCGCGAGCTCGTCGAGGATCCAGCGGCCGAAGTGGTCGTCGCCGATGCAGCCGAAGAGGCGCACCGGGGTGCCGAGCTCCGCGAGCGCCAGCGCGGCGTTGGCTCCCGCGCCGCCGACCCGCATCGTCAACGCGTCGACGTACGTGCTCGTCCCGGGCGCCGGCAGCGCGTCGACCGGCGTCATCACGAGGTCGACCTGGACGCCGCCGATCACGCTGACGGCCGCCGGTGTCACGCCGCCTTCCCCGTCGGGAGCTTCGTGTCGTCCTGCTGCCGGCGCAGCCCGTCGATGGCCAGGCCGCGGCTCGCCGCGAGGCGCATGACGATGAGCTGCACCGGCAGGATCTGCAGGACCGGCGCGGCGAGCTCGCCGGTGGGGGGCGGCCTGAAGGCATGGACGCCTGGCGCAGCGGCGCCGATGAGCACCACCGGTGCGCCGTAGCCCGCGAGCGTCTCGGCCAGCCGGCGCTCCCTGCCGGCGCCGAAGACAAAACAGCCGAAGTCCGGGTCCACCGGCTCCATCGGCCCGTGGAGGTACTCGCGCGTCTCGGCGCCGGTGGCGGGGAGCCGCAGCGCCTCGCGGACGAGGAGGGCCGTCTCGCCAGCGGAGGCGAGTCCCGCGCCGCCGCCGACCGCGTCGACCGCGCGCACGCGGGCCATGCGCGCGGCGGCGGCATCGGAATCTGCCGTGGCCACCTCGAGCGTCTGCGCCGCAAGGTGGGGGAGGTCGTCCCAGCGCTCGCTCTCGCGCTCGAGGATCGCGTCGCAGAGCATCCCGAGGGCCTGCAACGTGGCGGTGTACGACAGCGTGGCCACGCTCGTGTCGGGCAGCGGGCCGAGCGGGAGCCGGGCCGCCGCGCCTCGCGCCAGCGGGCTCGCCGCATCCGCGGTGACCGCGACGACCGGCGCGCCGTCGATTCGCTCGAGCGCCGCGACGGTCTCCGCGCTTGCGCCCGACTGCGACACGAGCACGAACGCATCGCCCAGCCGCGCCGCCGGGGCATCGGCCAGGTCCGGCGCGGGGACCGCGAAGGCGCGGCGGCCGGCGGCGCGCAAAGCGCGCACCGCCGGCACCAGGGCATGCCAGCTCGCGCCGATGCCGCTGAGCACGAGGGTTCCCTCGCGGAGCCGCGCGAGGTCGACCTCGGCCAGCGCGTCGCGCATGGCCGCCGCCGCGCCACGCAGGTTCTCGGGCTGGGCGAAGACGCCCTCGCGGAACGTCATCCCTTCACCGCCCCGCGCGAGAGCCCGCCGACGATGTACCGCTGGAAGACGAGCGCGATCAGGACCGGCGGCAGCGCCGCGAGCACGCCGCCCGCCGCCTGCAGCCCGAAGTCGGTCTCGTAGCGCCCCGTGAACTCGGCGATCGCGACCGGGATCGTCTTCGACGCGGTCGTCGACGTGAAGATCAGCGCATAGAGGAACTCGTCCCACGCGATCAGGAACGCGAACAGCACCGTCGCCAGCAGGCCGGGGCGCGCCAGCGGGAGGATCACCCGGAACAGCGCGCCCACCCTCGTGCAGCCCTCCACCTGCGCTGCGTCCTCCAGGTCCTTGGGGATGGTCTGGAAGAAGTTGCCCATGATCCAGATCACGAACGGCGCGGTGAACGAGCAGTAGACGACGATCAGCCCCAGGCGTGTGTCGAGCAGGTGCAGCCGGACCATCACGAGGTACAGCGGGATGACCAGCGCGATCGGCGGGACCATGTAGGTCGAGAGGAAGACCAGCACGATCGGCTGGCGCGCCCGGAAGCGCAGGCGCGAGATCGCGTAGGCGCCGAAGATGCCGACGCTCACCGAGATGAGCACGGTGCCGCTGGCGACGATCAGGCTGTTGACGAACGCCTCGCGGAACGCGGCCGAGACGTTGTCGCCGTGCGAGGTGAAGATGTCCTGGTAGCGGTGGAACGAGATGTGGTCGGGGACGAAGCGCAGCGGCCGCGCGAGCAGATCGGCGGGGGATGCCACGCTGGCGATGAACAGCCAGTAGAACGGCGCCAGGATCACGAGGCTCACCACGATCGCCGCGACGTGGATGAAGATCCGATAGCCGCGCGACGGGTTCATGCCGCCTCGAACTGCCCGGCGCGCAGCGCGCGGATGTAGAACGTCGCGAGGACGAAGATGAACAGGACGATGAGGTAGGCGAGCGCCGACCCGTAGCCGAAGCTCTCATCGGAGAACGCGCGCGCGTAGGTGTAGTACGCGATCGACGCGGTCCCGTTGGCCGGGCCGCCGCGCGTCATCACGTAGATGATGTCGAAGACCTTGAAGGCCTCGATCGTGCGCAGCACGAGCACGACGACGATCGCCGGCTTCAACAGCGGCAGCGTGATGCTCACGAACGAGCGCCACGCGCTCGCGCCGTCGACGCGCGCCGCCTCGTAGAGCTCGCGCGGGATCGTCGCCAGCCCCGCGAAGAGGAAGAACGCGACCAGCGAGGTGTTCTTCCAGACGTCGGCGAGGATGACCATGTTCAGCGCGAGGAACGGCTCGCCGAGCCACGAGCGGTACGAGTCGGCGAGGTGCAGCTGCGTGAGCAGCGCGTTGAGAGCGCCGTACTGGGCGTTGAAGATCTGGCGCCACAGCGCCGCGTTGACGACGGTGGGCAGCGCCCAGGGCAGCACGACGATCGCGCGAAACAGCCAGCGGAAGCGCAGCGGCGCGTAGAGCAGCAGCGCGATGCCGAGCCCGAAGAGCATCTCGAGCCCGGTCGAGACGAGGGTGAAGTAGCCGGTCCGCAGGACCGACGCCCAGACCTCCCCGTCCTCGATGACCCGCCTGTAGTTGCCCAGGCCGACGAACGGATAGCTCCCGGGGAACGGGCTGTTGACGTCGTAGAACGACGTGTAGAGCGTCCGCAGGATCGGATAGAGCACCACGCCGAAGACGACGACGGCGCTCGGGATGAGCAGCGCCGCGGCGAAGCGCGCCTCCCGCGTGCGCGCGCGCCACGACGGCCCGGGGGCCGCGAGTTCCTCGGCGGGTCCAGCGGGCGGGGGATGGACCGGAGCGGTCGCCATCGGCGACCAGCTACGTCGCGAACGCCTGGGCCGCGTCGTTGAGCGCCTGCTGCGGGTCCTTCTTGCCTAGCAGGGCGTTCTGGATCTCGACCTGCAGCTTCTGCGACGCCGAGTTGTAGTTGGGCACTTGCGGGCGCAGGATCATGTCCTGCAGCTGGGTCTTGGCGGTCGCCACCACCTTCTCGCCGCCCGCCTGCTGGACCTTGGCCTCGTCATAGGAGCTCTTCCAGATCGGCAGCGAGCTCTTGGCGAAGTCGTCCTGCGTCGACTTGCTGGTGAGGAACTTGACGTACTCCCACGCCTGGTCCTGGTGCTGGCTGCCCGAAGTGATGGCCAGCGCGGAGGCGCCGTTGACGCCCGGCGCCTTGCCACTGGGTCCGGTCGGCGTGTGAAGGATGCCGACGTTCCCGGAGACCTTGCTCTCCTTCGGGTCGTTGGCGAGGTTGAACATGTAGGTCCAGTTCGGCGCCATCGCGGCCTCGCCCTGGGAGAAGATCTTGCGCACGTCCTCCTCGAGCGACTCGGTCGAGGCCGGGTTGGCCAGGCCGCTCTTGCGCAGGTCGGCCATGAACTGCAGGGCCTGGACGCCGCCGCCGGTATTGAACGCCGGCTTGCCCGAGGGGTCGAGGAAGCTGCCGCCGAAGGCGCCGACCAGCGTCGCGTAGTCGCACACCACGGCCTCGGCCTGCGACCAGCTGCCGATGTACGGGTGCTTGACGACGCCCTTGTCGACGAGTTTCTGCGCCGCGGCCTTGACGCCGTCCCAGGTGGCGAGGTCGTCGGGTGAGACGCCCGCCTTGTCGAGCATCTCGGTGTTGTAGAAGAGGTACTTCGTGTCCAGCAGCCACGGCATCCCGTAGTACCGGCCCTTGTAGAGCGCGGTCTGGATCGCGCCCGGGAAGATGTCGTCGCGGCCCGGGAGCGTGTTCACCCGGTCGGTGATGTCGGCGACGATGCGCTTGGAGCCGAACTCGGCCGGCCAGATGCAGTCCATGAGCACGACGTCGAAGCTGCCCGCCGGGGCGGCCGCGACGATCTTGTCGTGCAGCGCCTCGTAGGCGACGAGCGTGTTCTTGACCTTGATGTTCGGGTGCGCCTTCTCGAACGCGGCCGTCATGCCGGCGATGTCCTCGGCGCTGTAGCCGGCCTGCTGCTGGTGCAGGGCGTTGATCGTGACGGTGCCGCCGCCACTACCGCTGTCCGAGCCGCCGCACGCGCCCAGCAGCAGCGCTGCTCCGCCCGCGGCCCCGGCGCCGAGGAACCCTCGACGCGACATCCCCCCATCAGAGAGCCGACCGCCGGTACCCATGGAACCCCTCCTCCTCGGTGTCTGCACGGCGTACGCGCCGTCTTTTGGTACAGACTCCTAACAAAATGGACCCTACCTCTCGCCTGATGTAGGGTCAAGATGCGATGTTGTTTGGAAGGCGTCGGACCGAAATATGACCGATGGGGCGCTCTCCGAGGTCCCGAGGCCGCGCCTGAACCTGCTCCGCGAGCTCAGCGAGCAGGCCGTGCTCGAGACGATCTTCCGCGACGGCCCGATCACCCGGCCCGAGATCGCGACGCGCACCAGCCTGTCCAAGCCGACGGTCTCCGAAGCGGTGGGCCGGCTCGTCGCCGCGCGCCTCGTGCATCCGACGGGCGAGCGTTCGGGTCGCCGCGGCCGCGCGCCGATGGCCTACGCGGTCAACCGCGCGGCCGGATTCGTGGTCGGCGTCGATGTCGGCGGCACCAACCTGCGCGTGGCGGCCTCCGACATCTACGGCGAGATCGTGGCGCAGCGCCAGGAGCGGACGTCGAAGGACGGCGCGCGCGCGGTCGCCGAGCAGCTCACGGACCTCGTGCGCGACGCCGTCGCCGAGGCGGTGCGCGCGCACGGCAAGCTGCTCGCGGTCGGCCTGTCGACGCCCGGCGTGGTCGACCCCGCCACCAAGCGCGTGACCTCGCTGGCGTTCAACGTCGCACCCGAGGGCGGCTTCGACCCGCTCGAGGTCCTCGGCGGCCGCTTCGACGCGCCGGTGCTCGTCGAGAACAACGTCAACCTCGCCGCGGTCGGCGAGCGCTGGCGCGGACTCGCGAAGACGACGTCGACGTTCGTGTTCGTGTCGGTGGGCGCCGGCGTCGGCATGGGCATCGTCGTCGAGGACGAGCTCGTCCGCGGCGCGCACGGCGCGGCGGGGGAGATCGGGTACCTGCCGCTGACCACCGATCCGTTCGACCGCCGCCACGTCCTGCGCGGCGGCCTCGAGGACGAGGTCGGTGCCGCCGGGATCCTCGAGGCGCTGCCGGACGCCGACTGGGACGGCGACCCGCCGCAGTCGGTCCAGGAGGTCTTCGAGCTCTCGCTGCAAGGGCACTCGGCCGCGCAGCGCGCGGTGGAGAACGCGGCCAGGCATATCGGTCTGGCCATCGCGACCGTGTGCGCCGTGATGGATCCTGCACTGGTGGTGCTCGGCGGCGGCATCGGCAGCAACGCGGTCCTGCTGCCGCAGGTGCGCAGTACGGTGGCGTCCCTCGTGCCGTTGCCCGCGCGGATCGAGACCAGCCTCCTCGGCGAGCAGGCCGCGCTCTACGGGGCGATCTCGATCGCCCTGCGCGCCGCGCGCCAGCAGCTGTTCTCGCAGGGCAGGACCGGAGCGGCGGCCGTCGGAGGCTGACCGTGGCGGCGATCGAGTTCGTCAAGGCCACGAAGCGCTACCGCGACGGCACGGTCGCCGTCCACGCGCTCGACCTCGCCATCCGCGACGGCGAGTTCATGATCCTCGTCGGCCCCTCCGGGTGCGGCAAGACGACGGCGCTGCGGATGATCGCGGGCCTCGAGCTCATAACGAGCGGCGAGCTGCGCATCGACGGCGAGGTGGTCAACGAGATGCCGCCGCGCAAGCGCGACGTCGCCATGGTGTTCCAGAGCTACGCGCTCTATCCGCACATGAGCGTCGCGGACAACATGGCCTTCGCTCTGAAGGTCGCGCGCACGCCGAAGCCGACGATCCGCGAGAAGGTGAAGGACGCGGCGAGCATGCTCGACCTCACCGATCAGCTGCGCCGCAAGCCCGGGAACCTCTCGGGCGGCCAGCGCCAGCGCGTCGCGATGGGGCGCGCGATCGTCCGCAGCCCGAAGGCGTTTCTCATGGACGAGCCGCTCTCGAACCTCGACGCGGGCCTGCGCGTGCAGATGCGCGCGGAGATCGTGCGCATCCAGCGCAGCCTCGGCGTGACCACGCTCTACGTCACCCACGACCAGACCGAGGCCATGACCCTCGGCGACCGCATCGCGGTGATGCGCGCGGGCGTCCTGCATCAGGTCGGCACCCCGGACGAGATCTATCGCCGCCCGGTCGACCTCTTCGTCGCCGGGTTCATCGGCGCGCCCGGGATGAACCTCATCCCCGCCTCGGTCGAGGACGACGCGCTGAAGCTGCCGATCGCCGAGATCCCGCTCGACGGCGGGTTGCGCCAGGCGCTCAACGGTCACCGGACGGGAAGCCGGATCGTCGTCGGGATTCGTCCCGAGGACATCGGCGAGAGCGCTCCCGCCGGCGATCGCGGCCACGCGATCACCGCGCCCGTGGACGTCGTCGAGAAGACCGGCTCGGACGTGTACGCGCACCTCGCGCTCGGGCACGAGGCCGCGGTGGTGGAGCGCACCGAGATCGTCGCCCGGCTCGCGGCCGAAACGCCCGTTCGCGAGGGCTCCACCGCGCAGGTCTGGCTCGACACCGCCAAGATGCATCTGTTCGACGCCGAGACCGGCGCGCGGCTCGGCTAGGGTGCGCGCGTGCTCGTCGACGTCGGCGACACGCGGCTCTTCGTGAGCGAGCGCGGGAGCGGCGCGCTCCCGCTGTTCGTCCTGCACGGCGGGCCGGGGCTCGACCACACGATGTTCGGGTCCTACCTGGACGCGCTCGGCGACGACTGCCGCCTGCTGCTCGTCGACGAGCGCGGGACGGGGCGGTCCGAGGCATCGCCCCCGGACACGTGGACGCTCGCCCACCAGGCCGCCGACGTCGAGGCGCTGGCCCGCGCGCTCGAGCTCGACCGCTACGCCGTGCTCGGGCACTCGTACGGAGCGTTCATCGCGCTGCAGCACGCCGTCGACTTCCCACGCCGTCCGGCAGCCACGATCGTCTCGAGCGGCATCCCCGACGCCCGCTTCCTCGAGCACGTGGAGCGCAACCTCAACGCGTTCGAGCCCGTCGAGCTGCGCGAGCAGGTGCAGGCGTCGTGGGCGCGCGAGGCGCAAGCGCAGACGCAGGAGGACGTCGCGTCGCTGC
>DATFRW010000116.1:0-27421 GCA_035262945.1 Solirubrobacteraceae bacterium
GTGCGCCCGGGCGACCGCGTGGCGGTCCTGGGCTGCGGCGGCGTGGGGCTCAGCGCAGTGCTCGGGGCAGCGGCGGTCGGAGCCAACCCGATCGTTGCGGTCGACGTCGCCGACGACAAGCTCGAGGCCGCGCTGGGTCTCGGCGCGACCGACGCGGTCATGTGGGCAGACGGTCCGGAGGAGACCGCCGAGCGCGTGCGCGAAGCGTCCGGCGGCGGCGTCGACTACGCGATCGAGGCCACCGGCCGCACCGACGCCGCCCGTGCCGCCTTCCTCGCCACCCGGGCCCGCGGCGCTGCGGTCCTGATCGGCATCACGGCCACGGATGCGGAGCTGTCGCTGCCCGCGCTCTCGATCCCGCGCATGGAGCGCCGCGTGCTCGGCTCGGTCTACGGGTCCGCCCGCCCGGAGCGCGATTTTCCCGCGCTGCTGGCGCTCTACCGGCGCGGGCGGCTGCCGCTCGACCGGCTCGTGGGTGCGCGCCTGCCGCTCGAGGCGATCGATGACGCCTTCGCGCTCCTGCGCGACGGCGGTCCCGGGCGGGTCGTTCTCGAGCTCGACGGAGCCGCGGCATGAGCCCATCGGCCACGGCACCGGCGCGAGCGGCGACGGGAACCCGGGCCACACGAATCGCCAGCGTCGAGGTGCTCCGATACGCGCTCGACCTCGACCCACCGTTCCGGGCCGCATGGGATCCGGCGCCGCGCAAGCGCGTCGAGGCCAACCTCGTGGTCGTGCGCTCCGACGACGGCGTCGCCGGCTACGCCAGCGGCGACGACGTGCCCGACCGCGCGCTGCTCGAGCGCCTGCTCGTCGGCCTCGATCCGCTGCGCACCGAGGCCGTCCGCGAGATCTTCGAGACGGTCGACTTCCACGGCGGCCGCCCGTGGACGGTCGAGGTCGCCATCTGGGATCTCGTGGGGCGCCTGGTCGGCCAGCCGCTGTGGCGGTTGCTCGGCGGCCGCTCCGAGCGCATGATCGCCTACGCCTCGACGGCCGAGCCGGTGTCCGCTCAGGACCGCGCGGAGCGGGTGGTCGCGCTGCGCGATCGCGGCGTGCGTGCGGTCAAGCTTCGCTTCCACCACGCGGACTGGCGCGACGACGTCGAGGTGGTCGAGCGGGTCCGCGATGCCGTGGGCACCGGCGTCGAGGTGATGGTCGACGCCAATCAGGGCTGGCGGATGGCCGGCGACCGCTCGGCGCGCTGGGACGTGGCGACCGCGACGCAGTGCGCCCGCGCGCTCGAGCCGCTCGGCGTCTACTGGCTCGAGGAGCCGCTGCGAACGGACGACGTCGAGGGCTATGCCCTGCTCCGCAAGCGGACGTCGCTGCGCATCGCGGCGGGCGAGATGGTGCGCAGCCTTTCCGAGGCCCGCGACCTCATCCTGCGTGGCGGCGTCGACGTCGTGCAGCCCGACGTCGTGCTGGCCGGCGGGCTCGGCGGGTGCCGGCGCATCGCCGCGCTGGCCGACCTGTGCGGCCGGGCGTTCTCTCCGCACACCTGGACGAACGGCTTCGGCCTGCTGGCAAACCTGCACCTGGCGATCGCGGTGTCGACGTGCCCCTACCTCGAGGTGCCGCTCGATCCGCCGGGATGGACGCCGGCCCGCCGCGACTGGGCGATGGGCGGGCCCACGCTCGAGATCGCCGCCGACGGGACGATCGCGCCGCCGCCGGGGCCCGGCCTGGGCGTCGTTCCCGACCTCGATCGCCTCGAGGCGCACCGCATCGGATGATCGAGGTTCGCGCGGCCGTCCTGCACGAGGCCGGCGCCCCGCTGAGCGTGGAGACGATCGGCCTCGACCCGCCCGGGGCGGGGGAGGTCCTCGTCCGCGTCGCGGCGGCCGGCGTGTGCCACTCCGACGTCCGTCTCGCCGACGGCGACCTCGGCGACGGTCGCTGGCCGACGGTCCTCGGCCATGAGGGTGCGGGCGTCGTCGAGGCGGTCGGACCCGGGGTGGGCACGGTCGCGCCGGGCGACCGGGTTGCCTTCTGCTTCGTCCCGGCGTGCCGGGCGTGTGGCGCCTGCGGTGCGGGCCGGTTCAACCTGTGCGAGACGGCCGCCGAGCACGCCTGGGCCGGCACGCTGCTCGACGGCACGATGCGCCTGCGCCTCGCGGACGGCCGGCCGCTGCGCCATTTCAACTTCGTCTCGTGCTTCGCCGAGCGCTGCGTCGTGCCGGCCGCCAGCGCGATCCCCATCCCCGCCGGTCTCCCGCTCTGGCAGGCGGCGCTGCTCGGCTGCGCCGTGGTCACCGGGTACGGCGCGGTGCGCAACGCGGCGCGCGTGGGCATCGGGGAGAGCGTCTGCGTGATCGGCTGCGGGGGGATCGGGCAGCAGATCGTCGCGGCCGCGCGCACGGCCGGCGCCGACCCGATCGTCGCGGTCGATCGCGACGCCGCGAAGCTCGCGCTCGCGCGCGCCCGCGGGGCGACGCACACCGTCGACGCCGGCGGCGACGCGCTGGCCCGCGTCCTCGAGGTCGTCCCCGGGGGCGTCGACCACGCGCTGGAGGCGGTCGGCAGCCAGGCGACGATCCGGCTGGCATGGGACGTGCTGCGTCCGGGAGCGACGGCGATCGTCGTGGGCATCGCGCCGCGCGGCGCCGAGGCCCGTGTCCCCGCCCTCGAGCTCCTGTCCGAGAAGGGCATGCGCGGCAGCTACTACGGCTCGGGAAACCCGGCGGTCGAGATCGCTCGCCTCGGACGGCTCATGGCCGACGGCCGGCTCGCGGTCGCGGATGCGGTGTCGCACCTGACCGACCTCGACGGCATCGAGGCCGCCTTCGGGCGCCTACGGGAAGGCAGCGGCGCGCGCAGCGTCGCGGTCATCGACGCCGCGCTGGCCGGTGCGCCGGCCCGCGCCGGCGCCTAGCCGCGCGGGGCGCTCGCCACGCGTCCAGCGAAGACGCGGCGGTCGAACGCGGCGGCGAGCGCGGCGGCGTCCGGGCCGAGCGCGCGCACGCCGTCGACGGGCGGGAAGACCTCGCGCACCTCGTCGACGAGCGCCGCGAGCGCGGGCGGGGCGGGCCGCCGGTCGCCGTGGAGGACCTGGGCGCCGAAGGCCGCGAGCACCGCCAGCATCGCGTCGAGGCAGCGCCCCGCCGCATCGGCCCGCCGCCAGGCCAGGAAGCTCATCGACGGCACGTCGTTCTGGCCGAACCCGCCCAGCGAGAGCAGCGTCGCCCCGGCGTGGGCGCGGGCCTCCTCGGCCCAGCCGGTCTGGACCATGTGCATCGGCTTCATCGTCCACTCGTCGCGCGCGAGTGACTTCGCGGTGGACGGAAGCTGGAGCAGCTTGTCGGTCAGCCGCTGGGCGATCTGACAGAGGTCGGCCCATGCGATGCCAAGCCCGTCCACCGCGGCCGAAGCGCGCGCGTTGTGGTAGCCGCCGTTGGACAGCACCGCGCCGAGTGGCCGATCAGCGTCCGGTGCGATGTAGACGGGGTTGTCGGTGACGGAGCGCAGCGCGACCGCTGCCGCGGCTTCGCCCTCGGCCTGCGCCCGGCGCGCCTGGCCGAGGACGCGCGGCAGGATGCGGAAGCTCACCGCGCCCTGGTGGGTCTGGCGATCCTGCGCACCGCCGGCGACGAGCGCGCGCAGAGCGCGCAGGGCGGCCGCCTCGTGCTCGTCGTCCCACAGCGCCTCGAGGTCCTCCGAGTACGCCTCGAGGGGAGCGCGCGCGGCCTCGACCGCGAGCGCGAAGACCGCTTCGGCCAGCGCCAACCGCGTGCGGCCGGCGAGCGCGGCGTCGGCGACCAGGGCCGCCGCGCACGGCGACCCGTTGATGAGCGCCATGCGCTCCTTGGGCTCGAGCTCGGTGCGCTCGCTCAGCTCGTAGAAGAGCCGCCCGAGCGCGATGATCTCGCCGGCGCCGCCATTGCCCTCCGCGGGCACGGTCGGCAGCGGCTCGCGCAGGAGCGCGGCCACGGCCCTCGCCACCGAGCTGCGCACCGCCGCGTGGCCCTCGACGAAGTTGGCGAGCCGCGCCAGCACGATCGCCCGGACGACACGCTCGGGCAGCGGGTCGCCGAACGAGTGGGCGGTCCACAGCCGGGTCGGGCGGCGCGCCTGGGCCTCCGGGGTCAGCGCGACGGCGGCGCCGTCGCCGGGCGCGGTGGTGGTGCCGTAGATGAGCGCCCCGGGATCCTCGGCGACGCGAGCCTCGACGAACTCGGTGAAGCTCGCGTGGCAGCGGTCCATGCGCGCCAGCGCCTCGGGTGCGAGCTCGACGTCCTCGCCGTCCCACGCCACACGCCGGACAGCGTCGATCGTGATGTCGGCGCGCTTCGCAATCGGCACTGGCATCAGAGGTCGCCGCCCTCCGTGGCGAGCCGCTCGAGCTCACGGCCGAGGAGGGCCAGACGCGCCTCCTTGACCAGCGGCATCTCGCGCCGGACGCGCCGGACTGCCGTAAGGTCGAGGTCGGCCTGCACCAGCGCGGGCTCATTCTGCGGGGCTTCGACCACGAGCTCGCCTCCCGGCGCGTAGACGTGCGAGCCGCCCCAGAAGCGCAGGCCGGACTCCTCGCCGACACGGTTCACGAAGATGACGAAGCACTGGAGCATGCGGGCGTAGAAGCGGGTGATGTCGTGCCAGGTCTCCACGATGTCAGCGCGCCGCGCGGCGCTGTCGGCGGGAACGATGAGCACGCGGGCACCGTCCTGGACCGCCAGCGCGGCGACCGTCGGCTGCCAGGCGTCGGCGCAGAGGAGGATGGCCATGCGCCCGAAGCGCGTGTCGAACGCGCGCAGCTTCGAACCCGGCGTGAAGTGCTTGCGCTCCTCCCAGATGCCGTAGTTCGGCAGGTAGAGCTTGCGGTGGACGTGCCGGACGGCGCCGCCCTCGACGTAGGCCGCGCTGTTGTAGGTGTGAACGGGCCCGGCCTCGGCGAAGCCGACGACGAACGCCGCGCCGGCCCCGGCGCCGAGCTCGGCGATGACGGCATCGCCGGCCTCGAGGGAGACGTCGTCGTCGACGCGCCCCAGGTCGTAGCCGGTCAGCGTGAGCTCGGGGAACACGACGAGGTCCGCGGCGGGAGCGGCCGCGAGCGTCTCTGCGACGCGCCGGGCGTTGGCCGCGACGTCACCGAGGGTGCAGTCGATCTGCGCGAGCGCGAGGCGCAGCATCTACAGCCGTTCGGCGAACTCCTGGTTCGCCGAACGCAGGCTGGGGTCGGTCCCCAGGGAGTAGTGCTTGGACATGTCGGCCGTGTAGCGGCTCGCGGCCGGGGTGCGCCCGAGCGCCTCGGCCAGGCTGCGGATGTGGTGTGGTGCGGCACCGCAGCACACGCCGAGGTAGTCGACGCCGATCTCCTGCGCCCGGCGCGCGAACTCGGCGATCTCGTACCGCGAGCAGGTGAAGGGATCCAGCGCCGTCGGGAACGCCCGCCCGCCCACCGCCAGGTCCGCCGTCTCCGGGTCCTCGAGCGACTGGAAGGTCGGGTGGCGATCCGTCGTGCGATAGGGCACCGGCAGGCCCGCGACGGGGACGGTGACGGCGCCACGCACCTCCTCGAGCATCGGCAGCAGCGTGTCCGGCCCGCGCGTGCAGTTCAAACCCACCACGTCCGCGCCGGCCGCCTCGAGCCGGCGGCACGCCTCGGCCGGGACGATGCCCTCGCGAACCGTCCCCTCCTTGTGGATGGCCAGCGTGGCGACGACGGTGAGCCCCGCCTCCTTGACGACCGACGTCGCGACGAGCGCTTCGCCGAGCCACGAGAACGTCTCGGCGATCATGAAGTCGACGCCGGCCTCGGCCGCCCAGGCGACCTGTTCCTCGAACATCGCGCGGACCGCGTCCGGCGACTGCTCGTCGTAGACGTTCGTGTTGCAGATGTCGCCGGCGAACATGGCGCCGGTCTCGCGCGCGACCTCCTTGGCGACCTCGAGCGCCTGGCGATTGATGCGCTCGAGCACCTCCTCCCGGCCGATGAGCCGCAGCTTCTCGCGGTGCGCGTAGTAGGTGAACGCCTCGACCACGTCCGAGCCGGCATGGACGAACTCGCGGTGCAGCTCGGCCACCTTCTCCGGGTGCTCGAGCACCACCTCGGGAACGAAGCCGCCGGCCTGCAGGTATCCGCGGCGCTCGAGCTCGAACAGGTAGCCCTCCGCGCAGATCACCGGGCCTCGCGCGAGGCGGTCGAGTAGCTCAGCCATGTTCGTCTCCTTCCATCGACGATGTCCCCCGCCGGCGAGCACGCCGACGAGACTACGCCCCTCGGTTTGCGGCGACCGCGCGTCCGAGCCGCCCGGCGATCGCGCGGACCGTCGGCAGCAGAGCCCGCCGGCGGGCGGCGTGCAGTCGCCCGCTGGGCCCGCTGATGCCGATGAACGCGAGCGGGGTCGCGTCGGCGGTCGGCACGGTCACGGTGAGGCTCGCCAGCGACGGCTCGAGCTCGTCCTCCAGCTCGGCGTAGCCCTGGGCCCGGATCCGGTCGAGCTCCGCGCGCAGGCCTCGCAGGCTCGTGATCGTGCGCGGCGTGAAGCGCTCGGGGCGCGTGCGGTGCACCCAGTCGCGGAGCTCCGCCGCGTCGAGCTCGGCGAGCAGGAGCTTGCCGGGTGCCGACGCGTGGAGCGGGAACTCGCGGCCGACCCAGCGGCTGACCCCGAGCAGTCCGGGCGCGTCGGCCTGCGCGATCACCTCCATGGCGGGGCCCGGCCGCGCGACGCCCACGGCTGCGCTCTCGCCCGCCGCGGCGGCGAGCTCTTCGAGCAGCGGCGGGGCGGCGGCCAAGAGCGCGCGGTCGGGATCGGCCGCGCGCGCGAGCCGGACGAGCGGCAGGCCGAGCGTCCAGCCGGGGCCGTCGGGGCTTCGCTCGACGAAGCCCTCGTCGGAGAGCGTGGCCAGCAGGCGCGCGGCCGTCGCCACCGGGAGATCGCAGCGACGGGCGAGCTCCGCGGTGGAGGCCCCCGTGGCGGGCCCGTCCGCCGCTGCGGCGCCGGTGGCCCTGACGAGCGCCGCCGCGCGCGTGAGCGACTGCGCTCGAGGCAGGCCCGGCGCGTGCTTGCCCCGCGCGCCGTCTCGTGGTTCAATCGTTGCGCTCATTTGATCGAAGTAGATCACATTATGATCGATGCAAGAAGGGCGACCGTGCTGATCGACTGCGACATCCACGTCGGCTACGACACGCTCCTGGATCTCGCTCCCTATCTGGGCCCCGCGACCCGAGAGCTGGTCGTCAACTGCGGAACCAACGGGCTCGGGATGCCGAGCTATCCCTGGTACCACCCGACCGGCTGGCTGCGCACCGACGCCTTCGACCGCGAATCGGCCGCGGTGGGCGCGCAGCTCGTCGGCCAGACGCTCGACCGCGTTCGTGACAAGGTGCTCGAGCCGCTCGATCTGGCCTACGGGGTCCTGACCCCGGACGAGGCCGCGGCCTTCTCGATCCTGCCCAACGGCATCCTCGCCGCCCACCTCGCGCGGGCGTACAACGACTGGCTGTTCGAGCGCTGGCTCGAGCCGGAGCCGCGCCTGCGCGGCCTGATCGTCGTCACCGCCCAGCATCCGCACGCGGCGGCCGCCGAGATCCGCCGCGTCGGCGAGCGCGACGAGTTCATCGGCGTGTTCCTCCCTGGCGGGGCGCGCGTCCCGTACGGCAGCCCGGTTCACGACCCCATCTGGCGCGCGTGCGACGACCTGGGCCTGCCCGTCGTCGTGCACACCCATTTCGAGGGCGTCGGGATCGCCGGGCCGGTGACCGCGGCCGGCTACCCGGACCACTACGGCGAGTACCACGCCCTCTGTGGCTCAGGGATGCAGGGCCACTTCGCCTCGATCCTCTGCCACGGGATCCTCGAGCGCTACCCGCGTACCGGCCTCATGATGATGGAGGGCGGGCTCGTCGGGTTCGTCGGGCTCCTCTGGCGACTGGACACGGTCTGGCGCGCGTGCCGCAGCGAGATGCCGTGGTGCGTGCGGCCGCCTTCGGAGTACGTGTTCGAGCGGGTGCGCTTCACCACCCAGCCGCTCGAGGAGCCCCCCGACGAGCGGCTGCTCGCTCCGGCGCTGGAAGGGCTGCGCCCGTGGGACACGCTGTGCTTCGCCAGCGACTACCCGCACTGGGACTACGACGAGCCGCGCCAGACGCTCAAGCGGCTGCCGGCGGAGTGGCGCGACGCTGTCGCGCACGCCAACGCGACGGCGTTCTTCGGCCTGCCGGCCGCGGTCGCGGCATGAGCGCCGAGCTGCGCCTCCCGCTCGCGGACGCGCCAGCGCACGGCGAGCGGCGCCTGGTCGAGCTCGGCGGTCATCGCATCGGCCTCTTCCGCGTGGGCGACGAGCTCTACGCGCTCGCGGACCGCTGCCCGCACCGCGGCGCGCCGTTGTGCTCGAGCGGGCGGGTGGCGACGGGCGTCGAGCTGCGCGACGGCCGACCGGCCCTCGGCGAGCCCGACACGCTCGTCCGCTGCCCGTGGCACAAGTGGGATTTCGACATAGCGACGGGCCGGTGCGCGGTCGACGACCGGCTGCGCGTGCGCCGTTACGCGGTGCGGGTCGACGGCGAGGAGGTCGTCGTCAGCCTTCGTCACCCGCCCGCTGCCGACCGGCCTATCTCGCCGTGACCAGTGCGGTTCCCGCGAACAGCAGCGCGAAGCCGATCAGCCGCGCCGGCGTCAGCCCGATGCGCTCCAGGCCGAGGACGCCGAAGCGATCGAGCAGCGCGGAGACGACGAGCTGCCCACACAGCAGCGCGGCGACAACGGCGCCCGCACCGAGCGTCCGCACCGTCACGAGCGACACCGAGATCAGCGCCGCGCCCATCAGCCCGCCGGTCAGGTAGATGACCGGGATGTGCGGGATGCGCCGGACCTGACCGGCCTCGCCGAGCAGCACGACGAGCACGCCCAGCGCGATTGCGGCCAGGCCGGTGCTGATGAACGCCGCGGCGATAACCGACGTGCGCTTGCCCAGCTGGGAGTTCACCACCGGCTGGAAGGCGACGAGCGCACCGGCGGCGAGAGTCGCGGCGACGGCCAGCAGACGGGACATGGCGCTCCATTCCCCGGCGGCGGCCCGTACCCTGCCCTCACTCCTGGCGAGTGGCGGTCGTCACCGACGCCGAGGCGACGTCCTGGGGATACGTGCGCAAGGCGGTGTAGAGGAAGTACGCGCTCGCGGCCAGCGGCAGCAGCATGATCGTGAACGTCCACTGCAGCGCCGCGCGCCCGCCGCCGAACACGTAGTCGGACACCGCGCCGAACAACAGCGGCGCAAAGGCCTGCGCCGCGGTGCGCAGGAAGGTTCGGATTCCCTCGGCGCGCCCCCACAGCAGCGGGTGGACGATGTCCAGCCGCGCAGCGTCGATCGGCGGGTTCTGCGCGGACAGCGCCAGGGCAGCAAGTGAGATGTACGGCAACGCGGTCAGCGCGCTGCGGCTGATGATCGCCGGCACGAACAGGAAGACGGCCGCCGTGCCCGCGATCGCGGCGACGAGGATCCGGCCGTTCAGGTAGCCGCGGTGCAGCAGGTAGTCGCCGATCGTGCCGCCGGCGAGGACACCCACGACGCCCGCGGCGCCGACCACGAGCAGCACGGCTCCGCTCAGCACCTGCGCGACCCCGTACTGCTTGGTCACGAACTCCACGCCGAAGGTCTGCACGCCGGCCAGGAAGAAGTAGCCGCTGGCGCTGGCCAAGATGAGCGCCACGTTGGTCTTGATCGACAGCACGTAGCGGATCGCTTCGGACAGCCGCATCCGCTGCGGGTCACCCGTGAGGACGAGCGCGGGATCGGGCTCGATGCCGCGCTCGCGCGCGATGCGCTGGGCGTCGGTGATCTGCTCGTCGCCGTCCTCGGCGGCGTCGGCCGCGTCCGACGGTCGGTCCGATGGCAGCGCGCTGCGCCCGCCGCGCGCCGGCTCGGGCAGCTTGAACACCAGCCACCCGAGGACGAACGCGGGAAGGGCGAGGATCACGAAGGCCGCCCGCCAAGAGAGCGCAGCGACGCCGCCGGTCACCGCGAACCCGATCGCCGAGCCGATCAGCTCACCGGACAGGATGTAGCCGTAGATCCGGCCCCGCTCGGCGGAGTTGAACCAGTCGCCCACCAGCGAGGCGATGGTCGGCCCCGCCGCGGCGGTCACGCCGCCGAGGAACACGCGCGCGAGCAGGAGGTGCCCGAACGTGGACACGCTCGCGCTCCAGATCATCGCGATGCCCCACAGCACGATCGCCGCGCCGAGCATGCGCGTGCGCGTGACCCGATCGGCCAGCACGCCCAGCGGCAGGCTCGCCGCGGCCGCGACCAGCGACGTGACGCTGACCAGCAGCCCGACGTCGGTGTTGTTGATGTGCAGGTCGTGCCGGAGCTGGATCGCCGATGCGCCGACCGTCGCCGTGTCCGCGCTCGCCAGCGCCAATGCCGACGCCAGCAGCACGATCACGCGCGTGCGCTCCCTGCCGCCCAGCGCCGTCGTCAACGCGCGCGACCCCGATCGACCCAGCCGCCCCGCGGCTCCCGCGGCCGCGCCCGCCGCTCGCCGCCCGATGCCCGCGTCGCGCGCCATCAGCGAATCGGCGCGCGGTCGAGAGGACGACCGCCGCCGCACCGCACGCAGGACGCCTCTCCCGGTCGCTCCCACTCGAGCTCACGAGGCATGTACGAGCCACGGTACTGAGCGAGTTAGCTTGCCCGCGTACGCCTCAGCACCGCCGACCAGCGCTGGGGCGGCAGGTCCGGGCAGGCACGCCGGCTCCCTCAGGCCGCGATGTCGTGCGGGTCGCCCAAGTCGAGTTCAAGCGCGGCGAGGTTCTCGCGGAGGTGCTCGATGGAGAGTGTGCCGGGGATGGGCAGGACGACCGGCGAGCGCCGCAGCAGCCAGGCGAGCTTGACCGCGTTCTCGGTCACCCCGAGCCGCTCGGCGGCGGCCGCCACGCCCGGGCCTCCCTCACCACGCAGCGGGTAGTAGGGGACGAACGCGATGCGTTCGCGCTCGCAGAAGTCCACGACGTCGTCGTGGCCGCGATCCGCGAGGTTGTAGCGGTTCTGCACCGCGGCGATCTCGACGACCCGCCGGGCCCGCTCGATCTGCTCCACGCTCACGTCGGAGACGCCGACGTGGCGGATCGCGCCGCGGTCGACATAGGCCTTGATCGCGCCGAGGCTCTCCTCCAGCGGCGTCGTGGGATCGACCCGGTGCAGGTAGTAGAGCCCGATCGCCTCGGTGCGCAGCGAGCGCAGACTCTGCTCGATCTGCGCCGCGAGCACGTCCGGCCGGCCCTCGCCCGCGCCGTAGCCGCCTTTGGTCGCGACGAGCACGTCGCTGCCGACGCCCTCGAGCGCCTCGCCGATCACGCGTTCGCTCTCGCCGCCGGTGTACAGATGCGCGGTGTCGATGTGGCGCACGCCCGCGGCCACCGCGTCGCGGATGAACGCCACGTGCTCGGGCGCGGCACTCAGGCGATTGGTGCCCAGGCCGATGCGAGGCACGTCGACGCCGGCGAGTCTGAAGGTCGTCACGCCCCGGGAGGCTAGGCCACGCCGGGCCGGCGCGCGGTCGCGGCAGGTGCTCGTTCGGCCACGCGCGAGCAACCAACGGTCGGTTCACAGCAACGAACGGTCGGTGCTGCTGGTATGCACACTGCACCAACGGCTCGTAGGCGTTTACTATCAAAACCACTACAAACCGGTGTGTCACTATCTCAGATTATGCGTTAGTGACCTGACATTCTCGGTCACGGCATCCGGCGACGAGGAGTAGAAGCCACCGTCCGGGTCGTTCACAGGCCCGCCGGGGCCATTTTCTGTACCGCGCCTGCGGTTACACAAAAGCGCCCGTCATGTCCAGATTGGCGGTGGCTTACCATGTCGAAGTTGTGCATTATCCGTCGTAGCACGGCAGCTTTTGTCACGGCTTGTGCGCTTTCCCTGCTTGTGCTCCCGTCCACGGCCGGCGCCGCCGCGCGCCCGACCGTCAACACGTCTGACGGGCCCGTTCGCGGCTTCGTCAAGAGCGGTGTCGACACGTTCCTCGGCGTGCCGTTTGCCGCGGCGCCCGTCGGTCGTCTGCGCTGGCGCCCGCCGCAGCGACCAACCCCGTGGCACAAGCCGCTCAACGCCACGGCCTTCGGCCCGCCCTGCCCGCAGGTGACGACGCTCGGCGTCTTCGCGGGCCCGACGAGCATCGACGAGGACTGCCTGTACCTGAACGTCTTCACGACGGGCACCGATCGCGCTGGTGCCCGCGGTCATGCCGCCCGCGCCCGCAGCCACGCGCGGCGCGCCCGCGGCAAGGCACGCGCCGGATCCTCGGGCCGGCCGGTCGTGGTCTGGATCCACGGCGGCGGCAACGTCGACGGCGCATCCGCCGACTACGACGGCAGCAAGCTCGCCAGCGGCGGCAGCTACGGCGGCCAGGACGCGGTCGTCGTCACGGTCAACTACCGCCTCGGCCTGCTCGGCTTCCTCGCGCACCCGGCGCTCGACAGCGAGGGCCATTCCTTCGCCAACTACGGGACTATGGACATCCAGGCGGCGCTGCGCTGGGTGCAGCGCAACATCGCGGCCTTCGGCGGTGATCCCGACAACGTCACCCTCGGCGGCCAGTCCGCCGGCGCGTCCGAGACCGGCGCCAACGTGATCTCCCCGCTGAGCGCCGGCCTGTTCGACCGCGCCATCTTCCAGAGCAACTTCACGTCGACGTACCCGCCGCTGTCGGTGGGGATCAATCGCGGCAACGGCTTCGCGCAGGCCGCCGGCTGCCCGGGCGACGGCACATCCGCGGCCGCCTGCCTGCGCAACCTGTCGGTCCCCGAGGTCCTCCAGCTCCAGGGAACGGCGAACGCGAACGGTCCGTACGTGACCGGCCCGATGGTCGATGGCACGATCATCCCGATCACGCCCGAGCAGGCGTGGACCACCGGTCGGTTCAACCACATGCCGATCATGGGCGGCAACACGCACGACGAGCGGACCTTCACCAGCGGCATCACCGAGTACTTCTCCGGCCCGCCGCAGAGACCGGTGAGCGCCGAGGACTACACCACGAGCGTCACCCAGGCCTACAGCGGCAACGCCGGCCCGGGCGGCACGCCTCCGGCGTATCCGCCAGGGACGGTCGACCAGGTGCTCGGCGAGTACCCGCTGTCGAACTACGCGAGCCCGTTCCTGGCCGACGACGCCGCGTTCACCGATCCCGGTGCCTGTCGCGGCATTCATGTGAGCAACTTGCTGGCGAAGACGGTGCCGGTGTACTCGTATCAATTCGATTACCGGGACGCTCCGTATTACTTCCCGCCGATGCCCGGTTTCGACCCGCTCGCCGCGCACACGATCGACATCCAGTTCCTGTTCCCGCTGTGGCACGGGGGCCAGCTCGGCGTCTCGCACCCGCTCAACGACGCCGAGACGAACCTGTCGGACGAGCTGGTGGCGGCGTGGACGAACTTCGCCGCGAGCGGCAATCCGAACGGGACGGGCGACGCGCCGTGGGCGCGCTACCTGCCCGGCAGCGGCCCGTACTACTCGCAGAACCTCCCGAGCTCATCCACGGTCAGCGCGGATGACTTCGCGGCCCAGCACCACTGCGATTTCTGGGACAGCATCCTCGTCTATTAGGGCGAAATGGAGGAATGGGTGGGCGCGCCGTGGCGACGGCGCGCCCGCCCAGCTCGGGCTAGCCCGCCGGGCGGGCCAGGCATCCCGCGCCAGGGACTAGGGATCGGACTCGGGACCCACCCGGAGGAGATCCCGCGCGCGCTCCGGCACCGTTGCCGCCATGACCGCTACCAACGACACGTACCCAAGCCGGCTTGAAGTGACCGAGGAGGTCGTCGCGGTCACCGGCGGCGGCCTGCGAATTCTCGAGGTGGGCCTGATCGTGCTGATCGGGCTCCTCATCTGCCCGCCGCTGCTGATCCTCGCCGTCGTCGTCGCCATGCCGGTCATCGCGTTCACCGCGGTGATCGCGGTCGCGGCGGCCGCCGTGGCGGGGCCGATCTGGCTCGTGCGGCACGTCCGCGCCCACCATCGCGCCCACCAGTCGACGCTGTTCCTGCACCGCCTGCTGCCGTGACGCCCGGCCGAGGGGCCCGTCACCGGCAGTGCGCGAAGCGCTCACCGGTGGCATGCTCGTGAGCCCGTCCTGCTTGGACGCCTCCAACAACAGGAAGGAACGACATGAAGATCCTGGTCATCGGTGGCAGCGGGCGGATCGGCTCCAACGTCGTCCGCCGGCTGTCCGCGCAGGGGCATGACGCGGTGCCGGCGTCGCCGGCGACGGGCGTGGACACCATCACGGGCGAGGGGCTCGCCGAGGTGATGGCGGGCGTCGACGTCGTCGTCGACGTCTCCAACGCGCCGGTCTGGGACGACGACGCCGTACTTGAGTTCTTCACCACCTCGACGCGCAACCAGCTTGCCGCCGAGCGTGGTGCCGGCGTCGGCCACCACGTCGCGGTGTCGATCGTCGGCGCCGATCTCCTGCCCGACAGCGGCTACCTGCGCGCCAAGGTCGCCCAAGAGGCCGAGATCGAGGCCGGGAACGTCCCTTACACGGTCCTGCGCTCCACGCAGTTCCTCGAGTTCCTCCCCCAGATCGTCGAGACCGGTGCCGAAGGCGACAGCGTCCGGCTGCCGACCGGGCGGATGCAGCTCGTCGCCGGCGACGACGTCGCGGCCACGGTGACGGAGCTGGCGACCGCCGCGCCGGTCGGCGGCCGCGTCGAGCTCGGCGGACCCGAGGCGCTCGGCGTCGACGCCTGGGCGCGACGGCTGTTCGCCGCCACGGGTGACGAGCGCACGGTCGTCGGCGACCCGCATGTGCGCTACTACGGCACCGAGCTGAAGGGAGGCGAGCTGACGCCCGGCGACGGCGCGCGCATCGGGACGATCGACTTCGATGCGTGGTTCGCGACCTACCAGCAGGAAGCCAAGCGCTGACCGCCGTCGCCGGCGGGGCTGTCAGCGGATCGACTCGGTCCCCTCATCCCAGCGCCACGGCGCCTCGCGGCCGGAGAGGTGGACGCCGCCGATCCAGCGGTCGATGCCGTTGAGCGCGACCTGGTCGGCCTCGCCCGCCAGGACCGCGCGACCCGGCGAGGTGAGCGCGAGCGGGGTGTCGAAGCTGATGCGCCCGGGTGGCGCGGGCGCCAGCAGCGGGGCGGCCGCGCGCGCGAGCCGCTCCATGATCGCGAACGCCCACGTGTCCCCGAGGTAGGGGCGCGCCTCGCGCTCGCCGAGGCGCAGGAAGATCGCGCCGGCGGTTGCGTGCCCCTCGGCGGCAGCGGCGAGGATGCGCCGCTCGGTCAGCGCCAGGCCGTCGCGCGTCGAGGGGTACTCGCGGCCGAGCCGGTCGAACGCCTCGGCGAGGAAGCGCAGCTCGGGGGACTGCGCGCGGGCGATCGGGCCGATGCCCGACGGCTGCGGCGCGCGGAACGCCGCCCACGCGTCGGTCGCCAGGCGCAGCGCCGCCGGGCTGAGCTCCACGCCGGCAGCGGCGGGAAGCGGCAGCAGCTGCTCGGGCTCGAGCTCGCCGAGGCCGCCGAAATGCGCGATCCCGGGGTACTCGCCGATGCAGATGAGGCTGATCCGTGACGGATCCATGCCGAGCGCCGCGAGCCGTGCCAGGATCTGGATGATCTGCAACTGGTCGTAGAGATCGGCCTCGAACCACAGCACGAAGCGCCCGCGGCGGTTGTCGGCGAGCGCGCGGTCGCGCTCCTCGAACAGCCGCAGCGCCAGCCCGCGATCGATCTCGTGCTCGGCGAGGAAGGCGGCGCGGACGCGGCGCAGCTCGCTGTCGCTTACGGCGGGGACCGGGCCCTCGTGCAGCATGTCGCGCCACGGGACGATGTGTTCGGCGAGCCCCGTGCGGGCGAGGCCGGCGACCGTCGAATCGCCGTTCGTGACGTGCAGCGTCCGCTCGGGATCGGCGAGGAGCTGCGCCCGCGCCGCCGTGTAGGACTCGCCGGTCTTGGCCATGCGCGCGCGTACGCGGCGCTTGAAGTCGGCCTGTTTGGTCATCGTCGCCTCCTGCGGCCCCTCCCGGCTCCCCAGCGGCCCGAAAGGGCGGCACGATCGACGATGGTCCGTCCCTCCGAGAGGTGAGCCTCCCTTTGCCTCCTGGTGGGCCCGGCTGGGGCGGGCCGCCGGAGGTTGGGCGCGAAAGGGGCGCCGGCGCCGACTGTACCCGAGGGGCCCGAAATTCGCCGCTCAGTTCCTGTCGCGGCAGACGCCTCAACCACCGGCACGCCAACTACAGACAGGAGCCGAAATGTTGTTGCAGGACAAGGTGGCAGTGATCTACGGGGCGGGCGGCGCGATCGGGAGCGCCGTCGCGCGAGCGTTCGCCTCCGAGGGGGCCGACGTGTTCCTGACCGGGCACAGGGCGGCGCCGGTCCAGGCCGTCGTGGAGGACATCGGGTCGGGCGAGGCGGCAGCGGTCGACGCGCTCGACGAGCGGGCGGTGGACGAGCATCTGCGGTCCGTGATCGACAAGGCGGGCCACGTCGACATCTCGTTCAACGCGGTCGGGATCGCGGACACCGAGATCCTGGGCGTCCCGCTCGTCGAGATGGATCTCGAGCAGTTCTCCCGGCCGATCGCCGCTTACACGAGGTCGTACTTCCTGACCGCGCGACTGGCGGCGAGGCACATGGTCCCGAACGGGTCGGGCGTGATCATGACCGTCACCGCGCTCCCCGCGCGGATGGGCTCGCACCTGAACGGCGGCTACGGTCCCGCACACGCCGCAAAGGAGGCGCTCACGCGCGACCTGTCGGCGGAGCTCGCACCTCGGGGCATCCGCGTTGTCGGCCTGCGACCGCACGGCATGCCTGAGACGGACACGATGAGGGAGGTCTTCGACACGAAGGCCGAGGCGCTGGGCATGACCTGGGAGCAGTTCCAGGCGTACCTCGCCGGCACGACGCACCCGCGGCGTGTCATGGCGCTCGAGGAGGTGGCGAACACGGCGGCCTTCATGGCGTCCGACAAGGCGAGCGGCATGACGGGCACCATCGTCAACCTGACGATGGGCAGCCTCGACGACTAGCGCAGCGCCCGCGGCAGCCCGAAATGCGGGAAGACGCCGCTGTCGGCGAACCAGGTGATCGCGGAGATGCGGCTGCCCTCCAGGGTGAGGACGACGAGCCCGTAGGGCCGCGCGATCGCGTCTCGGGCGGCCGGGAGGTAGCACGCGAAGGCCGGCTGGCCGTTCGCGCGCGTCGGCACCAGCCGCAGCAGTGCGCCACGCCGGACGTCGCGGTCGCGGAGGAATCCGCCGATCGCGGTGGGCCCCTGGTACTCGAACGGCTCGGGCGGCATCGTCAGCCAGGCGTCGTCCGTCAGCAGGGCGACGACGGCGTCGATGTCGCCCGCGTCGAACGCGTCGGCGAAGCTGCCGACGACGTCGCGCTCGAGCTTGGAGTTCGGGAGCGGCGCGCGTTCGCGGCCGGCGGCGGGCAGGCGCGAGTCGAAGGCCGCACGCGCGCGCTGCAGGAGGCTGTTGACCGAGGGCTCGGTGGTCTCGAGCATCGTCGCGACCTCGGCGGCGCGGAAGCCGAGGACGTCACGCAGCACGAGCACCGCGCGCTGCTGCGCCGGGAGGTGCTGCAGGCCGACGATGAACGCCAGCCCGATCGCCTCCTTGGCCTCGTAGCGCGCCGCGGGCCCGGGGGCGTCGTCGGGGATGCCGGCGAGCAGGACGTCGGGGTAGGGCTCGAGCCAGATCGGTTCGCTGCGGCGCGTCGGGGCCGGCACCTCGGTCAGGCGCAGCAGGTCCTCGGGGCGGCGCCGGCTGGCGCGAAGGGCATCGAGCGAGCGGTTGGTCGCGATCCGGTACAGCCAGGCGCGGACCGACGCGCGGCCCTGAAACCGCTCGAGGCCGCGCCATGCGGCGAGCAGCGTCTCTTGGAGCAGGTCCTCGGCGTCCTGCGTCGAGCCGACGATCCGGTAGGCGTGGAGCTGGAGCTCACGCCGGTAGGGATCGGTCAGCTCGCGGAACGCGTCCTCGTCCCCGGCGCGCGCGCGGGCGAGGGTCTGTTCACTCACGGTCGTCTCCGTCATCACGCGTCATGACGCCGCGCGGGCTTGAAACTCACCGCTCAGTTTCGCCGCGGCCGTCCGTGGCCGATATGGTCGGCCTCCACCACTCGAGGGGAGGCACAGCGTGCTGCTGGCCACATTGATCGGAGTCGTGCTGCTGCTCATCTGGGTGCTCGTGCTCGTCGACCTCGTGCGACGCCCGGACCTGCGCGCCTCGTCGAAGGTGCTGTGGGCGCTGCTCGTGCTGATCGTGCCGTTCATCGGCGCGCTCATCTACCTGATCGCGCGCCCCGGACAGCCGAGCGACCACGAGCTGGCCGCGGAGACCAGGGAGGGCGACGCGCCGTTCGAGCCGATGCGCCACGGGCCGGGGTGAGAGCCGGGATCAGTCCGGGAGCGCTGCCTTTTCGTCCTCGAGGAGCGCGACCACGGCGTTGGCCCAGTCGCCGACATCGTCGAGCGGCTCCTCGTCGCGGATGGTCTTGAACCCCGCCAGCAGCGCGTAGAGCTCGTCCCGGCTGAGCATCAGCCCGGGGTCGGCGCCGCTCGCGCGGTCCGGGCGGCCGAGGTCCGCCTCCGTCCTGCGCGCCTTGGCGAACCGCACGAGCCACTCGCGGTCGCCAACCACCTCGGCGAGCTGGTCGAGGAGCTGATCGACCCGTTCGTGGCCCTCGGGCGTCAGCGCCTCGAGGGTCCTCGCGAGGTACTCGCTGTGATGATCGGCCGGCACGCGGCTCACGAACCTCTCACGTCGCCGGGCCGCGGGCAAGCTCTCCACGATCGCTTCCCGAGTAGGTCGCGCCGACCGAGACGCTCTGCACGTCGTAGGTGCTGCACGCCTCGAGCGCGCGGTCCGAGACGAACTCGTAGTCGTTGCGGCGGATCTCGTCGATGGCGAAGCCCGTCGCCTCGATCGTCTTTGTGTAGTTGTCGCGCGGGATCGCGCCGGCGATGCACGCCGCCCACAGCTCGACGTTGCGCCGCGTGCGCTCCTTCAGCGGCTTGCCGCTGACGATGTCGGCGACGGCCAGGCGCCCCTCCGGGCGCAGGACGCGTGCGGCCTCGGCGAACACGCGGCTCTTGACCACCGACAGGTTGATGACCCCGTTCGAGATCACCACGTCGAAGGTGTCGTCGGCGAACGGCAGGTCGTCGATGCGCGACTCGATGAACTCGACCTGGCCGAAGCCGTCGCGGTCGCGCAGCCTTGTCGCCTTGGTGAGCTGCTCGGGCGTGAAGTCGACGCCGACGACGTCGCCGGTCTTGCCGACGCGCACCGCCGCGCAGAACACGTCGGTGCCCGACCCCGAGCCGAGGTCGAGGACGGTGTCGCCCGGGGCGAGGTTCACCAGGTCGAGGTGGTAGCCGACGCCGGCGAACGAGGCCAGCGCCTCCTCCGGGATGGCATCGAGGAGGTCGGGCGGGTAGCCGAGGCGCTCGGCGACGGGCCGCCCCACCTCGAAGTGCAGCTCGGCCTTCTCCTCGCGCGCGACCGCTGCGTACATCTCCTTGACCTTGGCCTCGAGCTCCTCGGCGTCGACGAGGGAGCTCGCGTCGGCCTGCGGCAGCAGCGCCGCGCGCGCGCTTTCGTCCTGCTCGCTTCGCGTCATGCAGTGCATGACGCGCGGTTCGCCGATCGCTTCCCGCGGATCAGGCGAACGGCCTGATGGGGTCGCTGCCGTCCCAGGCCAGCGACTGCGCGTAGAAGCGCGTGAACGCCGCGTCCGTGGCGGGGTCCATCTCGATGATCTCGACGTAGCCCGGGAGCTCGGCGGTGGTGTCCACGTAGCCGACGCGCCCGCCGGTCGGCACGTACGCCTCGTAGACGAGCTCGTGGCCCTGCTCTTGGTGGCGCGCACGCTCGCCGTCGTAGTCGAGCGTGCCGACGCCGAAGTGGTGGAAGCCGGAGCGCTCGCGCCACACTGACGGCTTGTCGTCGTTGAGCTGGATGAGCTCGACGAGCATGTGCCCGGCGTGCGCCATGGCGAGGGCAACGTCCGCCTCGGAGGGCTCGCCGCGATAGGTCGGGCGCACCCCGGTGAAGTGCGGCAGCAGGAACCACGGCCCGACGTTGAGCTGCTCGATCCACCGCTGCATGCTCGCCTCGATGTCCTCGACGACGTAGGCCATCTGGAACACGCCGGTCTGCGGCTGGCCGAACCCGAGAAGCGACATAAGGGAACCGTATATGCCGGGTCAGGCCGCCGCGCGCGAGCCGCGCACGAAGTGCGTGATCGCGTCGTCCACGAGGCCGTCGAGCTGGCCCTCGTCGACCATGCCGCCGGTGACGAGCGCGGCGATCCCCTGCATCGTCGCGAAGAGGACGAGGCCGACGCGCTCGGGGTCGCCCCGTTCGAGGACGCCCTCGGCCTGGCCCTGCAGGATCACGTCGAGCAGCACCGCGAAGGCGCGTTCGGCGGCGGCGTCGAGGGCGTCGGCGTGCTCGCGGTGCTTGCCCGCGAACATCAGCTCGAGCAGCGCGGGGTCGCGCGTGGCGAAGCGGACGTAGGCCGCGGCGGAGGCGCGCAGCCGTGGCTCGAACCCCTCGCCGGCGGCGTCGACGGCCCGCCGGAGCTCGTCGCCGAGGCGATCGAAGCCCGATTCGGCGAGCGCGTCGAACAGCGCCTGGCGATCGGGGAAGTGGCGGCGCGGCGCACCGTGGCTGACGCCGACCTGCCGCGCGAGCTCGCGCAGCGAGAGCCGGTCGGCGCCCTGCTCGCGCACGGTGCGCTCGGCTTGCTCGAGCAGCGCCGCGCGGAGGTTGCCATGGTGGTAGGGGCGATCGGCCACGAGAGAGAGCCTAGCGATCAGATGTTGCCGTTGACATCATTGTTGCTGATGTCTACATTGTTGCTCATGACTACTTTCGGCATCAAGAGCCTTCCCGACATGACCGGCCGGACCGCGATCGTCACCGGCGCCAACAGCGGCATCGGGCGCGCAGCCGCGCGCGCTTTGTCAGGCGCGGGCGCCCGTGTCGTGTTCGCCGTGCGCGATACGGAAAAGGGCCGGGCAGCCGCCGACGCCACGCCCGGCACGACCGAGGTGCGCCGCCTCGACCTCGCCGATCTCGCCTCGGTCCGCGAGTTCGCGGGCGGGTGGGACGGCGACATCGACCTCCTCCTCAACAACGCCGGCGTCATGGTGCCGCCGTTGGGCCGCACCGCCGACGGCTTCGAGCTGCAGTTCGGGACCAACCATCTGGGGCACTTCGCCCTGACGAACCTCCTGCTCCCGCGCGTGACGGGCCGCGTCGTGACCGTGTCCTCGACCGGCCACCGCTTCGGGCGGATCGACTTCGACGACCTCAACTGGGAGCACAAGCCGTACAAGGCGTGGCGCGCGTACGGCCAGTCGAAGCTCGCCAACCTGCTGTTCACGAGCGAGCTGCAGCGGCGGCTGACCGCGGCGGGCTCGCCGGTCCTCGCCATGGCCGCGCACCCGGGCTACGCCGCGACGAACCTGCAGTTCCACAGCGGGCGCGGCAGCATGGATCGCGTGAGCGCACTCGGCAACCGGCTGTTCGCCCAGGACGAGGACGGCGGCGCGCTGCCGACCCTCTACGCGGCGGTGGCCGACATCCCCGGCAACAGCTTCGCCGGCCCCGGCGGCTTCATGGAGCAGCGCGGCGCACCGAAGCTCGTCGGCCGGTCGCGCGCCGCGCAGGACGAGGACGTGGCGCGTCGCCTCTGGGTCAGCTCAGAGCAGCTGACCGGCGTCACCTTCCCGCTCGGCGCTCCGTCGCCGGGGCTTGCCGCGGCGTGAACGCCTCGACGAGCTCGCACAGCACGGGCTCGGCGCCCTCGGGCGCGTCGATGCTGAGCACCACCGCGCCGGGGACGGCATCGACGCGCATGGTCAGGAAGGCGCAGCACTCGCTCTCGGCCGCGGCGAAGGCGAGCACGCGCGCGTGGATCCCGCGCTCGGCCGCGAAGCGCAGCTCGGCGTGGGCGGATTCCACGCGCGCGCGCAGCAGGGCATCGCGCCCGAGCGCGGCCATCTGCTCCCGGCGCACCGGGAGCTCGGTCGCGCTCAGCGAGCAGGCGATAGGCAGGTGTTCCATACCGCAACGGTGCACCTTCAAGCCGACTTGAAGTCAAGGCGCCTTCCGCGCCGTTCGCTTGACATGCAGGTAATCACCTGCATAATGGCTGGACAGTGTGATGGACGACGTGTTCAAGGCGCTCGCGGACCCGACCAGGCGCGAGCTGCTCGACCGGCTGCGGGCGAAGAACGGTCAAACGCTCGGTGAGCTCTGTGACGGGATCGGCATGGCGCGCCAGTCGGCTACGCAGCACCTTGGCGTGCTGGAGGCCGCGAACCTCGTGACCACCGTGCGGCAGGGCCGCCGGAAGCTCCACTACCTCAACCCCGTGCCCCTCAACGAGATCCAGGAGCGGTGGATCGAGCGCTTCGAGGTCCCGCGCCTGCGGACGCTGAGCGCCATCAAGCGACGAGCGGAGGACGACATGACTGACAAGCCGACATTCGTGTACACGACCTACATCGAGAGCTCGCCCGAGCGGGTCTGGGAGGCGCTGACCGACGCGGAGCTCACCGCGCTGTACTGGGGCCACAGCAACGTCTCGGACTGGCAGGCGGGGTCGGCGTGGGAGCACCGGCGCACCGACGGCAGCGGCATCGCCGACGTTGTCGGCACCGTGGTCGAGAGCGACCCGCCGCGGCGCCTGGTCACGACCTGGACCGACCCTCAGGGCGTCGACGGCGCCGAGCCGAGCCAGGTCACCTTCGACGTCGAGCCATACGGCGAGATCGTCCGCCTGACCGTCACCCACGAGAACCTCAGCGACGAGGCTGAGCGCCAGGCGGCGTCCACCGGCTGGGCCGCCGTGCTCTCCAACCTCAAGTCGCTGCTCGAGACTGGCCGCCCACTGCCCCAGGCCCCATGGGAGATGTCACGGACTTGATGTCGACGATCTCCCGGCCGAGCGGCAGCAGCGAGACCGGGATGAGCTTGAAGTTCGCGAGCCCCAGCGGGATCCCGATGATGGTCAGGCAGAGCAGGACACCGGTGACGAGGTGGCCGAGCGCGAGCCACCAGCCGCAGAGCACGAACCAGATGACGTTGCCGATGCCCGAGGCGATGCCGGCGTCGGCGCGCTTGACCACGGTCTTGCCGAACGGCCACAGCGCGTAGACGGCGATCCGCAGCGCCGCGATGCCGAACGGGATCGTGATGATGAGGATGAAGCAGATGAGCGCCGCGAGCGCGTAGCCGATGGCCAGCCACAGCCCCGCAAGGACGAACCAGATGATGTTCAGCACCAGGCGCATGGCGCGGCTCTCCCGGCCACCTTACGCCGCTGCCCGCGCGGGCGCGCGGGTTGCGGCGACCTCGGCGAGCGCGGTCAGCAGCGCGGCCACCGCGGGGATCGCGGCGGCGCCTTCGGTGGTCACGGCAGTCACCGTTCGCGTCGGCGACCGGGTTACCGGGCGCACGACGACGTCGTCGCGGTGGACGACATCGAGCACGAGGCCGGGCAGGAGCGCGACGCCGAGGCCGGCGCCGACCATCGCCTGGACCGCCACGTGGTCGTCGGTCGCGTAGGCGATCCGCGGCGCGAAGCCTGCCTCGGCGCACAGGTGCACGAGGTGGCCGCGGCAGCGCGGGCAGCCGGCGATCCAGGTCGCGTCGCGCAGGCGGCGCAGGTCGACGCGGCGCTGCGCGGCGAGCGGGTGATCGGCGGGCAGGACGGCGTGCAGCGGGTCGACGGCGAGCGGGCGCTTGACCAGGCCCGAGCCCTCGTCGACCTCCACGCCGGGGTACTCGAACGCCAGCGCGACGTCGCACTCCCCCGCGCGCAGCAACTCGAGCGACTCCGGCGGCTCGGCCTCGGCGAGCGTGACCTCGAGGCCCGGGTGGCGCTTCGTCAGCGCGGCCAGCGCCGCCGGGACGATGGTCGCGCTGCCGCTGGGGAAGGCGACGAGGCGCACGCGGCCCTCGCGTAGGCCCGCGATGGCGGCGACCTCCTCGTGTGCGGCCTCGACGCCGGCCAGGATCGCGTCGGCCCTCGCGGCGAGCGCGGCGCCGGCGGGCGTCAGCCGCACGCCGCGGCCGTCGCGTACGACCAGCGGCGTTCCGACCTCGGCCTCCAGGCGCCGGACGTGATGGCCGATCGCGGGTTGGGTGTAGTCGAGCGCGCGGGCCGCGCCGGCCATGGATCCCTCGCGGGCGATCGCGCGCAGCACGCGTAGGCGGCGAAGATCGAGCATAAAGCGACATCTTACGATGGGCAAAGAACTCTCAGTGGCGCTTTAGTACCCCACGTGGCATCGTGGCACCATGCTGCTCACGGACGCCAACCCCATCGCAGCCGCACGCCCCGAGTTCGCGCCTACCGGCACGTACCTCGACACCGCCACGATGGGCCTGCCGCCGGCCGCCTCGATGCGCGCGCTCCGGGAGGTCCAGGACGCCTGGGCCGCCGGGACGCTCGACGCCAAGCGCTTCGACGCCGACATCGCCCGCGCCCGCGCGGCGTTTGCGACGCTCGTCGGCGTCCCGGCCGCGCGCGTCGCGATCGGCAGCCAGGTATCGGCGTTCGCCGGGCTGCTGGCGGCGAGCCTGCCGCGCGGCGCCGAGGTCCTCTGCGCGGAGGGGGATTTCACCTCGATCCTCTTCCCGTTCCTGGCGCAGGAGTCGCGCGGGGTGCGGGTGAAGGTCGTGCCGCGCGAGCGGGTGACCGATGCGATCGATGCCCGCACCGCGCTCGTCGCGGTCAGTGCGGCGCACTCGAGCGACGGCTGGGTCCAGGACCTCGACGCCCTCTCCGACGCCGCCGGGCATCACGGTGCGCCGGTCTTCCTCGACGCGACGCAGGCCTGCGGCTGGCTCCCGGTCGACGCGACGCGGTTCGCCTTCGTCGTCGCCGGGGCCTACAAGTGGCTGCTCGCGCCGCGCGGGGCGGCGTTCCTCGCAATGGCGCCGGACCACCTCGACGCGACCCTTCCCCACGCCGCCGGCTGGTACGCCGGCGAGGACCCGTGGGACTCGATCTACGGCACGCCGCTGCGGCTGGCGAGCGACGCCCGCCGGTTCGACGTCTCGCCGGCGTGGTTCTGCTGGGCGGGCGCCGCGCCCGCGCTGGAGCTGCTCGCGGCGACCGGCGTCGAGGCGATCGGCGCGCACGACCTCGCGCTCGCCAACCGCTTCCGCGAGGGGCTCGGGCTGCCGCCGGGCGATTCGGCGATCGTCGCGCTCGACGTGCCCGACGCGGCCGTCAAGCTCGAGGCCGCCGGCGTGCGTGCGTCGGTGCGAGCGGGACGGCTGCGCGCCTCGTTCCACCTCTATACGACCGAGGCGGACGTCGACCGCGCGCTGGAGGCGCTCAGCTGAGCAGCGGCGAGGGCGGGATGCGGGTCGTCCCCTGGACCTCGGGGATGATCATCCCGAGCTCGTCGACATAGCACCACGACCAGCGCTCGCCGGGCTCGAGCGACCGGATGATCGGGTGGCTGGTGGCCGCGGCGTGCGCGCTCGCGTGACGGTTGGGAGAGTCGTCGCAGCACCCGACGTGCCCGCACTCCAGGCAGATGCGCAGGTGCAGCCACTTGCCGCCCGTGGCCAGGCAGTCGACGCAGCCCGCGACCTCCTCGGGCAGCTCGGTGATGTGGACGTGATCGAGATGGGTGCAGTTGGGCATGGGTTCAGGATCCTGGGGTGAGGGGGAGCCAGACGCGGAACGTCGTCCGGCCGGGTTCGGAGTCGACGGTGAGCGAACCGCTGTGGCCATCGGACACGATGCGCCGGGCTGTCGCGAGGCCGATGCCGGTGCCCTGGCCGACGTCCTTGGTGGTGAAGAACGAGTCGAAGATGCGTTCGCGCAGCTCGGGCGGGATGCCGGGGCCGTCGTCGGAGACCTCGACCGCGACCCCGGGGCCGTCGCGCCGCGTGACGATGGTGATCGTGCCCTTGTCGCCGAGCGCGTCGATCGCGTTGTCGAGCAGGTTCGTCCACACCTGGTTGAGCTCCGAGGCGCGGACCGTCAGCTTCGGCAGCGTGCGGTCGTACTCGCGCACGAGCTCGATCGCCGTGTGCTTGAGCTTGTGGCGCAGGACGACGAGCGTCGTCTCGAGGCCCTCGTGCAGGTCGACCTCGACGAGCTCGCCACGGTCGACGTACGCGTAGGACTTCATCGCGGTGACGAGGTCGGACATCCGGCGCGTCGACTCCTCGAGCTCCTTCGCGAGCCCGCGCGCGGTCAGCGTCGCGGCGACCCAGCCCACCGCCGCGTCCGTCGCCGGCCCGGCCAGCTCGGCGACCCGTGCAAGCCACGCCTCGTCGACGCCCGCGCTCGCGAGCGGCTCGGCGAGCCGCCACGGCTCAGGGACGCCGAGGTCCTCCAGGCGCTCGGTGAGCGCGTCCTCGGCGTCGGCGGCGTCGAGCGCGTCGAGGACGGTGCGGCTGTTCGCGCCGTCGATCGCCTGCTGGTGCAGCGTCACGAGCTCGGCGGCCTGCTCGCGCTCCATCCCGGCGTCGACGAAGCGCCGGATCGTCGAGCTGACCACCTCGAGCGCCTCGGCCATCTGCGCGGCCGCGCGCTGCGCCGCGGCGGCCGGGTTGTTGAGCTCGTGGGCGAGGCCGGCGGCCATCGTGCCCAGCGAGGCCAGCCGCTCGCGGTTCTGCTCGATCGCGGCCAGGCGTCCAAGCACCGGGGTCACCTGCTGCATGACCCGCTCGTGCACCGCGGGGTGGGCGAGCGCGAGCCGGCGGAAGTCCTCGACGGGGATGAGCGCCATCCGGCACGGCGTCTCGGCGACCATGCGCACGCCCAGCGGGCCGCCGGTGAGCGCCGCGATCGCGCCCATCCACGTCGGCGCGCGGTGGCGGCCGCCGACGCGCTCGGTGCGATCGGGCTCGATCAAGAGCGCCTGGGCGGTTCCCTCGAGCAGGAGGATCACCTCGGCGGGCGCCTGGCCCTGCTCGGCGAGGGCGTCGCCGGGCTGCGCCTCGCGCGGATAGGCGGCGGCGACCCACGGCTCGAGCTCGGCCTCGGTGAGGTCGTCGAAGAGATCGACGGTGCGCAGGTCGGCCAGTGAGATGGCGGTAGTGCTCATGCGTCGACCAGATACTGGTGGACGAGCGAGACGGCCATCGAGCCCTCGCCGACCGCGCTCGCGACGCGCTTGATCGAGCGCGCCCGCACATCGCCCGCCACGAAGATCCCGGGAACGCTCGTCTCGAGCGGGTAGGGCTCGCGCTTGAGCGGCCAGCCGTCGGCGCGCACGTCGAGGCCGGCGACGATGAACCCGCGGTCGTCGCGCGCGACGACGCCCTCGAGCCAGTCGGTGCGCGGCGACGCGCCGATGAACACGAAGCAGGCGTCGACGTCGAGCCTGTCCTCGCCGTCGGGCCCCTTCGTGCGCAGCCCGCGCAGGCGCCCCTGCTCGCCCTCGGCTGCCTCGACGGTAG
>DATFRW010000117.1:0-2499 GCA_035262945.1 Solirubrobacteraceae bacterium
GCGCCGTTGGGCCCCAGCAAACCGAGCACGCTCCCGCTGCGCGCGGCGAAGTCGACGCCGCACAGCGCGTGCACGGAGCCGTAGGACTTCTCGAGGCCTTCGACGACGATCGCGTCATCGTTCATCGACTGGACGCTAGCGACGCGTCGCGCCGGTCATGGTTCGGTTGGGCACACTGTTACAACGTGTAGGAGATCGCCTCGATGACATCGCGGGCGATGACGCTGTCGACGCCTCTCTCGCGCGCGGCGCGGATCCCCGCGTGCGCGTGCAGGCGCACGCCCGCGCACGCGGCCATGAAGGGGTCGAGACTGCGCGAGAGCACCGCGGCGATGACGCCGCTGAGCACGTCGCCGGTGCCGGCGGTGGCCAGCGCAGCGGTGGCGCCGGGGCTGACGGCAACTCGCCCGTCCGCGTCGGCGATGAGCGTGTCGTCGCCCTTCAGCACGACGATCGCCTGCGCGGCCGCGGCGGCCGCGCGCACGTGCTCGAGCCGCCGCGCCTTCACGGCATCCGAGCCGGTGTCGAGCAGCCGCGCGAGCTCGCCCTCGTGCGGCGTGAGGATCGTCGGGAAGGGCCGCGCAGCCAGCGCTCCAAGGTCGCCGGCGTGGGCGTTGAGCCCGTCGGCGTCGAGCACGACGGGCACCTCGGCGCGCGCAAGCAGCTCGCGCGCGAACGCGAAGGCCCCGCCGGTGCGGCCGATGCCGGGCCCGACCACGAGCGCCCCGCCGCGCCGTGCCAGCTCCAGCACCTCGTTCACGCCCGCCGCGGTGTGCGAGCCGTCGTCGTCTGGCAGGCCGCGCGTCATCACCTCGAGCAGCCGGATCTCGAAGATCGTCTGCAGCGACGCGGGCACGCACGCGGTCACGTAGCCGGCGCCGGCGCGCTGCGCCGCCTCGGCGGCGAGGCTCGGCGCGCCGGTCAGCCCGCGCGAACCGCCCGCGACGAGGACGTGTCCGCTGGTGAACTTCGTCCAGCCGGCCGCGCGCGACGGCAGCGCGGCGAGCAGCGGCGCGTCCTCGATGAGGCCGATGTCGGGCTCCGGGACCGGCGCGCCGGGCGGGATCCCGATGTCGACGACGCGGACCGTGCCGGCGCGCGACTTGCCCGGATCGATCCATAGCCCCGGCTTGGCCGCCGCGAACGTGGCGGTCGCGGTCGCGCGCACGGCGTCTCCCTCAACCATGCCGCTGGCCGCGTCGACGCCGCTCGGCACGTCCGCCGCGACGACCGCCGCACCGGAAGTGTTGAGTGCCGCGATCGCCTGCGCGACGGGCCCGTGCGGCACGCCGCTGAACCCCGTCCCGAGGAGCGCGTCGACCGCGCCGGCGCAGCCGTCGACCCGTGGCACGTGGAACGGCTCGATGTCGCTGACGCGCTCCGCGCTCGCGCGCGCGTCGCCGCGCAGCTCCTCGACGGGGGCGATCGCGAGGACCCGGACGTCGCGGCCGCCCTCGCGCAGCAGCCGCGCCGCGACGTACCCGTCGCCGCCGTTGTTGCCCTTTCCGCAGACCACCGCGATCGCGCCGCTCGGTACGACCTCGGCGACGAGGTCCGCCAGCCCGCGACCGGCGCGCTCCATCAGCTCGATGCCGGGGATCCCGCGCTGCTCGATCGCCCACGCGTCGGTCGCCCGCATGCGGTCCGGGTCCGGCAGGCCCTGCAGCCACGTCGGAAGCGTCACCGCGCCACCGCCACGGCGCCCGCGGTCGTGCGCGTGTGCGTGAGCGAGATCTCGACGCTGACGCCCAGTTCCTGCGCGCGCGCCGCGACGTCGCCGTACAGGACGACGCGCGGCGGCCCGGCGCCCCCGCCCTGCACCTCGATGTCGCGCGGCCTCAGGACGTCCATCCGCAGCGCCTTGCTGACCGCCTCCTTGGCGCAGAAGCGCGCGGCGAGGTGCTGCGCCGGGCGCCCCTGGCTGGCGGCATAGGCGCGCTCGGCGTCGGTGAACAGCCGCTCCGCGAGGCCGGGCCTACGCGCGAGCGCCTGCTCGAGCCGGTCGATCTCGAGGAGGTCGAGGCCGATCACGGCCGGGATTCAAGCAGGGCGGTCGAGTGATATGAGGCGCGGATCGTCGTTTCTGGCGGTGCACGCCGGTGGCCGAGCCGTGCTCGGCACGGCCGGCACCGGCGGGTGCCGCCAGGGGCGACGAGGCGCCCCTCAGATCACTCGACCGTGACCGTCTTGGCCAGGTTGCGCGGCTGGTCGACGTTCAGCCCGCGGCGGCGCGCGATGCGATAGGCGAGCAGCTGCAGCGGGATCACGGCCAGCAGCGGCTGGAGCATCCAGTCGGTGTCCGGCACGCGGATGACCGACTCGGCGTGCTCGCCGATCATCTGGTTGCCCTCGGTCGCCACGGCGACGACGTGCGCGCCGCGCGCGCGGACCTCCTGCATGTTGGAGACGACCTTCTCGAGCACCGGCGAATCGGTGGCGACGGTCACCACCGGCGTGGACTCGTCGAGGAGCGCGATCGGGCCGTGCTTCATCTCGCCG
>DATFRW010000118.1:0-16150 GCA_035262945.1 Solirubrobacteraceae bacterium
CGCACCGCGCGGCTCGCGATGCCGACCTTGCACTCGACGCCGAGCGCCTCGGCGCGCGCCCTCGTGTAGCTGACCATGAGCGACGCGAGCACCGCGACGACGACGGCCGCCGCCGCGAAGTCCTTGCCGTCCTTCGCGAACACCGCGGCGACCGCGGTGAGCACGATGCCCTCCTCGATGCGGTCGAGCGTCGAGTCCAGGAAGGCGCCGAACTGCGTGCCCTTGCCCGACATGCGCGAGTAGCGCCCGTCGAGCGTGTCGCAGATCGACCCGATGATGAACGCGATGCCGCCCCAGACGAAGTACTCCTGCCACACGAGCGCCGCCGCGCCCACGTTCAGCACCAGGCCGGTGAGCGAGATCGCGTTCGGCGTCAGGCGCGATTCGATGAGCCTGTTGCGCACCGCCTCGCGGCGCACGCCGGGTTCGCGGCGCCGCGGCCGCCGCGGGGTCTCGGCAGGGGTCGACATCAGGCGCTGGCCGGGCTGAACGCCCACACCTGCGGGCGGACGCGGGCGAGCCGGGCGGCGACCCAGGCGGACACGGCGGCGGTCAGCGCGCCGAGCATCGCGTCGGAGAGGAAGTGGTTGCCGGTGGCAACGATGACGAAGGTGACGAGCAGGGGGTAGAGGGCCCAGAGGACGCGCGAAACGCGGTGCTTGCACACGCGCGCGAACGTGACGCCGAGCATGAGCGCGAAGCACACGTGCATCGACGGTATCGCGGCATACGGGTTGAACAGCGCGTTGACCGCCACCGAGTCGTGGCTGACGCCCGTGAAGTCGGCGACCGAATCCAGGAAGCCCCACTCCGGGAAGAAGCGCGGCGGCGCGGTCGGCATGACCGCGTAGCCGACGAGCGCGATGGCCATGGCCACCACGAACATGTTGCGGACGAAGTAGAAGTTCTTGTTGTGGAAGAGGTAGAGGAAGACCAGCGCGCCGACGGTCACCGACGACTGGCAATTGAGGTAGACCCAACTCGCGAAGTCGATGATGGCCGGCTTCGTCGAAGCCCACGCCTGCACGCTCGGCTCCACGAAGAAGCCCATCGTCTGCTCGAAGTGGATGATGTGGCGCGCGTTGTCGAACGCCGTCGCGGCCCCATTGGGGTCGTCCATCCAGCCCCGCACGAGGCGGTAGGCGTAGTAAGCGGCGGCGAACAACAGCACCTGCCGGAGGACATCGAGGATGCCGTGGGGCAGGAACCGCGCCTGGAGAGAGCGGGCGCGAGCCAACATCGGTTCAACTCATCCTAATAACCCCTCCGGTTCCCCGGAAGGACGGCTAACCACACCTAACAGGAATCAACTTTCCGTTTTCGGTGCTTTGACCCCGCGCGTGCACCGGGGCGAATCGGCCCTGACGCGCCCGATCGCGAAGCGGGTATCGAGCACGATCCGGCCCGGTTTGTCGACCAGCAGCCGAGTCCAGCCGAACTCGCCCTGCTCGACGCAGCCGCGGCCGTACGCGATGTTCCAGTACGGCGTAAATCGCACGCGCAGGTCGACGCTCCCGGTCCGCCGCGCGTAGAGGCGAACCTGCTGGGCGGTGATGCTGGTGACCCGGGCGGCCCCGCTGGCCAGCGGGCGCGGGTGCTCGACCGCGAAGACGCGCCAATGGGCGTCGTGCCAGACCTGTCGCAGATAGGGCAGCCCGGAGCGGACGAGCCGCGCCTCGCCCTGGGCGGAGTAGTCCAGCGGCGCGTCGGGCAGCGCCACGTACTTCACGGCGTTGTTATCGAGCCAGTTCTCGTAGCGCCACGGCGTGAGCGGCTCGTCGTCATAGAACAGCGAGTTGCGCTGCCGGTCGACCTGGCGCTCCCAGCCGCGCGCGAGCGGGATGCGCGGCGCGACCCAGCGCGATTCCCAGTGGTTGTCGGTGAACGGGATCTCGACCCGGAACGGCCCGCCCTCGCGCGTGCCGAGGTAGCCGATCAGCCCGGCGTAGTAGCGCTGGTGCACCGACGGGTCGCTCGCGGCGCGCGCCCAGTCGTCCACCGGCGCGACCCACTGCCAGTAGACGAGCGGCAGCGCGAGCAGCGCGAGCGCGCGCCGGTCGCGCGTCCACAGCAGGCCCGCGAGCACGGGGCCCGCGAACAGGGCGCCGAGCCGCACGACGTTGCCGCCCATCGGCGTGGCCACGGCGAAGCTCGCGACCATCGCCAGCGCGTAGAGCGCGACGCCGGCGCGGATGATGCGCGCCTCGCGCGGCACCGTGATCGACAACGCGACCACGGCGGCCAGCGACGGCCAGAAGCTCGACGGGACGAACGGGAAGGTTCCGCCTTCGGGGAAGGCGATCGTGGTCGCCGCCACCGGGACGATCGCGGCGGTGCCGACCGCCAGCGGAGGCCAGCCGCGCTTGGCGACCCACCACGCGGCGGCGGCCAGCGCGACGAACGCGCCGGCGACGGGGCTGGCGAGGCTGGTCATGACGGCCAGCACGGAGGCGGCGGCCCACAGCCCGCGCTTGGCGACCACCAGCGCGGCGAGCCCGACGGCGACGCCCAGCGCGAAGGTCAGGCGGCCGGTGAGCAGCGTGGTCGCGGTGCCCACGGCGAACCACAGCGAGGCGACGCGCGCGCCCTCGAGCCCGTCGACCAGGCGCTGGAACAGCCAGGCCGCGGCGACGGCGGCCAGCGCGCCGACCAGCTGCGGGCCGAGCAGGGCCGCCAGCGGCGGGAACAGCACGCTGTAGGCGGGGACGTGATGGCCGCCGTACCACGCGCCGTCCCACAGCACGAGCCCGAGGCCCGACCGGTACGTCTGCGCGGCGAGGTCGGCGCTCGGCGGCGAGATCACCAGGTAGATCGCAGCGAGGAGCGCCGCGAGCACCCAGGCGGGCGCTTCGCTAAGCGTCCAGGAACGTGGTAATGCGATCGATGACATCGGGACGGTCGAGCCAGGGCCAGTGCCCCGCGTCGGTGAGGTGATAAATCTCTGGGTCGCCGCCGAGAGCGCTCGCGTAGGTCTCGGCGAACCTGCCTGGAATGTATCGGTCGCGGTCGCCCCACGCGATCAGGGTCGGGCAGTCGATGCGGCCGAGATCGAGCCCGGCGCGCGCCAGCGCGTCCTCGGGACTCGCCCGATAGAGGCGCAGGATCGCGCGCTGGGTGCCCTGGTCGAAGTGCGGCCACGCCTGGTCGACGATCACGTCCGGGAGCCGCTTCCGGGCGGCCCACGCGGTCATCAGCCCGATCGCGACCTCGCCGGCGAGCGGGGTGCGCCAGGCGCGCGCGATCGGATGCCACCGATAGCCGGAGAGCAGCGGGACGGCGTTGACGATGACGAGCCGCTCGACCCGCTCGGGGAAGCGCTGGGCCCAGAGCAGCCCGACCACGCCCCAGTCGTGGACGACCAGCCGCACGCGGTCCACCTCCGCGTGCTCCAGGAATGCGTCCACGAACATGTCATACCCGGCCATCGTGTAATCCAGGTCGCCTCGCTTGCCGCTGCGGCCGAAGCCGGGCAGGTCGGGCGCGATGCCGCCGGTGCGTTCCAGGAACGGGATCCAGTCGTCGGAGCTCGTCGGCACGCCGTGGAGGTAGAGCACCGGCGGGTCGGACCCTTCCGCGCTACGCCAGAACAGGGGCTGGCCGTTGAGCGTGTCGTTGTGCTGCGTGACCTCCAGCATCGGGCGCCGCACCATATGAGAACGGACGAGGGGCCCGGCTCCGGCGGCCACGTGGCCGCCTCCGCCACCCTCGGTAGCTTCCGCGGCGTGAAGCCTCCCTGGCGCCGCCCCACCGCCCGCCGCGTCCGCGCGGTGCGCGAGCGCCTGCGCGAGATGTACGGGATCCCGGTCATGGCGCCGCACGGCGACCCGGTCGGCGAGCTCGTCCTCACGGTGCTCTCGCAGTCGACCAACGACCGCAACCGCGATGTCGCCTTCCTGCGCCTGCGCGAGCGCTTCCTGTCCTGGGAGGCGGTGCGCGGCGCCCCGGTCGAGGAGATCGAGGAGGCGATCCGCCCCGGTGGGATCTCGAAGGTCAAGTCGGTGCGCATCAAGGCGATGCTCGAGGCCATCGGCGACCCGATCGACCTCGCGTGGATGCGCGACGCGCCGATCGGCGAGTCGCAGGCCTACCTCTGCTCGCTCCCCGGCGTAGGCCGCAAGACCGCGGCCTGCGTGCTGCTCTTCGCATACGGCCTGCGCGACGTGCCCGTCGACACGCACGTCTCGCGCGTCGGCACGCGCCTGCACCTGCTCGAGCCGGGCGCGCCGTTCGATCGACTCCACGACCAGATGCTCGCGATCACGCCGCCCGGCGCCGAGCTCGAGTTCCACGTCAACCTGCTGCGCCACGGCCGCCGCGTCTGCCACGCGCAGCGGCCGGCCTGCCGCGCGTGCGCGCTGCGGCGCATGTGCCCGTCACGACAGGAATGAGGCGAGCGCCGACCGAGCGGCCCGGTCGCCCATCACCGTCACGTGCCCGCGTCCCGGGACCACGTGCAGCTCGCTGCCGGGGATGAGCCGCGCCGTCTCCTCGAACAGCTCGCGATCGTAGAAGCGGTCGTCGGCCCCGGCGACGATCAGCGTCCGCGCCTTGATCGGGCTGAGGGCGGCGAGGTCGAAGGCGTCCTCGGCCTCGATGGTCATCGCCATGTCGTCGAGGCCCTGCGCGTCGCGGATGACGAGCGGGCCGATCAGCCAGGCGGCGCACGCCGCCGCGATCTGGCCGCGCCGCGGCGGCACGAGGCCCGCCGCCATGACCGCGAACGCCTGGCGCCGCGCCCCGCCGCGAATCCGCGCCGCGACGCGGCGCTGGAGCGCGCGGCCGTCGGCGCCGAGACGACAGGCGGTGCTGACGAGCGCGAGCCGGGCGACGACGTCGGGGTGATCGGCCGCCAGCTGCTGCGCGATGCTCCCGCCGGTCGAGACGCCGACCACGTCGACCGCCGTCCCGAGGCCCTCTCGGACCCCTGCGGCGTGCTCGCTCGCGAAGTCGGCCATCGTCATGCCGCGCGGGAGCCGCGGGCGCCGGTTGAAGACGACGACGCGGCGGCTCTGGGCAAGCTCCGCCAGCGGCCCAAGCATCGTGCGCGGCACGCCCTCGCCCTCGATGCCGGTGGTCGGGGACAGGCCCGCGAGGAGCACGAGCGGCCGGCCCGACCCGACCGCCGCGAACGGCAGCGCCCCCATCGTCCCGCGCTCGGCCTTCACGGCTTGGCAGTCTGTCAGCGCGCACGTGGCCATCGTCATCACCTACCTCGAGCTCGACGATCCGCAGGAACTCCGTCCGGCGGGACCCCCGCGACTTGCCGACGTGGAGATCGCGCGCGTGCGACCACCCGACGGCGCGGTGAGCCGATGGTTCTACGGCGAGGTCGGGCGCGACCACAACTGGACCGACCACAGCCGCCGCACCGACGACCAGTGGCAGGCGTGGGCCGAGCGCGTCGAGACCTGGGTGGCGACCGCGGGCGACGAGCGCGCCGGGTACTACGAGCTGCGGCCGGAGCGCCGCAGCGTCGAAGTCGCCTACTTCGGCATCGTCCCCGCCTTCCAGGGGCAGGGCCTCGGCGGCCACCTGCTCACCCACGCGCTACGGCGAGGCTTTGAGCTCGCGCCGCGGGTGTGGCTGCACACCAACACTCAGGACAGCAGGGCCGCGCTGCCCAACTACAAGGCGCGCGGCCTGCGGCCGTACCGGACCGAGACGATCCGCAGAAGCTGAGGGGGGCGGGGCCACCCCAGACCCCGCCCCCCTCGAGCGCGCTCCTGTTACGTGCCCATTCCGGGAGCGCGATGCTGGCGGCCGGTGATGAGGACGGCCGCCCCGACGGCGAAGGCGGCGAGGAGGCCGGCCTCGATCACGGCGGCGATGCGCCAGCCGTTGGTGTCGGTGCTGGTGGAGACGACCGCGGCGCGCGGCGAATCCGCGGGCTTGACGATGGCGATCGTCTGGCCGGCCTGCAGGCGCTTCAGGTCCTGCTTGACGGCAGCGCCGGCGTTCAGGTCCTGCGTGTTCTGCAGGTCGTACTTGGTGTCACCGTAGGTGACGGTGCCGCCCTGCGAGGCGGCGGGGTCGTGCGACGGCATCGCCGAGGCGGCGGCCGGCACGGCGAGAGCCAGCGCGCAGGCGCAGGCCGCGATGCGGCGAGACATGGTGACCTCCTGAGGTCGCGAGAGAAGGACCGCGTGCATCGCCGCCAACCTATGTTCGGCACGCGGGCTTCACCGCGTCGTCTGACCCGCTGGGACTGTGTGTCCGAGCACAGATCTCGCGCGGCCTTCCGGCACGAATCTGCTACCTTCGGACTCAGATTTCTACCAGCGAGAACCAGCAGGCAGAAGGAGACCTCACAACATGGCAAAGACCATCGGGATCGATCTCGGTACGACGAACTCCTGTATGGCCGTCCTCGAGGGCGGCGAGCCGACCGTGATCGAGAACGTCGAGGGTGGTCGTACCACCCCGTCCGTGGTCGCCTTCGCGCAGGACGGCAACCGTCTCGTCGGCACCGTCGCCAAGCGTCAGGCGGTCACCAACCCCCAGAACACGATCTTCTCCATCAAGCGCTTCATGGGCCGCAAGGAGGCCGAGGTGCGCGAGGAGGAGTCGATCGTTCCTTACAAGGTCGTGTCCGGCCCCAACGGCGACGCTCGTGTCGAGGCGGGCGGCAAGCAGTACAGCCCGCCCGAGATCAGCGCGATGATCCTCGGCAAGCTGAAGGCCGACGCCGAGGCCTATCTCGGCGACACGGTCGACAGCGCGGTCATCACCGTCCCCGCCTACTTCAACGACGATCAGCGCCAGGCGACGAAGGACGCCGGCCAGATCGCGGGGCTCGACGTCAAGCGCATCATCAACGAGCCGACCGCCGCGTCGCTGGCCTATGGCCTCGACAAGGAGAGCGACCAGACGATCCTCGTCTTCGACCTCGGCGGCGGCACGTTCGACGTGTCGGTCCTCGAGATCGGCGACGGCGTCTTCGAGGTCAAGTCGACCGCGGGTGACAACCACCTCGGCGGCGACAACTTCGACAAGGCGGTCGTCGACTGGCTCGCGGGCGAGTTCAAGCGCGATCAGGGCATCGACCTCACGCAGGACCCGATGGCCCTCCAGCGCCTCTACGAGGCCGCCGAGAAGGCGAAGATCGAGCTGTCCTCGGCGCAGGAGACGCAGATCAACCTGCCGTTCATCACCGCCGACCAGTCCGGTCCGAAGCACCTCGACATGCGCCTCACCCGGGCCAAGCTCAACGAGCTGACGTCCGACCTCATCGACCGCGTGGTCGCGCCGGTCCGTCAGGCGCTCGACGACGCGAAGGACAAGGGCGTCGCGAGCATCGACCACGTCGTGCTCGTCGGCGGCATGACCCGCATGCCCGCCGTGCAGGAGAAGGTCAAGGAGCTCACCGGCAAGGAGCCGCACCGCGGCGTCAACCCGGACGAGGTCGTCGCCGTCGGCGCCGCCATCCAGGCCGGCGTGCTGGCGGGCGACGTCAAGGACGTCCTCCTGCTCGACGTCACCCCGCTGACCCTCGGCATCGAGACCAAGGGCGGCGTCATGACCAAGCTCATCGAGCGCAACACCACGATCCCGACCCGCAAGTCGGAGATCTTCTCGACGGCCGAGGACAACCAGCCGTCGGTCGAGATCCACGTCCTGCAGGGCGAGCGCGAGATGGCCGCGTACAACAAGTCGCTGGGCAAGTTCCAGCTGACCGGCATCCCGCCGGCGCCCCGTGGCGTGCCGCAGATCGAGGTCGGCTTCGACATCGACGCCAACGGCATCCTCAACGTGGCGGCCAAGGACCTCGGCACCGGCAAGGAGCAGAAGATCGAGATCAAGGCGGGCTCCGGCCTGGCCGACGAGGAGATCAAGCGCATGGTCGCCGACGCCGAGACGCACGCCGACGAGGACCGTCGCGCGCGTGAGCTCGCCGAGGCGCGCAACACCGCCGAGAACGCGGCCTACCAGGCCGAGCGCCAGCTCAAGGACCTGGGCGACCAGGTCGACTCGTCCTCGCGCGAGGAGATCGAGGCGGCCATCAAGGCGGTCCGCGAGTCGCTGACCTCCGAGGACGCCAACGAGATCAACGCCAAGACCGAGGCGCTGCAGAGCTCGTTCCACAAGGTCTCCGAGGCCATGTACGAGCGCGCCCAGCAGCAGGCTTCGGCGTCGCAGGCCAACGGCGCGCCCACCGACGGTGCGGGCGCCGAGGCCGAGGCCGAGGAGGACGTCGTCGACGCCGAGGTCGTGGACGAGGGCAAGTCGTCGTGACCCCCGAGGAGCGCGACATCGCAACCAAGGAGGCGGCCGCCCGCGAGGCGGCCGCCGCCGAGCGCGCGCCCCACGAGCCCGAGGCCGCGGAGCAGCCCGCTCCCGTGGAGCAGCCCGCTCCCGCGGAGCCGGCCGCTCCGGCCGAGCCCGACTACAAGGACAAGTGGCTGCGCGCCGTCGCCGAGCTCGACAACGTGCGCAAGCGCGCGCGTCGCGACGTCGGCGTCGCCGAGGCCCGCGGCATCGCCAAGCTGGCCAAGGAGCTGCTGCCCGCGCTCGACAGCTTCGAGCGTGCGCTGGACGCTGCCGAGTCGCAGCCCGAGAACCGCGACCACCACCTGACCGACGGCATCCGGCTCGTGCAGACCGAGCTGCTCGCGGCGCTCGCGCGCGTCGGCATCGAGCCCGATTCGCCGAAGGGCGAGCGGTTCGATCCGCATCGCCACGAGGCCATCGCCCAGCAGCCGGTCGACGGCGCCGAGCCGGGCACCATCGTCGAGGTCTACAGCGCCGGCTACCGCTACGGCGAGGACGTGCTGCGTCCCGCCAAGGTCGTCGTGGCCGGCTAGGGGGGACAGTGGCCCAGCGCGACCTGTACAGCGTCCTCGGCGTCGAGAAGAAGGCCTCGCAGGACGAGATCAAGAAGGCCTACCGCAAGCTCGCGCGGCAGTACCACCCTGACCGCAACCCCGACGACAAGCAGGCCGAGGAGCGGTTCAAGGAGATCTCGGCCGCCTACGACGTCCTGGGCGATCCGGACAAGCGCAAGGAGTACGACCGCGGCGGCTTGTTCGCCGGCACGGGCCCGGGCGGCGCGGGCGGGTTCGGCGGCTTCGACGCCGGCTCGTTCTCGGACATCCTTTCCAACCTCTTCGGTGGCGGCAGCGGCGGTGGCGGCACGGGCCGCACCGGCCAGCGCGGTCCGCGCGCCGAACGCGGCCGCGACCTCGAGTCCGAGGTCTCGATCTCGTTCGACCAGGCGATCCAGGGCGCGCAGATCCCGCTGACCGTGCCCACGTCGCAGATGTGCGGCACCTGCCACGGCACCGGCGCCAAGCCGGGCACCGCGCCGAAGGTGTGCCCGCGCTGCCAGGGCCGCGGCATCGAGTCGCAGGGCCAGGGCCTGTTCTCGATCTCGCAGCCGTGCAGCCGCTGCGGCGGCACCGGCGCGATCATCGAGGACCCGTGCCCGACGTGTCAGGGCTCGGGCGCGGTGCGCACGCTCAAGAAGTACCGCGTGAACATCCCCGCCGGCGTCCGCGACGGCTCGCGCGTCCGGCTGGCCGGCAAGGGCGAGCCGGGGCGCAACGGTGGCCCCAACGGCGACCTCTACGTCATCACCCGCGTCTCCGACAGCCCGATCTTCAAGCGCAAGGGCGACAACGTCGAGGTCGAGATCCCGCTCACCATCCCCGAGGCGATCCGCGGAGCGGAGGTCGAGGTGCCGACGCTCTCCGGCCGCAAGAAGCTGCGCGTCCCCGCCGGCACCAAGCACGGCACCGTCCAGCGTCTGCGCGGCGAGGGCCCGGCGAAGCTGAGCGGCGGCGGCAAGGGCGACATCCACTACCGGTTCGTTATCGACGTGCCCGCGAGCCTCAGCAAGGAGCAGTCCGAGGCGGTCGAGAACCTGTCGCAGGTCATGAACGGCAATCCGCGCGCGAGGCTCTTCACGTCATGAGCGTTCGTCGCCGCACCACCACGACCACCACGCGCGTCGAGGTCGACCACGATCGCGGCGTGTTCATGATCTCGGTGGCCGCCGAGCTCGCCGACATGCACCCGCAGACCCTGCGCATGTACGAGGCCCGCGGCCTCATCGAGCCTCAGCGCTCGCCGAAGGGCACGCGGCTGTACTCGCAGTCCGACGTCGACCGGCTGCGCCGCATCCAGGAGATGACGACGGAGCTGGGTCTCAACCTCGCCGGGGTCGAGCGCGTGCTCCAGCTCGAGGAGCAGCTCGAGCGCGCCAGCCGGCGCCTCGAGCAGCTCGAGCGCCGCTCCGCGCAGATGCGCGCGGAGATGGAGGCCGAGATCGAGAAGGTGCGCAAGTCGTTCAGGGCCGAGATCGTCCCGTACAGGGCGACGACCGACCTCGTCCCTGCCGCCGACGTCCGTCCGCCGCGCCGCAAGATCCGCGTCCAGCGCGACTCCTAGCCGCCGGCCCAGAGGCGGCGCGGCGGCACGATCGGCGCGAGCGCTCGCGCGCCGTCCACGCTGTTGATGACGTTCGATCCGCCCGGATCCTCGACGCGGAAGACGGAGACCGGCGCCGGGTCGGGATCGCCGTTGGCATCGATGGCGTAGCGCCCGATCGGGCTGGCCGCCCGCCGCACGCGCAGGAGCTGCGCGCTGACCGATTCGCGCGTACCGTCCGAGGCCGCGATGGCGTCGAGGAGCGCCTCGGTGGCAGCAGCGGTGTAGATCGCCATGACGTCGGTGTCCGGGCCGAGCCGCCGCGCGAGCTCGCGCCCCGCGGGCGGTAGCGAGGCGCTGGACAGCCCCCCGCGGGTGAGGTAGATGCCGCGCGCGGCCGCGCCCGCGGTCTTGAACAGCACCGAGACCGGCAGCAGGTTCTCGCAGCCGATGACGGGCGCTCCCGCCGGCAGGACCGGCCGCACCTTGCGCAGCACGGACCCGACGTCGGCGTCCGGCAGGCCGCAGATCACGAGGCCGTCCGGACGTGCGGCGCGGACGCGCCGGACGAGGGCGTCGTACCGGCGCTGCCGCCAGTCCCAGCGGCTGATCCCGGCCGGGCGAATGTGCAGCCGGCGCAGGGCGCGAACCGCGGGCTCCGTGTAGATCGGGCCCCAGCCGCCGTCGTGCAGGACGTAGGGTCGTCGAGAGCCCAGGCGCCGGACGAGGAGCGCCAAGGCCGCGCCCTCGGCGTCGTCGGGCGGGACCACGCGCGCGAACGTCCGCACCCCGGTGGGGCGGAGTTGTCGCGCGTCCCGCTCCGACCGGGGGCGCGTCAGGTCGACGGCGGTCGCGCTCGGTGAGATGACGGCGAGCGCTGACCTGGAGGCGATCGGCGCCTGCGCGAACGCGCAGTCCGAGTTCATGGGACCGATGACGCCGACGAGCGCGGGCGTCGCCGCGTAGGCCTTCGCGTTGGCCGCGCACTTGCGCGCGTCGAAGAGTTGGTTGCCTCCGCCCGAGTCGTCGCAGGACTGGTAGGCGAGCGGGAACTTCCCGGCGCGGAACCCGTGCGCCCGGAGGACCGAGACCACCGCCGCGGTCATCTCCTTGACAGGGAAGCGCGCGCCGCCCTGCAGCGGCAGGTCGGAGGTGATGAGCAGCCGTGGTGTCGTCGAGCCCGCGAGCGGCCGTCCGCAGGACGGCGACGCGACCGGGCGCACATCGCCCATGCGCGCCGGCCGGACCGCGGGCGTTCGACCCGCGACCGCCACCCACACCCGGTCGCCCACGACGTCGACATCGCGGGGCGTCCCGCCGATCGCGATCGTCTTTGTCACGCGATCGGTGAAGGGGTCGACTCGGAGCACCTGTCCGAGCAGGCTGTTGGTCACCCACACCGCGCCGGCGCCGAAGGCGACGGCATCGGCGCCGGGGCCGACGTCGATGGTCAGCTGCTTGCCGTCCGGGTCGATGCGCCACAGCCGGCCGGTTCCCGGATCGGGGGCCCACACCGCGCCCGCGCCGACGGCGATCGCGCTGAGGTCTGTCGCCGGCACGCGTATGCGCTTGACGACGCGGTCGGTGCGCGGGTCGACGCGTGCGATCGTGCGGTCGTCGTTGAGCACCCAGAGCCTGCGCCCGTCGCCCGCCACCGCGACAGCCGTGACGTGCGTGAGCGCCGCGGAGACCTCGTTGCGCGCGGGGTCGATCCGCGAGAGCGAGTAGTCCGGGTTGATCATCCACGCGGCGCCCCCCGCGAACGCGAGGTGGTTGGCGACGCCGTTTGAGACCACGCCGCGCGACTGGGGCAGCGCGATCGGGTCGGACGCGATCCCGGTGTCGGGGTCCAGGCGCACGACCCCGGTCGCCGCGTGCCCTGCGAACCCGGCGTTACGCAGACTTCCCGCCGTCCCGACCCACAGCGAGCCGAGGCCGAACCCGAAATCGGTCGCGCCGACGCCGAGCACGCGCTGCTCGCCGGTGGCGGCGTCGACGCGCGTGATCGTGCGATCGTCGGCGTTGAGTGCCCAGACGGCGCCGCCGCCCGCGGTAACGGTTGTCGGGCCCCTCCCGGTCGGCATCGTCTTCACGACGCGGCCGGAGTGGGCGTCGATCTCCGCGAGGAAGTCGCCCTTGGGGGTGCTCTCCGCCGCCGGGCCGCCGTGGTGACCGATAAGCAGCACCGCCGCGGCGACAGCCGCGGCCGCCACGGCGCCCGCGCCGGCGACGAGGCCCCACCGCCGTCCGGCACCACGGTCCGTGCGCCGCCGCCGTGCGGGCGGAGCGGCGGCCGCCGCGTCCTGCGTGAGGATCGCCCGCTCGACCTCCTGCAGCTCCGGGCCGGGCTCCAGGCCGAGCTCGTCGATGAGCCGGCGGCGGCCGTCGCGATAGACCTCGAGCGCCTCGGCCTGGCGCCCACTGCGGTACAGGGCCAGCATGAGCTGCGCGCGCGGGCGCTCCCGCAGCGGGTCGCTCGCGACCAGCGCCTGGAGCTCGCCGATGACCCGATCGTGATGCCCGAGGGCCAGGTCGGCATCGATGCGGCGCTCGAGCGCGAGCAGCCGCTGCTCGTCGAGCCGGCGCACGGCGTCCTCGTCCGGGAGGTCGGGAAGGGCCGAGCCGCGCCACAGCGACAGGGCCTCGTGCAGCGCCTGACGCGCCGCCGCGGCGTCGCCGTCCTCCAGGAGCCCGGTGCCGTCGTCGAGCAGCCGCTCGAAGCGCACGACGTCGAGCTCGTGGCCGTCGAGCTCGGCGCGGTAGCCGCCGGGCTCGGTGACGAGGAGCCCCGCGCCGAGGCGCTTGCGCAACTGCCCCACGTAGACCTGAACGGTCTTCGTCGCGGTCGCCGGGACGGCGTCGCCCCAGAGCGCGTCGGCGATCCGGTCAACCGAGAGCCGCCGCCCGTGGTGCAGCAGGAGCAGCGCGAGCAGCGCGCGTTGCTTCGGCGCCGCGATGACGATCGGCTCGCCGCCGTCATCGACCTCGAGCGGGCCGAGCAACCGGAACTGCATCGTCAACCACTACCAGCTTTGTGGCGCCTTTACCGCGCTTTGCCGTGCTTTCGGCGGGGCGATTCACCGTGGCTGGCATGACCAGACGCCACCTCACCATTCCAGTGCTGGCGCTCGCGCTCGTGCCCGCCGCGTGCGGCGGATCCGGCGAACGTCAAGCCACAACACCGGCGAAGTCGCAGCCGGCCGCTATCCCGAAGGAGCTCGTCGGGACGTGGACGACGCAGCTCCGCAAGGCCGACGCGCCGCCTCAGCTGCAGCTCAACAACCCGTTCAGCCTGATCATCGCGGCTGACGGCGGGATCGACAACGCCCCGTCGTTCACGCTCGCGGACTCCACCGAGGCGATCGAGGGCGAGACCACCACCCCGGCGTTCAAGGGCGACACCGTGACGCTCCGCCACGAGGGGTGCCTCGAGGACGGCGTCGGCTACCGGTTCTACGACAACGTCTACCGCTACACGGTGTCCGGCGACACGCTGACGTTCAAGGTCGTCAAGAACGCGTGCCCGGACCGGCACGCCGAGGCGATCCTCACGAGCCGGGCGTTCCGGCGCAGCCCGTAACCACTCAGCGCAGCCGTGACGGAGAGGGCCCGGTCAGCGCCGGGCCTTCTTCTTGCGTTTGGCCTCGGACGCCTTGGCCTCGGCAGCTTCGGCGCGCAACTGGCGCCGCATCTGACGGTGGATCACGAGCCAGCCGCCCACGCCGAGGACGATGATGACGATGACCAAGACGGTTTCCACGCGCGCCACACTAACGTGGAACGCGGCGGGGATGCCCCAGTAAACGCTGCTAGGATCTACGTGACCCCGACTAAGATTTCTTATGCAAGCTGACCGATTCACCATCAAGGCCCAGGAGGCCATCGCCGCTGCCGGCCAGCTCGCCGAGCGTCGGCACAACCCGCAGGTGACCCCCGAGCACCTGCTCGCCGTGCTGCTCGAGCAGGAGGGCGGCGTCGTCGCGCCGGTCCTCGCCAAGCTCGGAGCCGACGTCAACGCCCTCCGCGCCCAGGTCAACGCCGACCTCGACGCGCTGCCGACGATGACCGCCGGCGGCGAGGCCGCCGGCCCGTCGAGCGAGTTCGTCCGCGTCCTCCGCGAGGGCGAGGAGGAGATGCGCGAGCTCAAGGACGAGTACGTCTCCACCGAGCATCTGCTGCTGGCGCTCGCCGACCACTCCTCGCGCGCCGGCGAGGCGCTGCGGAATGCGGGCGCTCGCCGCGACGCGCTCGAGAAGGCGATCGCCGAGGTCCGCGGCCCGCACCGCGTCACCGATCAGTCGGCCGAGGACAAGTACCGCGCGCTGGAGAAGTACGGCCGCGACCTGACCGAGGAGGCCGAGCAGGGCAAGCTCGACCCGGTCATCGGGCGCGACGACGAGATCCGCCGCGTGATCCAGGTGCTCAGCCGCCGCACGAAGAACAACCCCGTGCTGATCGGCGAGCCCGGCGTCGGCAAGACCGCCATCGTCGAGGGCCTCGCGCAGCGCATCGAGTCCGGCGACGTGCCCGAGTCGCTGCGCGACCGGCGGGTCGTCGCGCTGGACATTGGCGCGCTGCTCGCGGGCTCGAAGTACCGCGGCGAGTTCGAGGAGCGGCTGAAGGCCGTCCTCAACGAGATCAAGGACGCGGGCGGCACGGTCATCCTCTTCATCGACGAGCTGCACACCATCGTCGGCGCCGGTGCCGCCGAGGGCGCGGTCGACGCCGCGAACCTGCTCAAGCCCATGCTCGCCCGGGGCGAGCTGCGCGCGGTCGGCGCGACGACGCTCGACGAGTACCGCAAGCACATCGAGAAGGACGCGGCGCTCGAGCGCCGGTTCCAGCCCGTGCTCGTCGGCGAGCCCAGCGTCGAGGACGCCATCGCGATCCTCCGCGGGCTCAAGGAGCGCTACGAGGTTCACCACGGCGTCCGCATCCAGGACTCCGCGCTGATCGCCGCCGCCACCCTCTCCGACCGCTACATCGCCGATCGCTTCCTGCCCGATAAGGCCATCGACCTCATCGACGAGGCCGCCTCGCGGCTGCGCATCGAGATCGACTCGCTGCCCACGGAGATCGATCAGATCGACCGGCGCATCCTCCAGCTCGAGATCGAGCTGACATCGCTGGCCAAGGAGACCGACGACGCGAGCGCCGAGCGCCGCGAGGCGATCGAGCGCGAGCTCTCCGACCTGCGCGAGCAGTCGTCGGCGATGAAGGCCGAGTGGCAGACCGAGAAGGACGAGATCCACAAGGTCTCCCAGGTCAAGGAGCGCCTCGAGCAGGCACACCGCGAGCTCGAGCGCGCGGAGCGCGAGGCCGACCTCGAGCGCGCCGCGACGCTGCGTCACGGCGAGATCCCCGAGCTGCAGCGTCAGCTCGAGGAGGCCGAGCAGGCCGAGCCGCGCGCGACCCGCTTCCTCAAGGAGGAGGTCGACGCCGAGGACGTCGCCGAGGTCGTCGCCCGCTGGACCGGCATCCCGGTCAGCCGCCTCATGGAGGGCGAGGTCGAGAAGCTCGTGCACATGGAGGAGCGCCTGCACCAGCGCGTCATCGGGCAGAACGAGGCCGTCGAGTCGGTCTCGAACGCCCTGCGCCGCTCGCGTGCCGGCCTGAGCGACCCCAACCGGCCGATCGGCAACTTCCTCTTCCTCGGGCCGACCGGCGTCGGCAAGACCGAGCTCGCCCGCGCGCTCGCCGAGTTCATGTTCGACTCGCAGGACGCGATGGTGCGCATCGACATGTCCGAGTACATGGAGAAGCACTCGGTCAGCCGCCTCGTCGG
>DATFRW010000119.1:0-30706 GCA_035262945.1 Solirubrobacteraceae bacterium
GAAGGCCGCGCGGGAGCGCACGCTGCGCCCCGACGACGTCCAGGACGGCACGTTCACGATCACCAACCCCGGCCAGTTCGGGTCGATCATGGCCACGCCGGTCATCAACCAGCCGCAGGTGGCGATCCTCGACCTCGAGGCAGTCGTCAAGCGGCCGGTGGTGGTGACCGACGAGGACGGCAACGACTCGATCGCCATCCGCCCGATCACCGTGCTCGGGCTGTCGTGGGACCACCGCGCCCTCGACGGCGCCCTCGCGGCGCAGTTCCTCGCCGCGGTGAAGCGGCGGATCGAAGCCGCCTGATCGCGGGTAGCGCGTTTGCAAGCGCCGTCCCAACCGGGGCGTGCGCTTGCGATGCGTGCCAGTGTCCGCTGGCCCCACGACGCCAAGGAGGCGATTCATGTCCCGCACCCTCCGACGGACCGTTGGTCTGTTGGCCCTGACGGCCGGAAGCGCACTGGCCGTACCCGCCGCCGCTTCCGCGGCCGAGGCGTTCTACGGCGTGACCCAGGACAACAAGCTCGTCACATTCCAGTCCGACAACGTCACCAACGTCGCGCCCATCCGGTCGATCACCGGGCTGCCCGGCGGCGAGGACATCGTCGGCATCGACATCCGCCCGGCGACCGGGCAGCTGTACGGGCTCGGCAAGACCAGCCGGCTCTACCTCATCAACCAGCGCACCGGCGCGGCGAGCCCGATCGGCGCGACGCCGTTTGTCCCGTCCCTCAATGGCGCCAGCTTCGGCGTCGACTTCAATCCGACGTCCGACCGCATGCGCGTGGTCAGCGACGCGGATCAGAACCTGCGCCTCGACCCGAACAACGGCACCGCGGTGGCCGACACCAACCTCGCCTACGCGGCGGGCGACCCGGGCGCCGGGACGAACCCGAGCGTCTCGGCCGTGGCGTACACGAACAGCTTCGCCGGCGCGACCTCGACGACGCTCTTCGACATCGACAACGCGCGGCACGTGCTCGCCATTCAGAATCCGCCGAACAACGGCACGCTCACCACGGTCGGCCCGCTCGGCACGAACAACAACGCCGTGGCGTTCGACATCGGCGCGAGCAACGTCGGCTACGCCGTGCTCAACGAGGAGCAGAACCGCCAGGGCCTGTACCGCATCGACCTGACCAACGGGCACGCCACGAAGCTCACGAACTTCTTCATCGGCACGGGCACGCCGCTCACCGGGCTTGCCGCCGCGGGGACGATCGCCGACGACAACACGGCACCCGCCGAGTCGATCGCCATGTCCAGCACGCAGCTCGACACGACGCTGCTCGCCAACGGCGTGCAGATGACCGTCGCCTGCGACGAGGCGTGCACCGCGACGGCGGCCGTCACGTTCGCGGGGCGCTCGTCGGGCATCAACGGCACGGTCGTCGCGGGTGGCCCGGGTCGCTCGCGGTTCACGGTCCCGCTCAACGCGCGCACCCGTGCCGCGATCCGGAGCGCGAACGTGCGCCTGACGGTCCGCATCACCGTGACCGACGGCGCGGGCAACCGCAGCCGCCAGACGCGCGTGCTGCGCTCCCAGACGCTCAGCCAGCGCCGCGGGTAGGCCGTTAGCGTCTGCGATCATCGCTGCATGGACCTGTGGACGGTGCATCTGGGCGTCGTCGAGTACCGCGAGGCGTGGGCGCTGCAGGAGCGCGTCCGCGCCGCGCGCCAGGTCGATGCGATCCCGGACACACTGCTCCTGCTCGAGCACCCGCCCGTCTACACGCGCGGCCGGCGGTCGCAGCCCGGAGAGCTCGGCCTCGGTGAGGACTGGTACCGCGCCCAGGGCATCGACATCGTCGACGTCGATCGCGGAGGCCTGCTGACCTACCACGGGCCCGGCCAGATCGTCGGCTATCCGATCATGCGCGTCGCCGATCTCATGGCCTACGTGCGCACGATGGAGGAGGCGCTCGTTACGGCGCTGCGCGACGAGGGGGTTGCCGACGCGCGCCCCGGCTCGGTCGACGGCCGCGAGTACATCGGCGTGTGGCTCGACCGGCGCAAGATCGCGTCGATCGGCGTGCACCGCTCGCGCGAGGTGACGACCCACGGTTTCGCCGTCAACGTCGACAACGACATGCGGCCGTTCGAGTGGGTCGTCGCCTGCGGGCTTCCGGACGTGCAGATGACCTCGATCGAGCGCGAGCTTGGCGACGGACCGCACCTGCCGTGCTTCCGCAAGCGCGCCGCCTTCCGCTTCGCCGAGGCCTTCGGCCGCCGCCAGCGGCTCGTGTCGCTCGCACGGCTCGAGGCGGCGATGGGCTCGGTGCCCGTCCCCGCCTGATGGCCGGTTTCTCGTTCTTCGAGCTGGGCGTCGAGGACGCCGAGGAGTCGGTCGTCCGCTTCGGGCGCTTCAGGCTCTGCCGGGACGACCAGGGCTCGCCGTTCGGGCTGCACCAGCCGCCGCGGAGCTGAGCGGCACGACCGCGTGACTCACCCGCCCGAGCTCGTGAGGGCGCAACCCGTCTGCCCGCCTCCACAGCGCCGCGTCGACCTGCTCGCGGCGACCGGCGTCGTCGATCACAGTCATTCCGCGGGCGCCGAGCAGCGCCGCGACGTCGCCCGGCGTCATGAAGGTCAGCCACGGTTCGCCCAGCTCGGTGGCACGCGGGATGTAGAAGTCGGCCAGGGCCGTCCCCGGCTCGTCGCGCAGTTCGGGAGGCACCACGTACTCCATCGCCAGTTCCGTGCCCGGCCACGCGCTCGCGATGGCGTCGAGGGTCGCCGCGATCGCCTCGGCGGTCAGATATTGGGTCACGCCGAGCCAGCTCACGAAGGCCGGCTGGGCGCGATCGAAGCCGGCCTCGGCCAGCCGGTCGCTCAGCGAGTCGACCCTGAAGTCGACCGCAACGAAGCTCACTCGGGCCGGCACCCGGACGCCGGCGGCCGCCAAGCGCCGTCGCTTCCACGCCTGCGTCGCCGGATGGTCGACCTCGTAAACCCGAAGGCGAGCGGTCAACGCTGAGCGGTAGGCGAACGAGTCGAGGCCGGCACCCAGGAGGACGTACTGCGCGATGCCCTGCCGGCACGCTTCCGCCAGCCGGTCCTCGGTGTAGCGGCTGCGCGCCGTCATGGCCACGCGCATCGAAGCGAGGACGTCCGAGCCGTCGGCGCCGCGGTGCGCCGCCAAGAGGTCCTCGGCGAGCTCGCCGAGCAGCACGGCCGCGACTCGGTCCTCGAAGATCCACGGAGCCCGGTCGACAATCAGGTGTGCCGCTCTGGCGGCCGCGGTGGCCAGGGCGGTCCTGCTCGGGCGACGGGCATCCACCTTCGCCTGGCCCTACGTCTGGCAGGGCAGCGCGCGCAGTCTCGCGCGGTAGCGGACCATCGACGCGTGCACCCAGTCGCCGTGGGTCTGGGTGCGCAGGGACCGCACGCGCTCGCGGTGGTAGGGCGAGCTGAGCGACTCGTTGTGCCCGATGACGTTCTTGACCGCGATCCCGAAGCGACAGCGCAGCCAGCGCGTCAGCTGCAGCGACGCGCGCAACTCGCGCGGGTTGCCGAGCACGTCTCCGTCGCGGAAGCCGACGTGCTCGATCCCGATCGCCGTGTAGTTGAGGCCGACCGTGTGCCGGCACATGATCGACAGCGGCACCATCTGCACGACGGTGCCGTCGGCGCCGACGACGAAGTGCGAGCAGACCCCGGGCAGCTCATGCAGCTCGACGTCGGGCACGTCGGGCGCGAAGGTGGCGAACACGGAGTTCGTCGAGCCGGCGACGGCGATGTGCTCGACGATGACCTTCGGGTTGCGCAGGCGCCAGGTGTCGATCCCGTAGTGGCGGCGGGCGTAGGCCTGCATCTCTCGCTTGCGCCGGGCCGGGTACGGGATGTAGTGGCGGACGATCGGCGGCGGCGGCGGTGTCGCGAGCGGAAGCACGGTGGAGCGCAGTTGTATCGTGCGAAGCCGTGACGGAGCGCGAGCACAGGACGCGATCGCGGGCCAATCCCGGCGGCATGGACGTGCTGACGGTCCTCGGCCCCGACGTCCGGCCGCTGCGCGAGCGCAAGCCGCGCTGGTTCAAGGTCCCCGCGCCGGGCAGCCCCCGGTATCGCGAGCTGCGCGCGCGGATCGAGGCCGAGAACCTGCATACGGTCTGCCAGGAAGCGGCCTGCCCGAACATCGGCGAGTGCTGGGAGCGCGGCACAGCCACGTTCATGATCCTCGGCGACACCTGCACCCGCCGCTGCGGCTTCTGCAACGTCAAGACGGGCAAGCCGACCTGGAACGACCCGCTCGAGCCAGCGCGCGTCGCGCGCAGCGTCGCTCGCATGGGCCTTCGCCACGCGGTGATCACGAGCGTCGATCGCGACGACTTGCCCGACTACGGCGCCGGCGCCTTCGTCGGCGTGATCCGCCAGATCCGCCGCCAGGCGCCGCACTGCAAGGTCGAGGTCCTCACCCCGGACTTCCGTGGCGAGGAGATGCCACTGGCCAAGGTCATCGCCGAGCGCCCCGACGTCTTCAACCACAACGTCGAGGTCGTCCCGCGCCTGTACCCGGTCGCCCGCCGCGGCTCGCGTTTCGAGCGCTCGCTGCGCGTGCTGCGCAACGCCAAGGAGATGGGTGGCGACGAGGTCGTCACGAAGTCCGGCCTCATGGTCGGACTCGGCGAGACCCACGAAGAGATGGTGGAGGCGTTCGGGATGCTGCGCGAGCACCACGTGCAGGTCCTCACCGTGGGCCAGTATCTGCGCCCCACCGAGCAGCACCTGCCGGTCGTGCGCTACTGGCACCCCGACGAGTTCAAGGCGCTCGAAGAGGCCGCCTACGCCCTCGGGTTCGACCACATCGCGGCGGGGCCGCTCGTGCGCTCGAGCTACCACGCCGACACGCACATCGACCAGGGTCGCCCGGGCGTGGGTCCGCTCGCCGCAGCCGGCTGACCCGAACTGACCCGGCCGTCAGGCGTTCTGCGCCACTGGGCGACGCATCGCGCCCGTCCATCGCACAGGGTTCTGGGGTGGTACTTCGGACCTATAGCTTCGTGCTCCGCGCGCGTGTGCCAGGGCCGCCGTTCCCTCCTCCTCGCCGCGCCGCGCGCGGCATGGTCGCCGCCGCCTCCCAGGGCGGCGGTGGTCGTTTACCCGCGTGTCCGCGGGATTCCGATGGGTAGCCTTCCCCGCGTCTGTTCCCTCTGAAGGACAACCTCCCGACCGATCGGCAACCGATCGTCACGATCGCGCTGATCGCCATCAACGTCTTCGTCTACCTGTTCCTGCAGCCGAAGTCGGGGATCGATTTCAGCGGCAACTCGCTCAACCAGTCCGCGCTGACCCATTACGGCGCGATCCCGTTCGAGCTCACGCACCCCGGCAGCCAGTGCGACTTCGTCAGTGGCGGCGTGGTCTGCGAGGGCCAGGCGGGTGTTACGGGCACCGCGTCGTCGCAGATCCCGACGATCCTCACGATCTTCACGTCGATGTTCACTCACGCGGGGCTGCTGCACCTCGGGGGCAACATGCTGTTCCTGTGGATCTTCGGCAACAACGTCGAGGACTCCATGGGCCGCGTGCGCTTCGTGATCTTCTACCTGCTCGCCGGCATCGCCGCGCTCGCGCTGCAGACCCTCATCAACCCCGACTCGACGACGCCGACGCTCGGCGCGTCGGGCGCCATCGCCGGCGTCCTCGGCGGCTACATCCTCATGTATCCGCGAGCGCGCGTGCTCACCCTGATCTTCCTGATCATCTTCTTCACGTTCATCGAGCTGCCGGCGTTCGTGTTCCTCTTCATCTGGTTCGCGCAGCAGGCGGTGTTCGGCGCGATCGGCCTCACCGATCCGACCGGTGGCGGCGGTGTGGCGTACTTCGCCCACGTCGGCGGGTTCGTCTTCGGCCTCGCCACCATCAAGCTCTTCGCGAAACGACGAAGCGCGGCCTATGGGCAGCCGAAGTACCCCGTCTACTGATGCGGTCGGCGATCCTCGCCGTGGCGCTGATCTTCGTCGGCGGGCTGCTCGCGCTCACCGTCCACGCGGCGGTCGCGGGCGGCGTTGACATACTGACCGTCCTGTCTGGGCTCGTCCTCGCGCTTCTCGCTTTCGGCATCGTCGGCGCCTTGCTGCATCCTCCCGACCGATGAGGCGCCTCACCGCGCTCCTGCTCCTCGCGGCCGTCGCCGGCTGCGGCGGCCAGGCCTCCGTTGGCACGTCGACGCACGCGACGACGGAGAGGACGCTGCCCGCGCCGCTGCAGGTGGCCAATGGCCCCGCCCAGGCGGTCGACCCCGGCAACCGCCCGCTCGAGCTTGCCCTCGCGGGAACGCCGGACCAGATCCGCGTGAAGTTCAAGCGGCCGCCGCGCAGCGGCCTCGTCTTCGACCTCGACACGGGCAAGGTCCTGTGGCGGCGCAATCCCAGCCGTGTGCTGCCGATCGCGAGCCTGACGAAGATGATGACCGCGCTTGTCGTGGTGCAGCGCGCCGGACCAACCGCGAAGGTGCGCGTGACGAAGGAGGCGCTGGCCTATCGCGGCTCGGGCGTCGGCATGCTGCCGAAGGGCAAGCGGATCAAGCTCGAGACGATGCTCAACGGGCTGCTGCTGCCGTCGGGCAACGACGCAGCGATCGCGCTGGCGCAGCGCGTCAGCGGCACCGTCCAGGGCTTCGTCGGGCGCATGAACGCCCACGCCGCCGACCTCGGCCTCACCTGCACGCACTTCACCTCCCCTGACGGCTTCGTCGACGCGGGCAACCACTCGTGCGCGGTCGACCTCGCCGAGATGGCGCGGGCGCTGCTCGACCAGCCGCGCCTGGCGCGGATCGTCAAGCGGCGGCGCGCGGTCCTGCCGTTCCCGATCAAGGGCGGCCGGATCTACCTCTTCAACAACAACCCGCTGCTGCGCGCGGGCTATCCGGGGACGATCGGCGTCAAGACCGGCTTCACCGACGCGGCCGGGCGCTGCCTCGTTGCCGCCGCGCAGCGCAACGGCCGTCGGCTGGGCGTCGTGCTGCTCCACTCGCCCGACCCGGGCAAGCAGGCCACGCAGCTGCTCAACCGCGGCTTCGCGGCGCGCGCCTAGACCTGGCCGACCAGCACCGCGAGGTCGCGGTGCAGCCAGCTCACGCGCGCGTCGAAGCCGGCGTCGCGCAGCCAGGCGAGCTGGTCGGCGACGCTGTCGGGCTGGTCGTAGTGGCGGTCGTCGATCGGGGTGACGACGTCCGCGGGGTCCTCGGGCACGATGACGTCGCCGAGCACGAAACGCCCGCCGGGCGCGAGCGCCGCGGCGACCCGGCGGAACAGGGCGGCCTTGCCCGGGCCGTCGAGGTGGTGCACGGCGAGCGCCGAGAAGACGACGTCGAACGGGCCCTCCGGAAGAGGGTCGCTGAGGTCCTGGACGCGGAGGTCGGCGCCGGGCAGATCGACGTGGCCGAGCATCTCGGCGCTCGCGTCGATGCCGGTCAGGTGCGCGTCCGGGTGCCGCGCGAGGACGTTGCGAGCCGTGATGCCGGTCCCGGTCCCGAGCTCGAGCAGGCGGCTCGCGGCGATCCCGTCGGTCGCGGCCGCGACCTCGTTCTGCAGCACCTCGTAGTCCGGGACCTCGGAGCGGACGAGTTCGAGATAGCTGTCGGGATCCCAGTGGTACTGGCCCACACGGGCAAAGTACCGCGCCGCTCGTCAGAGCTGGTCGAGCATGTCGGGCAGGGCGGCCCGGAAGTTGTCCTCGACCAGCAGCGCCGCGGCCTCGCTGTCGCCGCGCTCCAGCGCCTGGACGATCTCCTCGTGCTGGTGGACCGAACGGTCGACGAAGTCCGTGCCGCCCATGTACCCGCACTCGTACCGCAGCAGGAGCCGCTTGAGCGGGCGCAGGGTTCCGAGCAGCTGCTCGTTGCCACAGTGGCGGACCAGCTCGTCGTGGAACTCCCAGTCGTGGGTCGCGGCGGCGATCGAGTCGCCCGTGGCGTCGGCCATCGACGCGTTGATCGCGCGAAGGCGCGCGAGCGCGTCGGGCGGGAAGCCGGGGGTCGAGCGCACCGCCAGACCCTCGAGCAGGATCGCCACCGGGTAGCTCTCGCGCAGTTCGATCTCGCTGGGCTGGGCAACGGTGAAGGACCCGTCCTCGGCCGGGCGCACGAAGCCGTCGCGCTCCAGACGGCACAGCGCCTCGCGCAGCACCGGGACCTCGACGCCGAGGTCGCCGGCGAGCGCCGGCTCGTCGATCGACGTGCCGCCGGCAAGCTCCCCCGAGACGATGCGCTGCTCGATCTCGGTCCACGTCCGCTCACGCGTGCCATGGCCCATGTGACGAGATTATCCGCCGCGTCCCCGGTAACGCCGCGCACGTATAGTCCACACAACTGATTGGCCAGTCAGCCAAAGGAGCTTTGGTGGACCTGAACGACACGCCGCAGCAGACCGAGTACCGCGAGAAGGTGCGGGCCTGGCTGGAGGAGCACAAGGCCCAGGCGCCCGCCGTGCGCAGCACCCGCGCCGGCGCCGAGGACGAGGCCTACATCGACGCCCGCCGCCGCTGGCAGGGCATGTTGGCCGAGGGTGGGCTGGCCGGCGTCACGTGGCCGGTCGACTTCGGCGGCCAGGGTCTCGGCCCCATCGAGCAGGTGATCGTCGGCCAGGAGATCGGACGGGCCCGGGTGCCGGGCATCCTCGACACGATCGGCATCGGCATGCTCGGCCCGACGATCATCGCCCACGGCACCGACGAGCAGAAGACGCGCTACCTCGGGCCGATGCTCCACGGCGACGAGGTCTGGTGTCAGCTGTTCTCCGAGCCGGCCGCGGGCTCCGACCTCGCCGCGGTGCAGACGCGAGCCCGCCAGGAGGAGGACGGCAGCTGGGTCCTCAACGGGCAGAAGGTGTGGACGACGAACGCGCAGTTCGCGGCGTTCGGGCTGTTGCTCGCGCGCACCGATCCCGACCAGCACAAGCACAAGGGCCTGACGATGTTCATCGTGCCGATGGACGCCGACGGCGTCACGGTGCGCGGCCTGCGGCAGATCTCCGGCGAGGCCGAGTTCAACGAGGTCTTCTTCGATGACGTCCGGCTCTCCGCCGACGCGGTCGTCGGCCAGGTCAACGACGGCTGGCGCACCGCGCTCACCACGCTCATGTTCGAGCGGCTGACCATCGGCATCGGCTCGGAGGGGATGGGTTACAAGGAGGACCGCTTCGCGCACGCGATCGCGTCGGATCCCGAGGCGCGCCGCGACCCCGAGGTGCGGGAGCGCCTTGGCGAGATCGCGATCGAGCTGCTGGCCGTGAAGTTCGCCGGCTACCGCGCGCTCACCGCGCTGCAGAAGGGGCAGATCCCAGGCCCCGAGGCCGGCCTGTCGAAGGTCACGATGGTCAACGCGGCGATCGCGGCGGGCGAGCTCATCGCCGACGTCGTCGGCCCGGACGCGCTCGACGACGACAGCGAGTGGGCCTACATGATCTCGTTCCTCCCCGGCCTCAAGTCGGCGGGCGGCACCGAGGAGATCCTGCGCAACACGATCGGTGAGCGGGTGCTCGGGCTGCCGCCCGAGCCGCGGCTCGACAAGGGCGTGCCCTTCAGCGAGCTGCGCGCGAAGGAGAAGGAGGCGGCGACAGCATGAACCTCGGACTGTCCGACGAGCAGGAGTTCCTGCGCGAGGCCGCGCGCGGCGCGCTGTCGCGCGTGAAGACCATCGAGGCCGCGCGCGAGGCGCTGGAAGGCGGCGAGCTGCCAGACCTGTGGCCGACCGTCGTCGAGGCGGGCTGGCCCGGGCTGCTGATCGCCGAGGACCGCGGCGGCGCCGGGCTCGGCGCGTTCGACGCGATGCTCGTGGCCGAGGAGTGCGGCCACGTGCTCGCGGGCGCGCCGCTCCTTGGGCTGCTGCCGGCGACCGCCCTGCTGCAGGCCGGCGGCGACCAGTCCCTCGAGGCCGTAGCCGCCGGCGAGGTGCGGCCGGCGTGGCTTCCCGCCCGCCCGCCCGGCGACGTCGTCGAGGGCTGGACGGTCGATGCCCGCACCGGCAAGCACCGTCCATCCGCGCCCGCCGCTGTCGTGAACGGGGACACCGTGCGCTTCACCGGCGAGGTCGCCTGGGTGCCCGACGCGCCCGGCGCCGACGTGTTCGTGGTCGTCGGCGTCGATGAGGCGGGTGCGCCGGTTGTCGGCGTCGTGGACGCCGCCGATGCGACGGTCGAGCCCATCGTCCGCTACGACGCGACCCGCACGCTGGGCCACGTGTCGCTCGACGGCGCGGCCGGCCGCAGGGTGGCGGTCGACGCCGACGACATCGCACGCGCGTGGTACCTCGCGCAGGCCCTGCTGGCCGCGGAGTCGGTCGGCGCTGTCGCCGCCACGCTGGAGATGGCCGTGCAGTACGCCAAGGAACGCTTCACCTTCGGGCGCGCCATCGGCTCCTACCAGGCGATCAAGCACGGCCTGACCGAAGTGTTGCGGCGGCTCGAGAACGCGCGCTCGCTCCTCTACTTCGCGGGCTGGGCGTACGCCGACCAGCCCGACCAGTTCGCGCTCGCAGCAAGCGCGGCGCGGTCGGCGGCCGGCCGGGCGCTCGACTACGCCGCGCGCCAGAACATCACGACGCACGGCGGCATCGGCGCGACCTGGGAGCACGATGCGCCGCTGTTCTTCCGTCGCGCGCAGCTCTCGCGGCGGCTGCTCGGCGGCACCGCCGACGCCACCGACCGCGTGGCCGAGGCGCTGCTCGCCGCCGCGTGATCGTGCGGCCGTTCGCACAGGTCGACGTCTTCACCGAGACCGCGTACGCCGGCAACCCCGTCGCGGTGGTGCTCGGCGCCGACGGGCTGACGCCCGAGGAGATGCAGCGGTTCGCGACGTGGACGAACCTGTCGGAGACGACGTTCGTGCTGGCGCCGACCGCGGACGCGGACTACCGCGTGCGCATCTTCACGCCGGTGCTCGAGCTGCCGTTCGCCGGCCATCCGACGCTCGGCACGTGCCACGCCTGGCTGGAGGCGGGCGGCGCACCGCGCGCCGCAGACGTCGTCGTCCAGGAGTGCGGGGCGGGGTTGGTGAGCGTGCGCAGGACGGATCACGGGCTCGCGTTCGCGGCGCCGCCGCTGGTGCGGTCGGGCCCGGTCGAGGAGGAGTTCGTCGCGCGCGTCGCCGCGGCGCTCAACCTCGAGCGCTCGGCGATTGTCGACGCGCAGTGGGCGGACAACGGGCCCGGGTGGGTCGCGGTCATGCTCGAGAGCGCAGACGCGGTGCTCGCGGTGCGTCCGGGCTTCGACGAGCTCGACCTCGGCGTCGTCGGGCCACATCCCGAAGGCTCGCCATACGCGTTCGAGGTGCGCGCGTTCTTCCCGAAGGACGGCGCGCTCGTCGAGGACCCGGTCACCGGGAGCCTCAACGCCTCGCTGGCGCAGTGGCTGCTCGGCGCCGGCCGCGCGAGCGCGCCGTACGTCGCCAGCCAGGGCACGGTGCTCGGCCGCGCCGGGCGCGTGCACATCACGCGCGACGACGACGGCACGATCTGGGTCGGCGGCGGCACGGTGACCTGCATCAGCGGCAACGTCGAGCTGTAGGCGGGCGACTACAGTTGGAGGCCCAGGGGGCGTGGTGATAATGGGAACACGCGGCCTTTGCACGGCCGAGTTGGGGGTTCGATTCCCCCCGCCTCCATGACCTCGCGCGCGCTGTTCCTGCCTGGCGCCGGTGGCGCGGCCGGGTTCTGGCACCCGGTCGGCGCGTGTCTGCCCGCGCCGTTGGACAAGGTCTATTTCGCTTGGCCGGGGCTGGGCGACCAGCCCGCGGATCCAGACGTGCGCGGCTTCGACGACCTCGTCGCTCTGGTCGAGGCCGAGCTCACCGAGCCGTGCGACCTCGTCGCGCAGTCGATGGGCGGCATCGTCGCGGTGCGGGTGGCGCTGCGGCACCCGGACAAGGTGCGCCGGCTCGTGCTCGTGGCGACATCGGGCGGCGTCGACGTGGCGCGCTTCGGGGCGGCGGACTGGCGCTCGGAGTACCGGCGCGAGTTCCCGGGCGCGAGCGCGTGGGTGACGTCCGAGCGGCCGGACCACACGAACGAGATCGGACGCATCGGCGCGCCGACGCTGCTCGTGTGGGGCGACAGCGACCCGATCAGCCCGGTCGCGGTTGGCGAGCACCTGGCGTCGCTGCTGCCGAACGCGACGCTGCGAGTCATCCGCGGCGGCACGCACGGGATGGCGGCCGAACTTCCCGACGACGTGGCGCCGCTCATCGCGGCGCATCTCGGTCTTGTGTCCAAGGCCGCGCCCGAATCGTGAAGCCGCGCCCGCCACGGGCCGACACCTGGAGGGCATAGGCAGCGCGCCTCATCGTTGGGGAACGGGTGGCGCGCGACCTCTTCCGCTTGCCACGGAGGGCCAAGCACGCCGCGGGCGCGCCACTGGCGCGCCCGCTGGGCTTAGAGCTCGATTTCGCCTTCGGCCAGGAGCACGACGTCGCCGGCGACCCGCACGCGCTCGCCCGCCTCGCAGAACAGGCGGCTGGGGCGGCCCATCGCCACGCCCTGCTCGATGTCGACGCGGGTCGCGCCCGTGCGCGCGTGCAGGTACGCGCACAGCGGCCCCGCCGCCGAGCCGGTCGCGGGGTCCTCGGCGACGACGTCGTCGGTCATGAAGTAACTGCGCGCCTGGGCGGCGTCGTTGGCCGCGTCGTGCCACGCGACGTATGCGGCGACCACGCCGGCCTCGGACAGCACCGGTCCCAGCGCCTCGGGGCGCGGGTGCGTGCGCCTGAGCACCGTGGCGTCGCGGACCGGCACCATGAGTTGCGCGACGCCCGTCGAGACGACCTGCGGCGGCAGGTCCGGATCGCCATCGGCCGCGTCCAGGCCGAGCGCGTCGAGCACACGGGCGGGATCGAGCTCGGCCCCGAACTGCGCCGGCTCCTGCAGCATCGACGCGCGGGCGACCCCGTTGGAGCCGAGCTCGACGTCGACCGGCTGCAGCCCGGCGCCGGTCTGCTGGACGTAGTGGGCCGCGCGCTCGGCGCGGGCGTTGGCGACCGCCACCGCCGTGCCCAGCGAAGGGTGGCCGGCGAACGGCAGCTCGGCGACGATCGTCCAGATGCGGTTGCGGTAGTCGGCCCCGTCCTCGGTCGCGCTCTGGACGTAGGTCGTCTCGGACAGCCTCGTCTCGCGCGCGAAGGCGAGCATGGTCGCATCGTCGATGCCGTCGGCGTGATGCACGACGGCAAGACCGTTGCCGGTGAGTGGCCGCGACGTGAACACGTCGAGCCACGACAGCCGGCGGCGCACTAGTGGATCACTAGAAGTCGAAGTCCTTCGGCGGCTTCTGCTCGAACCAGAGCCGGTCGTGCTCCGGGGTCTCCTGGAGGAACTCCGGGGTCTCCTCGAGCACGTCCTCGCCCTCGGGCTCGTCATCGGCCGGCACGACGTCCTCGTGCGGCGGGGCCTCGGGCTCGTCGCGGCGGCGTTCGCGGTCCTCGGGCTCCGGCTCGGACCGCCGCGGCGGGGCCGGCGGACGCTGCGTGGCGTCCTCGAGCTCCTCGATCGAGAACTGGCGCGTGGGCTGATCGACCGAGGACGGCGGCTCGGGGCGGTACTCGGGGATGCGGTCGGACGGCTCGTCGTGGGCGGGCGGCTCGAGCCGCTCGCTGGCGACGACCTCGTCCTCGTCCTCGTCGAACTCGTCGAGCTCGTCGAGCTCCTCGGAGGGAGCCGGAGGCGCGGCCGCAGTGGCCGCCGGTTCGCGCCGCGCGGGGCCGAGCGCCTCGTGCTCGAGGCGCGCGACCTCACCGGGATCCGCCCCATGGCGGCGCTTGAGCTCGAGATGGTCCTTGATCGCGTCGTCGAGCAATCCCATGGCAGATACACCCTAGCGACGGCGTCCGCTTTCTACAGCTGTGGCGAGGGCTCAGCCCGCACCGTGCGGTTCTTCCCTGCGCGCTTAGCCCGGTACAGCGCGTCATCGGCCGCAGCGATGAGTCCCCGCATGTCGTCGGCGGATCCGGGCAGCGTCGCGACGCCGAAGCTCGCGGTCACGCGCAGGGCGCCGTCGCCGTCGAGCAGCGGCAGCGAGAGCTCCTCGATCCCGGCGCGTACGCGCTCTGCCAGGTTGTAGGCGCCCTCGAGGTCGGTGCCGGGGAGCACGACGGCGAGCTCCTCGCCGCCGTACCGGGCCGGCTCGTCGATCTCGCGTGAGCTCTCCCGCAGCACGCGCGCCACCTCGCGCAGGACGAGGTCGCCCTGCTGGTGGCCGTAGGTGTCGTTGACCGTCTTGAAGTCGTCGAGATCGAGGAGGACGAGCCCGACCGGATGACCGAAGCGCCGGGAGCGCTCCACCTCGGATGCCATCGCCTCCTGGAAGCGGCGGCGGTTGTACAGGCCGGTGAGTTCGTCTGTCATCGCCTGGCGCTCGACGGTCTCGTGCAGCCCGACGTTCTCGATCGACACGGCCGCCTGCTCGGCCAGGTAGTCGAACAGCTCGCGCTCGTCCGCGGTGAACGGCCGGCGGCGGGCGACGGACACGACGCCGGACACGCGGCCCTGCGCCTCGTCGCCGCGGCGCAGCGGATGCGAGAGCGCCGAGACCTCGTCCACCGTGGCTTCGGAGGACTCACCTGTCTCGAGCACCTTCGCCTCGGCCGCGCGGATGGCCTCCTCGAGCCCGTCGATGCGGCCGTCGCGGGCGATCTGCTCGAGCGGCGCGCTCGCATTGGGTCGCACCGAGGCCCTGCCGGCATCGGCCTCGACGCCGTCGACCGCCGTCTGCACGACGATGTCGAGCAGACCCTGGCGGTCGAGGTTCGACGCGAAGGTCTGGCCGATCCGGCGCATCGCCTCCTGCAGGCGTGCGCGCTCCTGGTTGAGCTCCTCGAGCCGCTCCGCGAGCTGGCGCGACATCTTGTTGAACTCCTCGCCGAGCGCGGCGAACTCGTCGTGGCCTGTGGTCGGGACCTGGGTGCTGAAGTCGCCGGATCCCAGCCGACGCGCGGCCTGCAGGAACGAGTCGATCTGGCGCTGCAGCGAGCGGGACACCAGCAGCGCGAACGTGAAGGCGAGGATGAAGAAACCGGCGAGGATGCCGCCCGCGACGAGGCGGCCCTTCCGGACGGCGCTGGACTGCTTGACCTTGGACGCGAGCACCGCGACCTTCGTCTTCGCGCCGAGGAAGCCGGGCTCTGTGAACGACGCGCTCTTGAAGTCCTCGCCCCGGACGCTGACGTTTCCACGGTTGGCGGGAAGCGAGCTGGGCTCGATGCCCGGGATCGTCGCGGCGAGGATCGGCCCGCCCGCCTGCTGCACCGCCGCCGCGTTCTCGGTGATGCGGCCGACGAGGCTGGTGTAGGCCGCGGGCGTCTGGGTCGATACCTGGAGACTGCCGACGCGGCGGCCGTTCATGCCGACGAGGTCGCGGGTCGCGGGGAAGATCGCGGTCGAGCTGCCGACGTCGACGAGCGGCTGGCGTCCGCGCGCGATCACGATCCGCTTGACGTTCTGCTCGGTCAGCAACTCGTTGGCGCGCTTGGCCAGGGCGTTGCGATCGTTCGCCCGCAGTGCCTGCGCGAGCTGCACATCTCCGCCGATGCGCTGCGCCGCCTGGTTGGCCGAGTTGTACGCCTCGGTGTACAGGTTGGACGCCGTCGTCAGGTTGGCGGCCAGCTTCGCGTCGGACTTCGCGTTCTCGTTGTCGGCGATGAGCCGGAAGAGGACGAACGCCAGCGCCACCATCGGGATGACCACGATGAGGACGAAGAACAGCGTGAGCCGGTTGCGGAAGCTCATTGCCTCGTCGCAGGAAGATAGCTGCGCGGACGGCTGGCGGACGCGGGCGGCGGCTACACTTGGCAACCCACCGCGGGGCTATAGCTCAGTTGGGAGAGCGCCTGGATCGCACCCAGGAGGTCGGGGGTTCGAGTCCCCCTAGCTCCATCCGCCTGATTCCTCGGCGGCGGCTAGCGGCTCGCGCCGGCCCCCGTCCAACCGCCCATGACCTCGTGCGCGTCGTCGGCCCGCGGCGCCCCGATCACCGGGTGCAGGTCCAGGTCCGGCGAGTAGCGGCTCGCCGGCGCCGTGCGCCCCAGCGCCTCGGCCATCGCCCGGACGTGGTGCGGCCCGCCGCCGCAGCAGACGCCGACGTAGTCGACGCCGACTTCGCGGGCGCGGCGCGCGAAGTCGGCCATCTCGAAGCGATCGCACTGCAACGGCTCCAAGCGAATCGGGAAGAGGTGCTCGCCGTCCGGGGACGTCAGCTCCTCGAAGGCCGGCGTCGCCGCCGACGTCCGGTACGGCACGGGCTGGGCCGCCACCGCGACGTCAACCGCGTCCCGGATCGCCTCGAGCAGCGGCAACATCGTCGCCGGCCCCCGCGAGCAGTTCAGCCCCACGATCGTCGCGCCGTGCTCGGCGAGAACGCGGCACGCGTCGACGTAGGTGTAGCCGTCGTAGGTCGTCTCCGGCTGCACGCTGGCGAAGGTGACCATCGCAGGCAGCCCGAGCTCCTGACAGACCTCGAGCCCGATGAGCGCCTCGCCGACGAAGTCGTTGGTCTCGGCGATGACGAAGTCGATGCCCTCCTCCACCGCCCAGCCGAGCTGCTCCTCGTACTGTGCGCGGACGACCTTGCCCGAGCCCGACGGGTCGCGCGGGTCGTAGGACCACGTGTTGCAGATGTTGCCGGCGACGAGCGCATCGCCCTCGGCGGCGATCTCGTTGGCGATCCGCACCGCCTGGCGGTTCATCTCCTCGAGGTCGCCGTCGCGGCCGACGTCCCGCAGCTTCCCGCGGTGCGCGTAGTACGTCAGCGCGACCATCACGTCGGCACCGGCGCGCAGGAACTCGCGGTGCAGTTCGCGCAGCGCGTCGGGCGCGTCGAGAATCACTTCGGGCACGAACGGGCCCGCCTTGACGTACCCGCGGCGCTCGAGCTCGAAGACGTAGCCCTCGGCGCCGAGGACGACGCCTTCAGCGAGCCGCTGCTGCAGCGTCCGCGGTGAGCGACGGCTCATCCGGGGTCCTCCCTTCCTGAAAACGGCCCGGGTCGAACCGGGCGATGTCGTAGACGGTTCCCTCCTGCAGCGCCAGCTCGGCGAGCACCCGCCCGACCCAGGGCGCGAACTTGTAGCCGGTGCCCCTCCAACCGACGCCGAGGAACACGTTCGGGAACCCGGGCACCGCGCCGAGGACGAACTCGTCGTCGGCGACGAGGTCGTAGTCGCACTGGTCGACGTCCTCGACGTCGCGCGCCGTCGCCAGCCGCAGCCCGGGCATGCACTGCTCGACGAAGCTCGCGATGCTGTCGATCGTCGTCGTATTCCGCGGCAGGTCGGGCGGGTTGTAGTAGCCGATCTTCACGGCCTCGGCGAGCCCGGGCACGATCGGGTGGCAGTAGATCCCGGCGTCGAGATAGGCAATCGTCGGCATCGCGCCGGCGACGAAGCGATCGCGCACGTCCGCCGGCGGCTCGAAGTACTTCGCCTCGGCCGGGCGGTCGCGGGTGATCGGCACCCGCATGCGGCAGCCGGGTAGGAGCGACAGCACGTCGTTGCTGCCGTGGCCCGCGGTCACCACCAGCGCGCCGGCGACGAGCTCGCCGGCGTCGCTCACGACCCGCACGGCGGCGCCCTCGCGCTCGAACGCGGTTGGCTCAACCCCCTCGATCACCCGGACCCGCCGCTCGGCCAGCACGCGCGTCAGCGTGCCGGTGACCGCCGGCAGGTCGACGACGCCGCCATCGAGATCGATGCGACCGATGTCGGCATCGAGGTACGGGAAGCGGGCGTGCAGCGCCTTGCGGTCCAGCGAGGCCGTCCGCATGCCCATGCGCGTGAGCGTGGCGTGGCTGCGTTCGGCGTACGTCGCCGCGAGGTCCGGCGTGACCGACCACTTGGCGATGTTCATGCAGCCGCAGCGCACGAGCACTTCGCTCGCCGTCTGCGCCTCGAACTCGCCCCACAGCCGGAAGGCCTCGTGAGCCAGGCGCGCGTACGTCGCATCGAGGTAGTCGTTGCGGAAGGAGCGTGTGCGACCGTAGGACGCCGTCGTAGGATCGCCGATCCGGCCTCGTTCGAGGACGACGATCCGCTCGAAGCGCTCCGACGCGTGGTACGCCGTGAACAGCCCCATCACGCCGCCTCCGACGACGACGAGGTCGGCATCGAGGCGCTCGCCGGCCCCGACGCTCATGTCGTCCTCGCGCGCATGCGCGAGCGCGCGCCCGTGTCGTGGGTTCCGGCGCTCGGCGGCTGGCTCGTCCTGCGCCGCGACCTGGCGATCGAGGTCATGGTCGACGCGGACACGTTCACGGTCGACGACCCGCGGTTCTCGACCGGGCGCGTCATCGGGCCGAGCATGCTGACGCTCGACGGCGGCGAGCACGGACGCCACCGAGCGCCGTTCGCCGGCCCGTTTCGCCAGCAGCCGGTGCGCGAGCGGTTCGCGGAGGTCGTGGCGCACGAGGTCGATCGCCTGCTCGCGGACATCGGCCCGGCCGCCGAGCTGCGCCGCAGCTTCGCCGGCCCGCTCGCCGCGGCAGTGGTCACCCACGCGCTCGGCCTGCGGGACACCGACACCGCCGCGGTACTCGGCTGGTATGACGCGATCGTGGCCGCGGTGACCGAGGTCACCGCGGGCGCCGAGGTACCGCCCGCGGGCCGCGAGGCCTTCGGCGACCTGCGCGCGGCCATCGAGCCCGTGATCGAGCAGGAGCCCGGCGCATCGGTGCTCGCGGACGCCCGGGCGGCGGGCGGGCTCGTCGGCTCCGAGGTCGTCTCCAACGCCGCGGTCATGCTCTTCGGCGGCATCGAGACGACCGAGGGCATGATCACCAACGCGATCCGCCACCTTCTGGCCACGCCCGACCAGCTCGGGCTGGTGCGCTCCGACCCGGCGCGGCTGCCCAACGCGATCGACGAGTCGCTGCGGCTCGAGCCCGCCGCGGCGGTCGTCGACCGGTACGCGACGACCGACGTGACGCTCGGCGACGCGGCGATCGGTCGCGGCGAGCTCGTTCGCGTGTCGGTCGCCGCCGCCAACCGCGACCCGGCCGTCTTCGCCGACCCCGACCGCTTCGACGTGCTGCGCGCGAACGCCCGCCAGCACCTGGCGTTCGCGCGCGGCCCCCACGTCTGCATCGGTGTGCACCTGGCGCGGCTCGAGGCGCACACCGCCGTCGGCGGGCTGCTCGAGCGCTTCCCGCGGCTGCGCCTGGACCCGGAGCGGCCGTCCGCGCCGTCGGGCCTCGTCTTCCGCAAGCCGCCCGAACTCAACGTCCTCACCGCCTGAGCCATCAGGCCGCGGCCTCCCCGGGGCGCAGCTCCTCGGCGTACGAGATCGAGCGCCGCTCGAGGGTCCCGTCGGGCCCGACAAGGTAGGTGCCCATCCGCCACAGCGGCGGCGAGTAGGCGTGGATCGACACGGCCGGCGTGTCCGCGTCCTGCCGCATGCGGTGCACGTGCGAGGCGTTGAAGTCGAACACGTCGCCCGCCCGGTGGCGCCGGACGCGCGGCGGCCCTCCGACGACGAGGCGCTCCTCGACCAGCTCGCCCTCGACGACGGCCACGGCGCCGCACGAGACGTCGTGGTCGTGGAAGCCGGTGTCGTTGCCGCTGGCCCACGAGATCACCCAGACGTCGACGTGATCGTCGCGCAGGAGCTGCTCGAAGTGGCGCTCCAGAGCGCCGCGTGCGACGAGCGGCTGCCACCGCTCCGGATCGGCGGCGAGGAACGCGACGAGGTCGCGCAGCTCATCGAGGTCGAGGTCGTGGTCGAGTGCGACCGTGCTCATGCGGGCACCTCCGTGGTCGTGGGCGACAGCAATCGGGCGGGGTTGCGCTCGCGCAGCGCGCTGCGAACGGCGTCGCCGAGGCCGAGGTCGGCCACGCCCATGACCGGCCGATCCGATCCCTCGACGAGCCGGTCGACGCCGACCTCTCGCAGCACGGCGTCGACGGCACGTCCCCCGTACGAGGCGACGTCGAGGAAGACGTCGGGGTCGTTGGTCGCCAGACCGCCGCGGGCGACCAGCCGCTCGCGCTGCAGCGGCGCGAGGCCGGCGAGCATCGCGAAGCAGACGCGCAGCGTCGGGTGGGCCGGGCGGCCCCAGACCGCGAACGCATGCCATGCGGCCTGCATCGACGACACGTAGTCGGTGAGCGCGGCCCACCAGCCGGGCATCCGCGCGACGTCCCCGGCGGGCGCCGGGCCCGGATGGACAAACAGCGGCGCGCCGCGGCGCGCGAGCGTCTCGAGGATCGATCCGAGCCGGTCCAGGCCCTCGGGTCCCGCGAGCGCGTTCGCCGAGACGCACGCCCCGGCGAAGCCCGCGTCGAGGAGCCGGGCGAGCCCCGCCGCGTCGGGATCGGCGAGGCCGACGGCCGCCCAGGACCCGAGCTCCTCGGGCAGCGCGGCGGCGCCCTCGTGGTAGGCCGCGAGCAGGGGCTCGGCCTCCGACGCCGGCAGCGCCTCGATCCCCAGGGGAACCGACGGCGCGACGAGCGCGCGGTCGAGGCCATCAGCGCGGACCAGCGCCGCGCGGCGATCCGGGTCGTGATCGGCGAGGTCGACGAGCGCCTCGGGCTCCCCGTCCAACCGCAGCGCCCAGCCGTCGCGGCGCTGCACGAGTCGCGGCGCGGCCCGGCGCAGCGAGAGCGCCCGCAGGAGCGGCTCCGGCCACAGGTGCTGGTGAACGTCGATCGCGGGCATTGCTACGCGAGGTGAACCGGTTCACCTCGACATCTTGTGAAGCGGTTCAGTGAACCGCTTCACCGAGTATGCATCCGGGCGGTTCAGCCTGTCAACCCGGGTACGCTTCACACCGTGGCCAGCCGCCCCGGGCGCCGTACGACGATCCGCGAACTGGCGGAGTACACGGGCCTCTCCCCCGCGGCCGTCAGTTACGCGCTGCGCGGCATGCAGGTGTCGGCCGAGACGGAGCGGCGCGTACGCGAAGCGGCCGAGGAACTCGGCTACGAAGCCGACCCGATCGCACGGGCGCTGGCGGGCGGCGCGACCGCGGTCGTCGGGCTGCTCGTCGGGAGCCTTGCCGACTTCTGGAACCAGGAGCTTGTGCGCGCCGTCCAGCGCGAGCTCTACGGAGCCGAGCGCAGCACGCTCGTGGCGGACGCAGACGGCGAGCCCGCCCGGGAGCTCGAGCTGGCGCGCCGCCTCATCGACCAGCGCGTCGACGGCCTGGTCGTGGTGCCCATCGGCCCGGCCAGCGGCGGCTGGGAATCGATCGCCCGCGAGCTACCCACCGTCACCATCGGCGACGCCCTGCCGGGCGTCAAGCCAGCCGGCGAGGTGATCTTCGATCACGACCGCGGGGTGCGCACAAGCCTCGAGCACCTGCGCGAGAGCGGCCATCGCAGGATCACGGTCCTGTCATGGGCGGTCGAGACGTCCCCCAACCGTCAGGCCGAGCGCGCCGTCGTCGCCTCGGGCGCCGCGCTGGGCCTCGACCTGGACGTGGTCGCCTGTGCGTACTCGCTCAACGGATCGCGACCGCTCGCTCAGGAGCTGCTGGGCAGCCCCGAGCGCCCCACCGCGATTCTCTGCATGTCTGACTCCATCGCGTACGGGGTCTACGCCGCCTGCGCCGAGCTCGGGCTCTCGATCCCGGGCGACGTGGCGGTCGCCGGGTTCGGCGACCACCCGATCTCGCGGCTGCTGGCGCCGCCGCTGACGTCGACCGTGTGGGACATCGACCGCGTCGCCGAGTCGGCCACCTCCTTCCTGCTGCAGGCGATCGAGGCGGACGGCCCGCAGGCCACCCTGCGCGAACTCGTCGCGCCGGTGCTCGTCGCACGCGACTCGACGCGACGGGCCTAGCTCAGCTGCGCCGCGCTGCGCTCGAGGGCGGCGCCCGCGACCGGCTCGCCGAGCTGGAGGACGAGCCAGATCCGGTCGCGGTCGCGCAGGCGCGCGGGTTGCTCGACCGGGTCGCCGTCCACGACGACGAGGTCGGCGAGCTTGCCCGGCTCGACCGTGCCGACGACGTCGCCGAGTGCGAGCGCCTCGGCTGCGACGCGCGTGGATGCGACGAGCGCCTCGCCCGCTTCCAGGCCGTGATGGACCATCCGCAGGATCTCGATCCCGAGGTCGCTCAGCGGCGACCAGTCGTGGCCCGAGGCGATCTTCATACCGGCGGCGCGCGCGGCCTTCAGCGTGCGATCGGCCTGCTCGATGTTGTGCACCGCAAGGTCGACGAGCGGCTGCGCCCAGCGCTCCGACGGGAGCTCGGGGTCGTCGACCCCCGCAACGGCGTAGAAGGACCCGAAGGTCGGGACGAGCACCTGACCCGCCGCGGCCATCCGCTCGAGCAGATCGGGCCGCTGGTTGAGGTACATCCCGTGCTCGATCGTGTCGGCCCCGGCCTCGATCGCCAGGACGGTGCCGGCGAGGCCCTCGCAGTGCGCGGCCACGCGGTAGCCCATGCGGTGGCTCTCCTCGACGAGCGTCGCCACCTCCTCGCGCGTCATCTGCGCCGGGTCCGGGTCTTCGAGCTCGACGGATCGTGCCCCGGTCGTCATGACCTTGATGAAGTCCGCGCCGACGCGCAGCTGCTCTCTGACCGCCCGGCGCACGTCGTCGGGCCCATCGGCCTCGCGGTACATGCCGTCGAAGAACCTGCCGCCCGGGCTCGTCGCCGCGACGATGCGACCGCAGGTGAGCAGGCGCGGACCGCGGAAGGCGCCGTACCGCATGGCCTGGCGCGCTTCGACGACGGTGTCGCCGTACGAGCCGACGTCGCGGATCGTCGTGATCCCCATCCGCAGCGCCTCGCGCAGGTCCGCCGCGACGAAGTGCGCGGCGGTGCCCGGGCGCGTCGGCTCGGCTCCGTGCGCCGGCGTCGGAACGTGTGCGTACACGTGCGCGTGCGCGTCGATCAGGCCCGGCATCAGCGTGCGCCCGCCGAGATCGATGGTGCGCGCGTCGCCCGGCGGCGTCTCGTCGGCGCGGCCCACGCGCGCGATCGTGTCGCCCTCGACGAGGACGGCGGCGCCGTCTCGCGCGGGCGCGCCGGTGCCGTCGAAGAGCCTGGCGTTGGTAAGCCACAGGCGTCCGCGCGGGGAAGGCGGAGCTGCGAGCAGGCAGGGCAGGCGCGGCGTCAATGGCGCTTGGCGTTGAACGCCGGAAGCCACGCGACGTCTCGCGAGAGCGCTCCGCCGGCCGCGATCAGGTCGGCGAGGATCCGCTCGCGACGATCAGGATCCATCCTCGACGTGGGCACGCACATCGTCATCGCAGCCAGCACGCTGCCGGTCCCGTTGACGATCGGGACCGACGCGGTATAGAGCCCCGCCGCCGTCTCCTCGTGGTTCTCGGCATAGCCGTTGGCGCGCACCCCGTCGAGGATCTCGTGTAGCTCGTCCACGTTGCGCAGACGGCTTCCGGTCGGCCTGATGAGCGCCCGCCCGCCGTACTCGGAAGCGACGTCCTGCGGCGGTCGCGCCGCGAGCATGACGCGCCCGCTCGCCGACGCGAACGCCGGCGCTCGCCGGCCCACCCAGGTCTGCAGACGCACGGGCTGCGAGGTCTCCTCGATGGCGACGAAAACCGACTCCTGGCCGTCGAGCACCGCGAGGCAGATGGTCTCGTCGTGGCGCGTCATCAGGCCGCTCACCGCGTTGCGAAAGCCGGTGATGATCGGCAGGTCACCGGCACGGCTTCCGAGGCCGATGGCGCGAACGCCCGGCTCGTAACGGCCCTGCTCGTCGCGAACGGCCCACCCGCGGTCGACGAGGATCGCGCAGATCCGGTGCAGCGTGCTCTTGGGCAGCTGCAGGTCGCGCGCGAGCTCGCCGAGCCCCATCGCCCCCTCGGAGACGACGAGCTCCATCACGCTGAGCGCGGCGTGCACGCCGGGCGAGCGGGCCGACGCCGCGTTGGCCTTCGCGCGGGTGGGCGCCAAGCGTGGCTGGGCACGGACTGCTTCGGCGCTCCTGGCGTTCTGGCGAGGCATCCTTCGACGACCCGTGCCTTCGTTGCTTGACCGATCCGCCGCCGCGACGCAGCACCGGGCGGCCGTTCGTCATCGGGAACAGTAGTCCATATGAGAAACACGGAACCACCGCGGCCGGCGGCCGGGGCTCTACAGGCCGCCGTAGAACGGATTGGCCAGCGTGTCGCGCTCGCGCACGAGGCGCTCGACCACCGCGGGGTCCGGTCCGCGGACAGCCTCCTCGATCGCCGTCCGCACCGCCTGCCTGTTCGCGGCCCGGACAGCGGTCTCGTCGGCTGCCGCCGGGTCGACCCACACGGCCACGAAGACGATCGTGTCGAGGTCCGGCACGAGCAGCTCGTCGGCCACCGCGTCCAGCACCCCCTGCCCGATGCCGAGTTGGGCCGCGCCCCACGTGAGCGTCTGGTGGCGCTCATCGGTCGCCGTCGCCTTGTTCATCATGATCGTCGGCGGGGCCACGGCCTCGTACGACGGCTGGTCGGGCCCGACGCAGACGAGGACCGGCGTGTGACCCGGTGAAGGCGAGGTGAACGTCGTCATCAGCGCCGCCGCGACCGCGCTGCCGCGACGGGCGAGGACCACGTTCACGTGGCTGCCATCGGCTCCGTGGCCGCCCCACCCCTGGCCGATGCGCCCATCGATGTCGGATGTCGACCGGTGCCCAGCCACGTTCTGCGTCCGGAACGGTAGTCCATCAGCAACACAGCTTCCAGGAGCCCCCGCTTGCCGCTTGACCCTCTCCGGGGGTCGGCTGTAGGGTGCGGCCGATCGTTCTATTTTCGGAACGTCAGTCCATCGGTAAGACGGAATCGAGCACCTCGATGTGCGCCGCAGGGGACGCGCCCACGGGCGTCGAAGGTCAGAGCGCCGGCCACCGCCGGGCGCCGCTTCCTCGGCGACGGGACGCACGATCGGCGACGCACACAGTCGACGTTCAGGTCGAGGACAGACGGACCGCAGGCAAGCAACGCATGTTGGAGGAGCACGCGTGAGCCAGAGGGAGACGACGCGCCGAGTCGATGCGATCCGCGCCGGGAGCAGCGAGCTCGAGAACCACCTCATCGACGAGTACGACGCCGGCCACATCAGCCGGCGCGACTTCGTCCGGCGGGGCACCGTCATCGGCATGTCGGTGCCGATCATCGGGTTCCTGGCCAGCGCATGCGGGACCGGGAAGAAGACCAGCACGGGCGGGGCGAGTACCGGCACGGCCGTCCAGGCCGGCGGCAAGGAGGTCCAGGTGCGCCCCGGCGGCACCTTGAAGCTCGGCATGTCGCCCGGTCCCACGACCGAGATCGACCCGATCAAGGTGGCCGACGAGGGCGGCCTGGGCGTCATGTCGCAGTCGGGCGAGTTCCTGTCGTGGTCGGACAACAAGCTCCAGCTGCAGCCGCGCCTCGCCGAGAGCTGGAAGCCGAACGCCGACGGCAGTGTGTGGACGTTCAAGATCCGCCAGGGCGTGAAGTTCCACGACGGCACGACGATGACCGCGAACGACGTCGCGTCGTCGATGAACGCGCTTTCGGACCCGAAGAACGGGTCGAACGCGCTGTCGACCTTCGCCGGCGTGCTCTCGAAGGACTCGGCGAAGGCGGTCGACGACAGCACCGTCACGTTCGAGCTCGACGGCCCGAACGGCAACTTCCCCTACCTCGTCAGCTCCGACAACTACAACGCGCTCATCGTCCCGGCGTCCTTCAGCGGCAAGTGGGAGAAGACGTTCCCGGGCACCGGGCCATGGAAGATGGAGCGCTACACGCCCAACTCGGGGATCAGCTACGTCAAGAACGCCGACTACTGGGACAAGAGCCGCGTCCCGAAGCTCGACCGCCAGGAAGTGAAGTTCTACCCCAAGGAGCAGGCGCAGATCCTGGCGATGCAGAGCGGCGAAGTCGACGTGCTCGTGCACTTCTCGCCCACGGGCGGCAGGGCGCTGCTCAACGACCCGAACATCACGGTCATCGAGCTGCGCTCCTCCGTGCACCGCGAGGTGCACATGCGCAACGACAAGGCGCCGTTCAACGACAAGCGCGTACGCCAGGCGATGGCGCTGGCCGTCGACCGCAAGGCTCTGGTGAACGGGCTCTTCGGCGGCAAGGCCGACATCGGCAACGACAGCCCGTTCGCACCGGTGTTCCCGACGACCGACAAGTCGGTGCCACAGCGCGAGCAGGACCTCGCGAAGGCCAAGGCGCTCATGCAGGAGGCCGGCGTGAACGGCGCGTCCGTCGAGCTCAACACCTGGGACGGCTTCGAGCTGTCCGACCTCGCGCAGTTGCTGCAGACCTATGGGCAAAAGATCGGCCTTCGGCTTACGCCCAACGTCACGGACGCCGGCACGTACTACGGCGACGCCGTCTTCGGCAAGTCGCCTTGGCTGGACTCGACGATGGGCATCACCGACTATGGCCACCGCGGCGTGCCGAACCTGTTCCTCACGGCCCAGCTGACAAGCAAGGGCGTCTGGAACGCCGCGCATTTCAGGAACCCGACCTACGACGGGCTCGTCAAGGAGTACGTGCAGGCGCTCGACATCGGCGCCCAGCGCGCCGCGGCGAAGAAGATCCAGGTGCTCCTGCTCGACGAGACGCCGAACATCTATCCGTACTTCTACTTCTTCCTGACCAGCACGAAGAAGAACGTGGGCAACGTCGAGGTCTCCGCGATGGGCCATTACGACATCACCAAGGCCGGGTTCACCACGGGGTCCTGAGGACGGGCCGACCGGCGCACCACGGTCATGGCCAAATTCATCGCCAAGCGCGTGGCCCTCGGGCTCATCACGCTCTTCCTGCTGAGCGTCCTCGTGTTCTTCATGGCGAACGTCCTGCCGGGCAACGTCGGCCGGCGGGTGCTCGGCCCGTTCGCCTCACCGCAGGCCGTCGCCGCCCTGAACCACCAGCTCGGGACCGACCAGCCGCTCGTGACGCAATACGTCGACCAGATGAAGGGCTATCTCAAGGGCGACATGGGCACGACCGTGGCGACCCGCCAGCCCGTCTCGGACGTCCTGTGGCCGGCGCTCTGGCGCTCCGCCAAGCTCGCGATCCTCGCCTTCATCATCGTCGTACCGCTCTCGATCCTCGGCGGTGTCTACGCAGCGCTCCACGAGGGCAGCCTGCGTGACCGCGTCATCACGGTCGGCGGCCTGTCGGCCGCCGCGGTGCCGGACTTCGTCTGGGCGGTCGTTCTGCTCATCGTCTTCTCCCTCGGCCTGGGGCTCTTGCCGTCGACCGCGGCCTTCCCCGACGGATCCGGGGTGCTGACGCAGGTCAAGTACCTACTGTTGCCGGCGTTCTGCCTCGTGTTCGTGCTGTTCGGCTATATCGCGCGCATGGCGCGGGCCGGGACGATCGAGTCGCTCGACGCGGACTACACGCGCACGGCCGTGATCAAGGGCCTGCCGCAGCGCGCCGTGCTCAGGCGCCACGTGCTGCGCAACTCGCTGCTGCCGACGATCGCGGTCATCGCCACGCAGGTCGGGTACCTGATGGGCGGTCTCGTCGTGATCGAGCTCATCTTCAACTACCAGGGGATCGGGCAGATGATCTTCCGCGCGGCGACGCAGAAGGACTTCCCATCGCTGGAGGCGGCCGTGCTCGTCGTCGGAGTGGTCTTCCTCGTCTCGACGCTGATCGCCGACATCCTGTACTCGGTCCTCAACCCGCGCGTGCGGCTCGGGGGCGCGGAGTCGTGAGCGCCGGCGCCACACCCCCATCCGCGCTTCCCGTCGAAGACGTCGCGGTCGCGCTCGGTGGTCCGCCGCGCGACGACGCCCGGCTCGCGCGCAAGGAGCGCCTGCGAGTCCTCCTGCACTCGAAGTCGTTCATCGCCGGCGCGATCATCGTCGGCTTCTGGATCGTGTGCGCGATCTTCGGCAGGTCGCTCGTGCTTCAGGACCCCTTCGCCTCCAATCCGATCGACAGCCTCCAGGCGCCGAGCGCCGACAACTGGTTCGGGACCGATCGCCTCGGGCGCGACGTCTTCTCCCGGGTGATCGTCGGCTCGCGCGACATCCTCGTCATCGCGTTCTCGGCCACAGTGCTGGGCACGGTGCTCGGCACCGCCCTTGGCCTCGTCACCGGCTACTTCCGCGGCTTCGTCGACGACGCCCTCAGCCGCATCATCGAGGCGATCCTTGCGCTTCCCGTCGTGCTCGTGGCGATCATGGCGCTCGTCGCCCTCGGCCCGTCGAACGTCACGATCATCATCGTCGTCGGCCTGGTGTTCGCGCCGATCATCGCGCGCACCGTGCGCGCCGCCGTGCTCAGCGAGCGCGAGCTCGAGTACGTCTCCGCCGCACGCCTGCGCAACGAACGCACGCCGTACATCCTCTTCGCCGAGATCCTGCCCAACGTCATGGGCCCGGTGATCGTCGAGTTCACGGTGCGCCTTGGTTACGCGGTCTTCATCGTCGCGACGCTGAGCTTCCTCGGCGTGGGCGTCCAGCCGCCATCGCCCGACTGGGGCCTGCAGGTCTTCGAGCATTACGGACTGATCAGCGGCGGGTACTGGTGGCCGGTGCTGTTCCCCGCGGCCGCGATAGCCAGCCTCGTCATCGGGGTGAACCTCATCGCCGACGGCCTGACCCAGGCGTTCGAGCGATGAGCGCGACGCCGGCATCATCGGCGGCCGTGGCAGCGCCGCCCGCGCTCGAGCTCACCGATCTCGAGGTGGCCTATCGCGTGCGCGGCATCTGGCGCCCAGTGCTGCGCGGCGTGAGCTTCCAGATCGCCGAAGGCGAGGCGTACGGGCTGGTCGGAGAGTCCGGCTGCGGGAAGTCGACGGCGGCGTACGCCATCGTCCGCTACCTGCCCCGCAACGGCCGCGTGAGCTCCGGCTCGATCCGCTTGGCCGGCGACGACCTCGTCGCGATGAGCGAATCCGAGGTTCGCCGGATGCGCGCGACGCGGGTCTCGATGGTCTACCAGAACCCGGGCGCCGCGCTGAACCCGACGATCCGCGTCGGCGACCAGCTGGTCGAGACCTACACGATCGCGGGCGTACCCGCGGGCGAAGCGCAGGACCGCGCGCAAGACATGCTGCGCCAGGTCCAGATCTCCGATCCGTCGCGCGTCATGCGCCGCTACCCGCACCAGCTCTCGGGCGGGATGCAGCAGCGCGTCGTGATCGCGATGGCGCTGGCCAAGGACCCCACGCTGCTGATCCTCGACGAGCCGACAACCGGCCTCGACGCGACGGTCGAGGCCGAGGTGCTCGACCTGGTCGCCGGGCTGCGGCGGGAGTTCGGCACGACCGTGATGTTCATCAGCCACAACCTCGACGTCATCACCCGCATGTGCGACCGCGTCGGCGTGCTCTACGCCGGGCGGCTCGTCGAGGAAGGGCCGGTCCGCGCGGTCTTCAACGACCCGCGCCATCCGTACACCGTCGGCCTGTTGCGCTGCCTGCCGCGCGCCGGCTTGCGCAAGGACCGCGAGCGGCTGGACACGATCCCCGGCTTTCTGCCGCAGCTCGGCGCCGATCTTCCGGCTTGCGTCTTCGTGGACCGCTGCGCGATGGCGCAGGACGTCTGCAGGCGCGAGGAGCCGCCCTTCCACGACCTCCAGGCCGGGCGCCACAGTCGCTGCCACTTCTGGGAGCACGCTGACGAGCTTCCGCGCACCGTGCCCGCGGCGGGAGTGCACAGCCGGGTGCCTCGCGACGAGCAGCCCGTCATTCGTACCGAGGGCATGCGCAAGACCTTCCATCAGGAGGGCCATGCCGTCCGCGCGGTCGAGGATGTGTCCATCGCCCTGGGCCGCGGCGAGACGCTCGGCCTCGTTGGCGAATCGGGGAGCGGCAAGACCACGCTCGCTCGCGCACTGCTCGGCCTCACGGCGGCCGACAGCGGCTCGATCATCGAGCTCGACGGCCAGCTGCTCCCGACGCGCATCGACAAACGCGACGCCGAACAGATCAGCGCGCTGCAGATCGTCTTCCAGAACCCCGACTCCGCACTGAACCGGCGCTTCTCGGTGCGCCGCATCCTCAGCAGGGCGCTGGCCAAGCTGCGCCACGACCGCTCCGCGGAGCGCGAGGAGCACCTGCGCGAGCTCGCCGAGTCCGTGCGTTTCGACGTACAGCTGATCAACTCGCGCCCAGCACAGCTCTCGGGGGGTCTCAAGCAGCGCGTGGCGATCGCCAGGGCGTTCGCCGGGGAGCCGCGGGTGGTTGTGTGCGACGAGCCGACGTCGGCGCTCGACGTGTCCGTGCAGGCCGCGATCCTCAACCTCCTCGCCGAGCTGCAGGCCGAGAAGGGCGTCAGCTACCTGTTCATCTCGCACGACCTCGCCGTCGTGCGCTACCTGTCCGATCGCATCGCGGTCCTCTACCTCGGGCAGGTGATGGAGCTCGGCGAGGCCGAGACCGTCTTCGGCGCACCGCATCACCCCTACACCGAGGCGCTCCTGTCCGCGGTGCCGCAGGCCGACGGCGCCGAGCGGCCGCGCATCCGGCTCCACGGCGAGATCCCATCGCACGCCGACCCGCCCTCGGGATGCGTCTTTCACACCCGCTGCCCGCGGTTCATCGGCGACGTGTGCGTCAACGAGGAGCCCCCGCTGCGCGAGGTCGAGCCGGGCCATCTGTGGCGCTGCCATCACTCGATCGAGGCGCTTCGCGAACTGCAGAAGACGGCGCCGCCGGCCCAGGGGAACGGCCGCGCGCCTGAGGAGCCCGAGGCCGGCGAGCCCTCGCCAGGCGGAGGCGCGCCCTGAGGATCCGCGCCGCCGTGCTGGAGCGCACGGGAGCGCCGCTCGGGCTCGACGAGCTCGAGCTCGCCCCGCCGGGTCCGGGCGAGGTGCTCATCCGGCTGCAC
>DATFRW010000120.1:0-6116 GCA_035262945.1 Solirubrobacteraceae bacterium
CTGTTCTGGGAGGAGCTCGACTGGGCCTACGTCGGCGTCATCGACGGCCACGACGTCCGTGCCCTGCGCCGCGCGCTGCGCCAGGCGCTCGCCGCCGCGCGCCCCGTCGTCGTCCACATCGCCACGGTCAAGGGCAAGGGCTTCGCCCCGGCCGAGGAGGGCGGCCTGAAGGGGATGGAGCGCTGGCACGCCGCCAAGCCCGGATCGATCATCTCGGGCGCGCCGGCCCCGTCGAAGCCGTCCAAGAGCAGCGCGCCGCCGCAGTACACGCAGGTCTTCGGCGCCGCGATGGTCGACGAGGTCCGCCGCGACCGCCGCATCGTCGGCATCACCGCGGCGATGAACTCCGGCACCGGCCTGAGCCTGCTGCAGGAGGCCGAGCCCGACCATTACTTCGACGTCGGCATCGCCGAGCAGGAGGCCGTTCTGTTCGCCGCCGGCCTCTCGCTCGAGGGCGCCAAACCGGTGTGCGCGATCTACTCGACGTTCCTGCAGCGCGCCTACGACCAGATCGTCCACGACGTCTGCCTCCAGGAGCTCAACGTCGTCTTCGCGATGGACCGCGCCGGCCTCGTCGGCGACGACGGGCCCACGCACCACGGCGCCTTCGACATCGCCTACCTGCGCTGCCTGCCGAACATCGTGCTCATGGCCCCGCGCGACGAGGCGATGCTCACCCGCATGCTGCGCACCGCGCTGACCTACGACTCGGGCCCGATCGCTCTGCGCTACCCCCGCGGCGAGGGCGTCGGCGTGCCGCTTCCGCGCACGAACGCCGTCACGCCGATCCCGATCGGCCGCGGCGAGGTGCTGCGCGAGGGCTCGCGCGTCGCGATCGTCGGCTACGGCAGCGGCGTGCAGAAGGGCCTGGAGGCGGCGGCGCTGCTCGCCGAGGGCGGCATCGACGTGACCGTCGCCGACGCGCGTTTCGCCAAGCCGCTCGACGCCGAGCTGCTGAGCACTTTGGCCGCAGACCACGAGCTGCTGGTGACCGTCGAGGAGGGCGTGCTCGCGGGCGGGTTCGGCTCGGCCGTGTGGGAGTGCCTCAACGACGGCCCGGTCGCGCCTCCGCGGATCCTGCGCGTGGGCCTGCCCGACCGCTACGTCACCCACGGCAAGCCCGCGCTCCTGCACGCCGAGGTCGGCTACACCGGCAAGGCGATCGCCCAGCGCATCGAGGCGACGATCACGGCCGGGGCGCTCGCCGAGGCGTAAGCGCCTCCAGCGCGAGCAGCAGCACGAGGCCGAACGCCGCGGCCTCGACGATGTACCACGGCCACGGCCCCATGAGGTTCAGCAGCGAGGAGTGGACCGGCTTGCTGCGCAGGTACATGTAGTTGCCGCCGGTCGCGAGGTCGGCCACGGCGGCAACCGCGGCGACCACGAGCGTGGCCGCGAAGACGCGCCAGGCGGCGCCCGGCCGCGGGTACATCCGGCGACCGAACACGAGCAGGCACGCCGCCACGATCGCGCCCACGTGGTAGCCGAAGTACGTGAAGTAGAAGACGCTCGGGAACGTGCGCGCGAGGTCCGGGGTGAGGGTCGCCTGCAGGGAAGCGGTGAGCGCCCAGAAGTACGTCAGCTCCACGAGCAGGGGCCGAGGGCGCAGGAGCGCGACGATCGCGGTGAGCGAGACGACGTCGGTGAGCTGGAGCGGCAGCGTGTACTCGACCGACCAGATGCCCTCGACCACGTCGGCGACCTGCTCGCCGACCCAGCCGGCCAGGATGACCAGCGCGATCGCGCCCGACATCACGGCGATCGCCCGCTCGCCCGCGCGCCGCGCGACCCAGACCGAGACGCCGGCGGCAACGACCATCACGCCCAGCGCGGCGAGGTGCTCAGTCGAGAACTGGCGCACGGTCGCCGCCGAAGCCGCTCATGGCCCATCATCCCAAGCGGTCGATCGCATGCGACCAGTTGCCGCCGCCCTGCTCGTCATCGCCGCCTGCGTGGCGGGCTGCGCGCGCGATCGGCCGGGCATCTCGCAAGCCGATCGTCAGGCGTGCGAGCGATTCGCCGCGCGAGCCGACAAGCCCGGGACGCAGGACTACGAGGCCGTCGTCGCGGAGTGCGTGCACAACGTCCTGCACCCGGAACGTGGCGGCGGGTAGCTCGGCGTAGCCTGTGGCGCCATGCGCATCGCGGTCGCGCTCCTCGCCGGCGCGGCGCTGGTCGTGACGCCCGCCGCCGCCCAGGTTCCGCCTCCGGAGCCGACCGGGCCCGAGACCGCCCCGCCGGAGGCCCCGGCCTCGATCGCGGTTGGCCACCCCTGGAACGGGCGCCTCGTGCATGGCATCGAGCTCCCTGCCGCCGGTCCGGACTTCGTCACCTGGGACGAGGTCCTGCACCGCTCGCCCAACCGCGGCTCGCGGCGGTGGGGAACCGACGAGCTCGTGCTCATGCTCGAGCAGGTCACGCGCGAGTATCGCGAGGCGCACCCCGGCGTGCCGCCCGTGTTGATCAGCGACCTCAGCCGCGAGCACGGCGGGCCGTTCGGGCGCGAGTACGGCGGGCTCGGGCACGCGTCGCACCAGAACGGCCGCGACGCCGACGTGATGTACCCGCGCCGCGACCGCACCCTGCGCGCGGCGACGCGCCCGTCACAGGTCGATCGCGCGCTCGCCCAGGACCTCGTCGACCGCTTCCGGGCCGCCGGCGCCGTCAAGCTCTTCGTCGGGCTGCACGTCGGGTTGCGCGGCCCGCGCAAGATCGTGGAGGCGATCCCGTTTCACGACGATCACGTCCACGTGCGGATCGCGAACCCGCCGCGAGCGACCGCTCGCGGCCATTAAATGAAACGACCCGCCGGTGGCGGGCCGCTTCGGGGAGGAGAGATACTGCTATGTGGGTCCAGCTATGTGATCACTGAGGGAAGGTTGTGCTGCGGGCGCGATGATGCGCACCGCTTGTGACCACGACGCACATGATGCAGACCGAACGCATGATCGTGTGTGACGGTGGTCACGCTTCCGGGCGGCGCTACGGTTCCCGCGCCAGATGGCCAAGGTCCGCATCGACACCCTGCTCGCCCGCCGCGGCCTGTTCGCCTCGCGCGCCCGCGCGGCCGCTTCTGTGATGGCGGGCGAAGTCCGGCTCGGGGGCCCCGGAGGGGAGCGGGCGGCCAAACCGGGGCAGATGGTCGCCGACGATGTCGAGCTCGCCGTCGACGAGCGCCCGGCCTTCGTGTCGCGCGGCGGCATCAAGCTGGCGAACGCGCTGCAGGCCACCGGCGTCGACCCGGCGGGCCACCTGTGCCTCGACGTCGGCGCGTCAACCGGCGGCTTCACCGACTGCCTGCTGCAGGGCGGCGCAGCGCATGTCGTCGCGCTCGACGTCGCCTACGGCGAGCTGCACTGGTCGCTGCGCAACGACGATCGGGTGACGGTGCTCGAGCGCACCAACGCCCGAGCGCTCGAGCCGCGCGAGCTTCCGTACGCGCCCGATCTCGTCGTCGCCGACGTGTCGTTCATCTCCCTGACCAAGGTGCTCCCGGCGCTGCTCGCGTGCTGCGCGCCGCGGTTCGATGCGCTCGCGATGGTCAAGCCGCAATTCGAGGTGGGGAGGGCGAAGGTGGGGAAGGGCGGTGTCGTCCGCGATCCCGACGACCGCCGCGCCGCGCTTGTCGGCGTCGCCGCGAGTGCGAGAGACGCGGGCGCATCGGTGCTCGGCTTCGCCTCGTCGGGCCTGCCGGGGCCGAAGGGCAACCGCGAGACGTTCGTCTGGCTGGCGGAGGGGGGTCGCATTGGCGCGATCGACGACCTCGAGAGCGCGGCGCTGGAGGTCGAGCCGTGACCGGTGCCCGTGCCGCGACGGTGCTGTCCCACGGCCGGCCCGCCCAGACGGCCGGCGCGCTGCGCGCGCTCATCGAGGCCGCAGGCCGCGAGGGCGTCGCGCTGCGCTTCGATGCCGACGAGACCGGAAAGTTCGGCCTGACCCCCCGCGACGGGTTCGTGCTCGACGCGCCGCTCAGCGACGACGTCGAGCTCTGCGTCGCGCTCGGCGGTGACGGGACGATCCTCCGCGCCCTGCGGCGCTACGCGGGGACGAGCGTCCCCGTGTTCGCGGTCAACTACGGCGAGGTCGGGTTCCTGGCGACGGTCGATCCGGACGAGGACGACTTCGACATGACCGAGGCGTTCGAGCGCGCGCTGGCCGGCGACTTCGAGGTGCTCACGCTCCCCGCGCTCGCGCTCGAGACGCCGGATGGGCCGCAGGCGGCGATCAACGACCTGTCGATCCACCGGCGCGCGGGCGAGCGCGTGGCGCAGCTGGCCTATGCCATCGATGGTGAGGAGGCGGGCTCGGTGCGCTGCGACGGCCTCGTGCTCGCGACCCCGGCGGGCTCGACCGGCTACAACCTCGCGAACGGCGGCCCGGTCCTCGCGTGGGGTGTCGAAGGCTTCGTCGTGTCATTCATCGCGCCGCACTCGCTCACCGCGCGGGCACTGGTCGTGGCGCCCGGCGACCTGCTCTCGGTCCACAACCGGTCTCAGGGCGAGGTCGACATCTCCCTCGACGGCCGCCCCGCCGGCACGCTCGGCCCGGGCGACGCGATCACCGCGTCATTCCTGCGCGAGGCCGCCGACCTCGCCCAGGTGCCCGGTTCGTCGTTCTACCGCCGGCTGCGCCAGAAGTTCGGGAGACTCTCGTCATGACCACGATCGTCATCGCGGGCGGCCACGGCAAGATCGCGCTGCGCCTGGCCCGCGTGCTCAGCGCGCGCGGCGATGCGGTGCGCTCGCTGATCCGCAATCCGGGCCACGAGGCCGGCGTCCACGCGGCCGGCGCCGACGCGGTGCTCGCCGACATGGAGAAGCTCGACGACCTGTCCGAGTTCGTTGACGGCGCCGACGCGGTCGTCTTCGCCGCGGGCGCGGGGCCGGGGAGCGGGGCCGAGCGCAAGCGCACCGTGGACCTCGGCGGTGCGGTGAAGCTGCTCGAGGCGGCGCGCCGGACCGGCACGCGGCGCTACCTCATGGTGAGCTCGATCGGCGCGGGGAACCCGGCCGCCGGGTCGGAGGCGATGCGCCCGTACCTCGAGGCGAAGGCCGGGGCCGACGCGGCGCTGTCGGCAACCGACCTCGACTGGACGATCGTCCGGCCCGGGATGCTCACGGACGATCCGGGGACGGGGATGGTCGACGCGGCCGCGTCGCTCGGCCGCCGCGGCTCGATCACGCGCGACGATGTTGCGGTCGTCCTGGCGGCGTGTCTCGACGAGCCGCGCACGGTGCGCGCGACGTTCGAGCTGCTGCAGGGCGGGACGCCGATTCCCGAGGCGCTCGCGGCTCTGTAACGCCCGCACGCGTCTCCGCACCGTCTCTGCAACAACTTCGTCACAGCCTCCGGCTTGCCCCGGGAGTCCGTCGGCGTCCGTTGATACACCGTCTCGCGTGCTGTTGGAACTGCGCGTCGAGAACCTCCTGCTGATCGAACGGGCCGAGCTGCGCCTGGCCCCGGGCCTGAACGTGCTCACCGGCGAGACGGGCGCCGGCAAGACCGTGCTGGCCAACGCGCTCGACCTCCTGCTCGGCGGGCGGGCGCGGGCGGGGATCGTGCGACCAGGGGCGCGCGAGGCCTACGTCGAGGGAGTGTTCGAGCTGCCAGATGCGCTGCGCGCCGAGCTCGGCGAGCGGCTGCCTGCCGATGCCGAGGAGATCGTGGTCGCGCGGCGGGTCGGCGCCGAAGGCCGCACGCGCGCGTACCTGTGCGGGCGGTCGGCGTCGGTCGGCGATCTGCGGGACGTGGCGGTCGCGCTGCTGTCGTTCTACGGCCAGCACGAGCACCGCAAGCTCGTGCTCGCCTCGTCGCAGCTCGAGCTCCTCGATGCGTTCTGCGGGGCGGCGCACCTCGAACGGCGCGTGGCGTTCGCCGGGGTCCATACGCGCGTGCGCGAGCTCGAGGCGGCGCTTGCCGAGCTGCGCGAGCGCGCGGGGGCGCGCGAGCGCGAGCTCGACCTGCTCGCGTTCGAGCTCGACGAGATCGAGGCGGCCGACCCATCCGAGGTGGAGGAGGCCGAGCTGCTCGCGGTGCGCGAGCGCCTGCGCCACCTCGACGCGCTGCGCAGCGCGGCGCTGGGGGCGGCGCAGGCGGCCGCGCCCGAGGAGGGTCCG
>DATFRW010000121.1:0-3687 GCA_035262945.1 Solirubrobacteraceae bacterium
TTCGTGCTCATCCCGCTGCTCGAGCTCGACTTCGACCTGCAGACGCCCGATGGGACGAGGCTCAGCGACTGCCTGGCGGCGATGCCGCTCGACGAGGGCGTGCGGCGCGACGGGCCGCCGCTGCACCTGCCCGCCTCACCCGAGCACTAGCGGGCCCCCCGCAAACGCTGCGCCCGAAATCCCGGGCGCCGATCACCGCCAGGCGGCGTCCTCGACCCTCGAAATCCCGAAGGGATTCCTTCGGGTCTGCGTCCTTGCCTGACGGCGCCGGCGACCCGGGCTTTCGAGCGCAACGTTCACGGGAGACCCACTACAGGAAGAGGTCCTCGGCGACCGGGCGGATCAGCGCCGCCGCGCCGGGCCCGTCGTCGTCGGTGACATAGCGCCCGAGGCCGCGGACCACGACGGCCGGCTCGCGCGAGCCCTTGTCGCGGACGAGATCGGCGGCGGCCGCCACCTCGTCGGCGATCGCGATCACGGTCGCGTGGAGCTCGCGCCCGGTCGTGTCGCGGCGGCCGCGCCAGTCGTCGACCGGCGCGAGGCCCGCAATGCCGATGGCGACGTCGCACTGCCCGTGGCGCCACGCTCGGCCGAAGGAGTCGGCGATCACGACCGCCGGCCGGTTGGGGAGCGCCGCGCGCAGGGCGCGCGCGCTGGCGTCGGGGTCGCGGGGCAGCGTCACGAGCGTCTCGGCGTCGGGCGCATTGGACGCGTCGACGCCGGCGTTCGCGCAGACGAAGCCGTGGTGCGTGCGGCAGATGAGCACGCCGCGCTCGGCGCGCACCACCGCGACGGACTCATCGAGCACGACCTGCACGTGACGCGGGTCCTTGTCGTGGCCGCGCGCGAGCTCGATCGCCCGCGCGGACGGCGTCACGTCCGCCAGACGCCGCAGCGCGCCCTCGGACTTCGACACGATCTTGTGGGCGACGACGAGCACGTCGCCCGGCTCGTAGTCGTCGACGGCCAGCATCGCGCCGAGGTCGTCGCCCGGGCGCACCTCCGGCAGCCCCTTGATCGCCCACGCGTGCATCACTGCCGCCGGTCGAGCCGCGCGAGCAGCCCGCGGGTGTGCGCCGCGCCACCGGTGCGGGCGTCGAGCGCGGCGCGCAGCACCGCGATGTCCTCGGCGGTGTCGACGTCGAGCACGATGGAGCGCGGCTCGGCGATGCGGCAGCGCGCGCCGGCTGCCCGCGCCGCCTGCTCATGGCGCGCGCGGCTGCCCGGGCCGAAGCTCGGCGCGATGGCGTCGGGCGGCGTCAGGAGCAGCGCGTTCGTGCCCTCGCCGTGGCGGTCGGGCACGATGACGACGTCGGGTGCGCTCAAGCCGCTGTCGACGAGCGCGTCGACCTCGCGCGGGTCGAGCGCCGGGCAGTCGCCGGGGATCAGGAGCACGCGGTCGTAGTTGCGTTCGAGCGCCCAGTCGATCCCCGACCGCGCGGCATGGGAATGCCCGCGGTCGTCGTCGGGCATCGTCTCGGCCTCGTACGCGCGGGCGAGCGCCTGCGCTCCGCTCTCGCCGGTGACGACCATGACCGTGTCGATCCGCGTGCAGCTTCGGAGCGCGCGGAGCACGTCGGAGACCATCGCCTCGGCCAGCACGCGGCGGGTGCCCGCGGTGAGCGTGCGGTCGAGCCGCTGCTTGGCGTCGTCGAAGTGCTTGACCGGCAGCACGGCGCAGGTCCTCATCGCAGTCCCTCCGCGAAGCCCAGGACGTCCTCTGCGAGGCGCCCGCGCGCGGCCGCGTCGTCCATGCGGGTGTCGACCTCGAGGGCGGGGAGGCCGTCAACGGGCTCGTCGGCGACGATGCCGTCGAGCACGCCGTCGTATGCGGCGACGACGCCGGCCGCGCTCAGCGGAAGGTCCGCCCAGTCCATGAACGCACCGGTCGGGCCCTTGAGCACCTGTCCGCCCACGATCGGGGACACCGCGACGACCGGGGCGGCCGCCGCGCGCAGCGCACCCGCGATGCCGCCGACGCTGAGGATGGGGCGCACCGACACGATCGGGTTCGACGGCCCGACGACGATCGCCCGCGCGGAGGCGATCGCCTCGAGCACCGCCTCGGACGCGCTCGCGGCCTGGATGCCCTGTAGCTCGAAGCCGTCGACCGGTCCCGTGCCGCGCTCGCGGATCATGAACTCCTGAAAGGGCACCCATGCGCCGTGCACGAGCACGCGGGTACGGACCGGGTGGTCGCTCATCGGCAGCACGCGCGCGGCGAGACCGAGCGCGCTCGTGAGCTCGGCGATCGCCGTGGTCAGCGTCGCGCCCTCGCTCAAGCGCTGCGCGCGGCGCAGGCCGATCGCCAGGTCCCGGTCGCCAAGGTTGAACCAGACGTCGACGCCAAGCTCGCGCAGCTGCTCCATCGCCTGGAAGGTGTCGCCCTCCAGGCCCCAGCCGCGCTCGTCGATGCGGTCGGCGAGCCAGAACGTGCAGAGGTCGGGGTCGGGGGAGACGTACGCCCCGTAGATCTCGATGTCGTCCGCGGTGTTCGCAACGACGACCAGGTCTTCGCCGACCACGTCGAGCATCCCGCGAGCGAGCTTCGCGCCGCCGGTCCCGCCGGCAAGTACGACAACTGGCTCCGCCAAGGGCGGCGAGTATATGTACGGGGGTGGCGGTACCTCAGCTTCCGCAGGCCGTGCGCATCCGCGAGGTCGGGCCGCGCGACGGCTTCCAGAACGAGCCGGAGATCGTCCCCACCGACGACAAGGTCCGTCTGATCGACGCACTGATGCGCACGGGGCTGCGGCGAATCGAGGCGACGAGCTTCGTCCGCGCCGACGTCATCCCGCAGCTCGCCGATGCCGAGGAGGTGCTGACCCGGATCGATCCGCCCGAGGGCGTCGCGGTGTCGGTCCTCATCCCCAACGAGCGGGGGCTGGACAACGCGCTGCGGGTGCGCGAGCGCTTCCACGAGGTCAACGTCTTCCTCTCCGCGTCGGAGAGCCACAACCGCGCGAACGTCAATCGCTCGATCGCCGAGTCGCTGGCCGGCCTGCGGATCGTCCTCGGCCGCGCCCGCGCCGAGGGCCTGCGCTGCGAGGGCGTCATCTCGGTCGCCTTCGGCTGCCCCTACGAGGGCCACGTGCCGCCCGAGCGCGTGTTCCGCATCGCGCGCGAGCTGATCGCCGCCGGCGCGCAGGAGATCGGCTTCGGCGACACCACCGGGATGGCCAATCCGGCGCAGGCGCGCGCGTTCTTCGAGCAGGCCCGCGCGGAGCTGGGCGACGACGTGGAGCTGACCGCGCACTTCCACAACACGCGCGGGCAGGGGCTGGCGAACGTCCTCGCCGCGCTCGAGGCCGGCGTCGACTCCTTCGAGTCGTCCTTCGGCGAGCTCGGCGGCTGCCCGGTCCCGGCGGGCGCCACGGGCAACATCGCCACCGAGGACCTCGTCTCGATGCTCCACGAGATGGGGATCGAGACCGGGATCGACCTGGAGGCGATGATCGAAGCCGCCGCCGACGCCGAGCGCATCGTCGGCCGAGAACTGCCATCCCAGGTCCTGCGCGCCGGCCCCCGCACCAGGGGCCCCCGTGAGCCGAAGGGCGCGGTGCTGCCTGGACTGAGGAGCGAGGAGCGCTAGCGACGAGGGACGAGGGAAGGCGGCGCCTAAAGGCGGGTGCTTGAGCGGCTGGCGGGCTTGGCAGACGGCTGCTGGTGTCCTGACGGAGGATCTCA
>DATFRW010000122.1:0-20034 GCA_035262945.1 Solirubrobacteraceae bacterium
GCGCCGACGCCCGTCGCGGCATGACCTGGCAGGTGCACACGCTGGCCGATCGCTACGCCGACAGCGTGCGGCTCATGTCGATCGCGCAGACGCTGCGCGGCCACGACGGCGTCGCCGCGTGCGAGATCGTGATGGGCACGCCCGCGAACCTCGGCGCGCTCGCCGCGCTCGGGGTCGACGCGGAAGCCCGGCCGGGCGACGTCGTGCTGGCGATCGACGGAGAGACGACGATCGCGGCCACGCTGGTCGCCGAGGCCGAGCGCCTGCTCGCCGGAGGCGCCGGCACCGACACGACCACCACCGTCGCGCGTCCGCGGACGCTCGCCGGCATCGACGGGCGCAACGTCGCGCTCGTGTCGGTGCCGGGCGAGTACGCGCCGCTCGAGGCGCACCGCGCGCTCACCCGCGGCCTGCACGTCTTCCTCTTCTCCGACCACGTCTCGCTCGAGGACGAGATCGCTCTCAAGCGCCGCGGCGCCGAGCGCGGGCTGCTGGTGATGGGCCCCGAGTGCGGCACCGCGATGCTGGCGGGGATCGGGCTCGGATTCGCGAACGTCGTGCGGCCCGGCCCCGTCGGGATCGTCGCCGCGGCCGGCACCGGCGCCCAGGAGACCGCGTGCCTGATCGACGGCGCGGGCGTCGGGGTGTCGCACATCATCGGCGTGGGCGGGCGTGACCTCTCCCCCGAGGTTGGCGCCACGATGACGCGCCAGGCGATCGCGATGCTCGCGGCCGACGAGCGCATCGAGACGCTGCTGCTCGTCGCCAAGGAGCCCGAGGCGGTCGACATGCTGCCCGTGCCCGAAGGCGTGCGCGCCGTCGCGGCGCTCGTGGGCTTCGAGGGGAGCATCCCCGGATGGGAGGTCCACCCCACGCTCGAGGCCGGGGCGCTCGCGGCGGTGGGTGGAACAGTGCCCGCGGACGACGCGGCGATCGCGCCGCGCCGCGGGCGGATCCTGGGGCTCTACTCCGGCGGCTCGCTCGCGCACGAGGCGTGCGCGATCCTCGAGCCGCTCGTCGGTCCGGTGGCCACGGAGCCGGAGGCCGTGGCGGCCGACGGCCACGCCGTGATCGACCTCGGCACCGACCGCTACACGCAGGGGCGCCCGCACCCGATGGTCGATCCGACGACGCGCATCGAGTTGCTGGACGCGGCGGCCCGCGACGGCCGCACCGGCTGCATGCTGCTCGACGTCGTCTGCGGCCACGGCGCACATCCCGACCCCGCCTCCGAGCTGGCCGGGCCGGTGTCGCGCGCGTCCGCGCAGGCCACCGTGATCGCGCGCGTCTGCGGCACGCCCGCCGATCCCCAGGACGCGACCCGCCAGACCGCGACGCTGCGCGCCGCGGGCGCGGTCGTCGCCACTTCGAACGCGGCCGCGGCGCGCATGGCGGCGAGGGTGGTCGCGTGAGGATCGCGATGCTCACCTACTCGGTGCGCCCGCGGGGCGGCGTGGTGCATGCGCTGGCGGTGTCGGGCGCGCTCGCCGCGCGCGGCCACGACGTCGAGCTCTTCGCGATCGCCCCACCGGGCACGACCTTCTTCCGAGCGCCGCCGGTGCCCGGCCACGTCGTCGAGCACGTCCCGCCCGACGCTCCCTTCGACGAGCGCATCTGCGCGCTCATCGCCGCCTACACCGAAGGCCTTCGCGCCCCGCTGCGCGACGGCGGCTTCGATGTCGTGCACGCCCAGGACTGCCTCTCGGCCAACGCGGCGCTGACCCTGCGCGACGAGGGGGTCGTCGGGCACGTCATCCGCACCGTCCACCACGTCGACGACTTCCGCTCCCCCTCCCTGATCGCCTGCCAGGAGCGGTCGATCGCCGCGCCAGACCACGTGCTCTGCGTGTCCGAGCCCTGGGTCGCGCGGCTGCGCGACGAGTTCGGCGTGGACGCCGAGCTCGTGGCCAACGGCGTCGACATCGAGCGCTACCGCCCGCCCCGCGACGCCGGCGAGCGCGCGGCCGCGCGCGCCGCGTCCGGGCTCAACGGCGAGCTCGCGATCCTCACCGTCGGCGGCATCGAGCCGCGCAAGGGCTCGCTCACGCTATTGCGCGCGTTCGCCGCCGCGCGCGCGGCGATGCAGGAGCGCCACCCGGTCCTCCTCGTCGCCGGTGGCGCGACGCTCTTCGACCACCGCGACGAGATCGGGCGCTTCCACGCGCTGCGCGAGGACCTCGGCCTCGACGGCGAGGTACGGGTGCTCGGCCCGGTGTCGGATGCCGAGCTCGAGTCGCTCTACCGCGCGGCCGACGTCTTCGCGCTGCCGTCGGTCAAGGAGGGCTTCGGGCTGGCGGTCCTCGAGGCGCTCGCGGCCGGGCTCCCGGCCGTCGTCTCGGACCTCGACGTGTTCCGCACGTTCCTCGACGACGGCGAGAGCGCGCTGATGGCGCCGGTGGGCGACGACCGCGCGCTAGCCGCCGCGCTGGTGCGGGCGGCGACGAGCCCAGAGCTGGCCACGCGCCTGCGCGCCGGTGGGCAGCGGGTCGCCATGGACCACGGCTGGGATCGCGCCGCGGCGGCCCATGAGGCGGCCTACGCGCGCTTCCTGGCGGGCTGATGGCGCGGCTGGAGGTCGTTGCGACGTGGCGCGGAGGGTTGGCGGCGGACGTGCGGGCGCGCGGCCACGAGTTCTCGGTCGACGAGCCCGAGCGCGCCGGTGGAACCGACACCGGGATGATGCCCACGGAGGTGTTCTGCGCGTCGCTGGCGAGCTGCTTCTGCCTCGCCGTCGGATGGGCGGCGGGCAAGCGCGGGCAGGAGGTGCCGGGGCTGAGGGTCACCGTGAGCGCCGAGCGCGCGGGCAGGGAACTGCGCTACGAGCGGCTCACCGTGCTGACCGAGGCGGCGGTGGAGCCCGACGCGCTCGCCGAGCTTGTCCGGCGCGCGCGGCCGTTCTGCTGGATCTCGAACACGCTGGCGAGCGGCGTGGACGTGGAGTATGTTCACGCTACTACCGTCAACGAGGATTTCCTAAAGTAGATATGGCCCTCGAGAACGTTGCGGAGCTCAGCCAGGTCCTCGCCGATCGCGCGCGGCTTGGCCGCGTCTTCGCCCGCCATGCGTACGGGATGCGCGCATGGGTCGACCTCTTCTCGGCCCGCGTGCCGACCGTCGACGACCCCGATGCCAAGGCGCTGCTCGCGGAGCTCGTCGCCGACAACGCGCGCCACATGCTGCTCTTCCGCGAGCGCGCACGAGCGCACGGCGTCGACCCCGACGCCTACGCGTGCCCGCCCGAGGGCGAGGCGATCTACGAGCGCATCGACGGCCTGCACAGCCTCGACGAGCTCGCGGGGTACGCGCTGGGCTCGCTCGACCACTTCACCCAGCTGCTCGCCGTCTACCGCGACGCCGCCGACGGCGAGGACCGGGCGGCGATCGACAGCGTCACCGCGGACGTGCGGCGCATGCGCGCCGCGCTCGCGCCGCTGGCCGGCGGCGGCGGAGAGCGCGCGGCGGCCGAGGCGCACGAGCTCTACCGGGTGCGCGAGCTCGTCGAGACGCCGCGCTACGCGCATGCCGGCTGAGGCCGCGCTCCCGACCTTCGCCGACCTGCAGCGCGAGCTGCCGCCCAGCTCCCCGCGCGCCTGGCGGTTCACCGCGCTGCGCCTCGGCTCGCGCGCCGGAGCGCTCCTGAGCGACGGGCTGCGGATCGGCTACGAGCACGGGTTCGACTCGGGGCCGTTCATGGCGCACGTCTACGCGAACCGCCCGTCGGGGCGCACGCCGCTCGGCCGCGCGATCGACGCACGGCTGCTGCGCCGCCGGACGTGCGTCGCGTTCCGCGACATCCGCGCGCTCGCCGAACGCGCGGTGCTCGACGCACTGAAGACCGAGCGCGTGCCGGCGCCGCTTGTCGCCGACCTCGCGGCCGGCCCCGCCCCTTACCTGCTGACCGCGCTCACCCGGCATCCGCGGGCACGGGCGATCGTCGCCGACACCGACCCCGACGCGCTCGAACAGGCGCGCCGCGCCGCCGAGGCGCTCGGCCTCGGCGAGCGCGTGCGCTATGTCCGCGCAGACGCGTTCGACCGCGATGCCCTGGAGTCGCTGCGCCCGGCGCCGGACGTCGTCGTCGAGCTCGGGCTCTACGGCATCTACCACGACGACGAGCTGATCGAGCGTCACCTGCTCGATCTCGCGACGCTGGTCGGGCCGAGCCAGATCGTCTTCAACGTGCAGACGCGCAACCCGGAGATCGAGTACATCGCGCGGGTGTGGGTCAACCACGAGGGCGGGCGCTGCATCTGGCGCCTGCGGCCGGTCGAGCAGATCCTCGAGTGGGCCGCCGCCGCCGGTTATGAGCCGGCCTCGGTCGACGCGGACCGCTTCGGCATCTACAGGGTCGTCCGGCTCATGCGCGAGGACGAGGCGGCATGAGCAGCGTGCTCACATGGACCGCGCCGGCGGGCGCCGCGACCGCGGTCGGGTCGCGCCGGCTCGCCGCGCTGCAGGCCAGCCACCACGCGATGTGGAACTACGTCACCTACCGGGACGCCATCGCAGTGCTCGGCCTCGATGCCGCGGACCTGTATCCCGAGGGGACGACCCGGCTCCCGGACGACTGGGCGGACCTCGGCTGGCTGACCTGCTTCCACGGCCCGCCGCGGTCGGCCGTGGAGGCGATGCGCTCCGCGCTCGAGCCCGCAGCGCTGTCCGTCTACCCGCCCGACCTCATCGAGCCGCTGCGTGACGAGGCGGCGCGCGCGCTCGGGCGCCCGCGCGACGAGACCTTCGAGGTGATCGGCACCGAGGGCGCGCAGGCCGGCCTGACGCTGGCGCTGTTGGCGGCGATCGACCCGGGCGACGAAGTGGTGCTCGGCGAGCCGGGCTACTTCCATCTGCCCGCGGCGGTGCTGGCCGCGGGCGGCGTGCCGGTGACGGTCGCGATCGGCCCGGAGACCGGCTACCGGCTCGACCCCGACGCGGTGGCCGCCGCGATCACGCCGCGGACGCGGGCGATCTGCCTCGTCGACCCGAGCAACCCATACGGCACGGTCGCGACCGCCGACGAGGTCGCGGCGCTCACCGCGCTGGCCGAGCGCCACGGGCTGTTGCTCATCCAGGACGTGACGCACTCGCTGCTTGCCATCGACCCCGACGCGCCGCCGGTCACCCCGCCGGCCGGCGAGCATGCGGTGGCGACGTTCTCGATCTCGCACTGCTTCGGCATGGCGGGCGCGCGCCTTGGCTTCCTCGCCGGACCTCCGGTCCTGATGCGCGGGTGCCTGCGCCTGAAGGCCGCGCTCACGCGGCTGAACACGAACCTGGTGTCGCAGCGCGGCGCGCTGGCCGCCCTGCGCGACGCGCGCTACGTGGCGGGCGCCGAGGCCGCGATCCGGGCCAACGTCGCCCGCCTCGACGCGACGCTCGCGCCCGTCGACGGGATCGACCTCGCCGTCCGGCCGAGCCGCGGCCTGGCCTGCGCGCTGGAGCTCGCCGACGACGGGCCGACCGCCCAGGAGCTCATGGTGGCGCTGTTCGCGCGCCGCGTCGCCGTCTACCCCGGCGACGGCCTGGGCGACACGCGCGCCGCGACGACCGTGCGCCTCAACCTCTCGGCGCCCGCATGGGCGATGGAGCACCTCGACGCGGTGCTCGGCGAGGCGCTGGCCGAGGCCGCCGCCGGACGCTGGCGCGAGCCGGTGGCGGAGCTGCTCGAGACAAAGGGAACCGCGCGCGCGACGATGCTCGCCGCGCGCGTCCGACGCGGGTCATGAGCGTTTCCGAGCTGCTCGCCGAGCACGGGTCGCCGCTGTGGCTGGCCGATCTCGACCGGGCGCGCACGCGGCTGCGCGAGTTCCGCGCGGCGTGGCAGGCGCAGTGGCCCCACGTCACGGTCGCCTACTCGTACAAGACGAACCGCCTCCCGGCGCTGCTGCGGGCGCTCGCCGCCGAGGGCGCGGGACACGAGGTGGTCTGCGAGGCCGAGTACGCGATCGCCCGCGACGCGATCGGCGCCGACGGGTCGGATCTCATCGTCAACGGCCCCGTGAAGCCGGCGTCGCTGCTGCGCCGCGCCGCGGCCGATGGGGCGCTCGTGATCGTCGACTCCGAGGCCGAGGTCGAGCGCGCGGCCGAGGCCGGCGTCGCGCGCGTCGGGCTGCGGGCGGCACTGCCCGGGATCGGCGTCGAGCCGACCCGCTTCGGCATCGCCCCGCCGGCCATCCCGGGCGCGGTGCGACGGGCGCGCGCGCTCGGTCTGAGCGTCGAGGCGCTCAGCGCCCATCTCGTCTCGACCGGCTTCGAACGTCCGCTCGTTCACGCCCGCCGGCTCGGCGCCGCGATCACCGTCCGCTGGCCCCCGGCGGCCGGCGGCGGCCACACCGGCGCGGCCAGGCGGCTGGGGCGGCTCGCGCGGCGGCTCGAGATTCCGGCCGTCGACCTCGGCGGCGGCTTCCCGGCCGCGCCCGCGGTCGAGCCGCACGCGCGTGCTGTCGCCGAAGCGCTGCGCGAAGGCGGCTTCGACGGACGCCTGCTTTTGGAGCCCGGGCGTGCGCTGGTCACCGACACCGTCGACCTCGCCTGCACGGTGGTGGCGGTCAAGCACCTGGCCGACGGGTCGCGCTGCGTGGTGGTCGACGCCGGTACGAACCTGCTGCCCGGGACGCTGTGGGCGTGGCCGCGCATCGAGGCGGCTGTGGGCAGCCCGTCGGGCCCGGCGCTCGTCAGCGGCCCGCTGTGCCTGAACGTTGACATCCTGCATCCGGCCGCTCCGCTGCCGGACGTCACGCCGGGCGACGCGCTGCTCGTCCGCGACGTCGGCGCCTATCAGCAGGCGCTTTCGACGCGCTTCGGCGACCTGCAGCCCGCGGTCGTCGCGCGGGAGGACGGCCGCTGGCGGGTCTGCGTACGCCGTGAAACACTCGAAGATCTGCTGGCTGCCGACGTCGCACTCGCCGGGGCCGGCCACCAGGAGGAACAGCTATGACCGAACGGCTCATCGTCATCGGCGGCGGGGGCGCCGGCATCTCCGCCGCGACGACCGCCAAGCGCGTCGACCCCAGCCTGCGGGTCTCGCTGTACACGGAGTTCGAGGACATCGCCTACTCGCCGTGCGGGATTCCTTTCGTCCACGGCGGTGAGATCCCGCGCTTCGAGGACCTCTTCCTCTCCACCGTCGAGCGCTACGTCGCGGACGGCCTGGACATGCGCATGGAGACCGTCGTCACCGAGATCGACCTCGACCGGGGCATGGTCACCGCGCGCAACCAGCACGAGGGGTTCGACAAGCTGATCGTCTGCACCGGCTTCGTGTGGGAGAAGCCCGACGTGCCCGGCGCGAACCTCGAGGGCCTGCACTACGTCAAGAACATTCGCAAGGCGATGGAGTTCGACAAGCTCCTGGAGAGCTTCAAGAGCGTCGTCGTGGTCGGCGCGACGCCGCTCGGCGTGGAGATGGCGGGCAATCTCGGCCACCGCGGGTTGGAGGTGCACTTCGTCGACGAGGGGCCGTGGGTCCTGCACGAGGTGCTCGATCCCGACGTCGCCGAGCCGGTCCACGAGTCGCTGACCAGTCGCGGCGTGACCCTCCACCTCGGCACCGCTGTGGAGGCGTTCGTCGGCGACGGCCACGTGCGCGCGGTCGCGACCTCGAAGGGCGAACTGCCGTGCGACGCGGTCATCGTCTGCCTGCACAAGGTGCCGAACACCGCGCTGGCGACCGCGGCGGGGCTCGAGGTCGGGACCACCGGCGGGCTCGTGGTCGACGATCACATGCGCACCGGCACCGGCGGCGTCTGGGCCGCGGGCGACGTCATCGAGGTCCCGCACGGGCTGACGATGATCCCGATCCGCGGGCTCACCGGTTCGCACGCGTACTCGCAGGGGCGCACGGCGGGCGCCAACGCGGCCGGCGACGACCGCACCTACGACCCGGTCTGGGTCCCGTGGGGCCTCGTCGCAGGCGACTACACGATCGGCGGCTTCTCGCTCGGCGAGACGCTCGCCGGCGCGATGGGCATCCCGTACGTCCTCGCGAAGGGCGTCGGGGTGTCGCGCGCCCGGTACTTCCCCGGCGCGACGCGCACGCACGTCAAGCTCCTCGCCGAGCCCGGGACGCTGCGGCTGATCGGGGGCCAGATCCACGGCGGCGAGGGGGTCAAGGAGCGCTGCGACTTCCTGGCCTTCGCCGCCAAGCGCGGCGCGACGCTCGAGGATCTCGCGTGGATGGAGAACATCTACTCCCCGCCGATCGGGGCGCTGTTCGAGCCGATCGCCATCGCCGCCCAGAACGGGCTGGCCGAGCTGCGCCAGGCGGCGGCCGCGCCGGCACAGCCCGCCGCGGTGCCGGCGTGAGCGGTCTGGCGAGCGCGCAGCAGCGGCTGCGCGAGCGCGCCGAGCACCACCTGCGCCTCGCCGCGATGGACGACCTGCGCTCGAGCCACCCGCAGGCGACGACCGCGCCCTACCGGCCGCGCGGCGACTGGTTCTGGCGCGGGGTGTTCGTCCCGCTCTACCGGCGGCTGCCGTGGGACGTCAAGCAGCGCGCGATGCGCGCGCTGCACATGACCGCCGAGGGCCACGGCTGGACGCCGCCGGCGCGGCGCCCCGGCGAGCCCTGGCGCCCGCCGCCTCAGCGGTAGCGGCGCACGACCGCGCGCAGCGCGCCCGCGGCGGGCTTGTCGACGATCGTGCCGTCGGGGCGCATCGTGCGCAGGCCCGAGTAGTCGAACGAGTTCGGTGAGTTGCGGTCGACCGTGACCCAGGTGTACCAGTAGATGCGCTGCAGGCGCAGCCGCGTGCGCGCGCGCACGAAGAGCTTGAAGGCCTGCTGCAGGCGCTGGGCCTGCCCCGCCTCGGTCGTCTCCCAGTCCTTGGTGATCGGCTTCTTCCTGCCCTTGGCCGACGACCACGTCAGCTCGGTCAGCCAGATCGGCTTGGTGCGCGCGCCGTTGCGGTTCAGGACCGCGCGATTGAGCGTCACGATCTTCACGCTGTTCGACGGCCGCCCGCTGAACGGGTGGACCGCGGCGACGTCGAAGCGCAGCTTCCTCCCGCCCTTGCGGAACAGCCGGCTGAGGTCGCGCCAGGAGAAGTTCGCCAGGCCGGCCATGACGACGGTCGCCTTCGGGTCGGCGCGCTTGATGGCGCCGTAGGCGGTGTTGAGCAGCCGCGCGTAGCCGCGCATGAACGGCTGGGCGGTCCAGTACACGGCGAGGTTGGGCTCGTTCCAGACCTGCCACGCGCGCACCGGCCGCGGAGTGACCTCCGGGTGCTCGCGCCAGAGGCTTCCGTTCGGCCCGTAGCGCGCGACGAGCGCGGTGGCGAAGGCCGCGTAGTCGGCAGGGTCGCGCGGCGGCGAGAACACGCTGCCGGGCGTCGTCGCCGCCCATGCCGGGGAGCGCACGATGAGCGCGAGCACGTCGATGCCGGCGCGCGCGGCGGCGAGCACCTTGCGATCGGTGAGCGCGTAGTCGAACTGGCCCTTCTGGGGCTCGGTCAGGTCCCAGGCAACCTCGATGCGCTCGGTGCCGATGCCGTCGCGGCGCATCGCCGCCGACTGGGCGTCGAGCGGGAAGCTCGGTGCGTCGACGGGCCCGTTGGCCATGACGCCGAAGAAGTCGCGCGGCACGACGGCCTGCGCCGCCGAGGGCAGGCAGAGGACGGCAAGCAGCACGGCGAGCACGGCGCGACGCATCGCGGAAGCCTAGGCGAGAGCGGTCTCTTCGAGCGCCGCCCGCACGGGGTCGAGGTCGATCTCGACCCACTCCTCGACCAGCGGCGGAGCGCCGGCGGCCTCGGTGCCGATGGCCGCGCAGCAGGTGATGCGCAGGCGGTGCTCGTCGGCGTCGAAGCGCAGGAACTGCTTGTAGAGCGGCGGCGTGTCGACGTCGAAGATCTCCGAGAAGAACTGGTGGAAGATCCCGCGCGTGCGGTGCAGGCGCGGGGCGACGAACTCCATGAGCCGCTGCTCCTGGGCGCCGACGTCGACCGGCGGCGCGACGGTGGGATTCTCGTGGAGCTGCTGCCCCATCCATGTCGAGGCCTGCTGCGGTGTGAGCTTGCCCGACAGCCCGAGCACGTCCGGCGCCCCCGAGGCGCTGACCTGCTGCCAGATCGCCGCGCTCAGCGCGAGCGGCAGGCCGAAGACGAGCCCGGCCACGACCCACGGCCATGCGCCGCCGCCGAAGAGCGCGTCGAGCAGGAAGCCGAGCCCCACGCCTGCGCCGAGGAGCAGGAACGGCATCACGGCGGCGAGGAGCACCATGCGGCGCAGCGTCGGCACGAGCGTGGCCGCGTAGAGCCAGAGCGAGTCGCCGCGCAGCGGGAAGCAGCGGAACTGCTCCTCGGTGACGGTGCCGAGCGCGACGCGGCCGATGCGGTGGGTCGCGTGCATGAAGGCGCCGCCGCCGCCGGCGACGATGTACTCGATGGTGCGGTCGCCCGCCGGCACCGGGTAGCGCTGGTAGTTGTGGATGTCGCCCCCGATCGCGGCGACGTACCCGTGGTGCGGGTTGCGCACGACGTCGTCCACCGTGCGGTCTTGGCCCTCGATGATGCCGGGCTCGTACACGCCGTCGACGAGCAGCGGCTTGCCGGTGAGCAGCACCTTCGGCTTGCGGACCTCGCTGGACACCCGCACGAACCAGTCGCCCTGCTCGGCGTCGACGACGCCGCAGATGCCGGTGTCGATGCACACCAGCGCGATCGGGCCGGCGTCGAGGACGAAGTACGGCGCGGGCTGGTCCATGCGGCCGGGCGGCCTCGCGTCGCGCGCCGCTTCCGCGGCGCCACCGCGGGGGCGCGGCGCGCGCCACAGCGGCGGGCGGCGGATCGGCCAGAACGTCTCCGGCGGCGGCTCGACGCCGCACAGGTGGAACATGAAGCCCTGCAGCTCGTCGTACCAGTCGTGGTTGCCGGGGAGCGCGAAGATCGGCTTGTCCCACGACGCGTACGGCGCGTAGAACTTCGCCGGGTAGTCGTTGACGTCGCCCGTCGGGTAGATGACGTCGCTGCAGATGACCATGAAGTCGCTCTCGTCGCGCACGGCACGCAGCGGCGGGACCGTGACCCACTGCGAGACGTCGCCCTCGCCGGTGTCGCCGATCACGACGAAGGAGACCCGGTCGCGGTTCGCGAACGCGTCGACGACCGGGTCGCCGGTTCGGCCCTGCTCGCGCAGCCAGGCCATCCAGCGGCGGCGCAGCTCGTCGACCGGGTCGCCGGCGACGCGCGCGACGCGGTCGTTGCGCGCGCGCCAGAGCGCCGGGATGTTCATCCACCGGAACGGGCGCGGCCGCCGTCGCGGCATGTCGTCGATGTAGGCGCCGCGTCCGGCGCCCTCCTCCATCGCGTGGCGCGCGGCCAACGTGCCGGCGCGCGGCGAGGCCGAGTCGTTCCCCGTCACCGCGCGATCCTACGGGGTCCGTGGGCCCCTAATCTGCCGCGATGCGCGTCATCAGCCTTGAGGACCATTTCTGGACGCCCGCCATCGCCCACGCGATCGGCGCGCTGCGCAATCCCGACACCGTCGGGGACACGCCCTTGGCGGCAAACCTCGCGGATCTCGGCGAGCGCAGGCTCGAGGCGATGGACGACGCGGGCATCGACCTGCAGGTCATCAGCCACACGACGCCGGGCGTCCAGCACCTCGACGCGCGGACCGCGGTGCCGCTCGCGCGCGACGCCAACGACGTCCTCGCGCGCGCGGTGGCCGAGCACCCGGGCCGCTTCGCCGGCTTCGCGACCCTGCCGACGGAGGCGCCCGACGAGTCCGCCGACGAGCTCGAGCGCGCCGTCACCGAGCTCGGGTTCAAGGGCGCGATGATCAACGGCCACACGAACGGCCGCTTCCTCGACGACCCGGCGTTCGACGTCCTCCTGGCGCGGGCCGTTCGGCTCGGCGTGCCGCTCTATCTGCACCCGACCGAGCCGGTGAGCGCCGTGCGCGACGCCTACTACCGCGGGTTCGATCCGGGCGTGGAGTGGTTCCTGAGCGCGGCCGCGTGGGGCTGGCACGCCGAGACCGGGCTCCACGTGCTGCGGATGGTGCTCGGCGGCGTCTTCGACCGCCATCCCGAGCTGCAGCTGATCATCGGGCACATGGGCGAGATGCTGCCGTTCATGCTGCAGCGCATCGACGACAACCTGCCGCCGCAGGCCACCGGGCTCGATCGGCTGCCGTCCGAGTACATCCTCGCCAACGTCCATATCACGACGAGCGGCCTGTTCAGCGTCCCGCCGCTGGAGTGCGCGCTGTCGGTCTTCGGCGTCGAGCGCGTGTTGTTCTCGGTCGACTGGCCCTACGCGCCGAACGAGTCCGGCCGCCGCCTCCTCGACACCGCCCCGGTCAGCCCGGCCGACCTCGAGCGCATCGCGGGCGGGAACGCCGAGCGACTGCTCGGCGTCTAGGTGCCGGCGGCGGCGTAGACCTCGTCGAGCAGCGCGCCGCGGTCGGGCACGTCGTAGTGCTCGGCGAGGTAGCGGTCCGTCTCCTCCCGCGGCTTGCCGGAGAGAGCCATGTCGAGGGCGACGATGCGGGCCGCGGTGGTGTCGCCGTTGCGGGACGCGGCGGGGGCGGCGAGTGTCGGGGCGGGCGGCTCCGCGGGAGCGGGCGGCTCCGCGGGAGCGGGCGGCTCCACGCGCGCGACCGGCTCTGCTGGCGCGACCGGCTCTATGCGCGCGGCCGGCTCGGGAGCGACCGGCGCGGGCTCCGACGCGGCAGGAGCCGTTCCGCCCAGCGCCTCCGCCTCGGCGCGCGCCGCCGCGAGCTCGTCGCGCAGACGCTCCGCGCCGGCCACCAATTCCTCGATCTTCGCGTGCAGGCGCTCAGCCGCGCCGGCCGCGCGGGCGACGTGCTCGCGCGCCTCCGCGCGCGCCGCCTCGCGGATCTCCTCGGCGCCGCGCTCGGCGGCCTGCACGATCGCCTTGACCTGCTCGGCGGCCTGCTCGGATGCGGTCAGTGGGGTCGCCGCGCGCCGCTGCAGGGCCGCGACCTCGCCCGCGACCTGGTCGAGGTGCGCGTCGACCGCCACGGGGTCGTACCCGCGGCGTTGGCTCGGGAAGTCGCGCCTGGCGATGGACTGGCGATCGAGGGCCACAATGGGCGTCAGCCTAACGCGTAGGCCTCGCCGGTCCGCCGGATCAGACCGTCGCGCAAGAGGCCCTGCAACGCGTCTTCCAGCCGCTCGGCGGCGATGTCGGCCGGCAGCCCCTCCCCCGCCGCCAGCGCGGCGACGACCCGCCCGCGTACCCAGCGGTTCGAGCCCTCGAATCGACCTTGGCCACGCCCACGCACCTCCTCCCCCGGCCCGCCGCAGCGAGAAGCCAGGGGACACACGCCGCAGCGCGGCGCCCGCGCCGTGCAGACCGTCGCCCCGAGCTCCATCGTCGCCTGGTTGAACTCCGCCGCCCGCCCCGGCGGCGGGACCAGCGGACGCCCGAGGCGCGCGAACAGCCGCCGGACGTTCGTGTCGACGGCGACCTCGTCCCGATCGAACGCGAACGAACCAACGGCCGCGGCCGTGTACGGACCGACGCCCGGAAGGTCCTGCAACGCCTCTGGCCAGCCATCGCGCGCGACCACCCGCGCCGCCTCCCACAACCGCACCGCACGGCGGTTGTAGCCGAGCCCGACCCACTCGCGCAGCACGTCCGCGAGCGGCGCCTCCGCCAGCGATTGCACCGTCGGCCAGCGCTCCAGCCACGCCTCATAGCGCGGCACGACACGGGCGACCTGCGTCTGCTGCAGCATCACCTCCGACACCAGGATCGCGTAGGGATCCCGCGTGCGCCGCCAGGGCAGGTCGCGCCGCTCGCGCCGGTACCACGTCAGCAGGGCGTCGACCATCGGGCGCCACCTTAACGCCGTTCTCATGATCTTCTTACCGCGCTCTTGGCGGGTCGCGTCATCCTGTGGTTGGTGACCGTCCCTCGCCGCGCCGCCGTTCTCGCCGCCCTCGCCGCCTGCGCCGTCCCCGCGACCGCGGCCGCCGCGCCCCGCTCCGCCACCAGCTCGAACTGGGCCGGTTACGCCGTCAGCAAGCCGAGCACGACGTTCTCGCGCGTCAGCGGGACGTGGGTGCAGCCGAACGTCACCTGCGCCCAAGGCCGGCGCCGCTACTCAGCGCACTGGCTCGGCCTCGGCGGGCTGCACAGCTACTCGCGGGCGCTCGAGCAGATCGGCACCGAGGCCGACTGCGCGCAGGGCACGCCGGTGCACTCTGTGTGGTACGAGATCGTGCCTGCCGCGCCCGTTCCGGTGCACATCACGGTGCGCCCGGGCGACACGATCTCGGCCAGCGTCACGGTCACCGGCCACAGCGTGAAGCTGTTCCTGGCCAACCGCACGCGCGGCACGACCTTCACCAAGCAGCTCGTCGCCAACCAGGTCGACGTCACGTCGGCAGAGTGGATCTCCGAGGCGCCGTCGGCGTGCTTTGGCAACGGCGACTGCACGACGCTGCCGCTCGCGAACTTCGGCACCGCGAGCTTCGCGAACGCCCGGGTGACGTCGACCACCGGCCACGTCGGCCCTATCGCCGACCCCGCCTGGTCGTCGGTGGCGATCACGCTGAGCTCGCATCACCGCAGCGGCGCTCGCCCCGGCTTCATGCCCGACGGGCGCGGCTCCGCCAGCGCGGCACCCGGCGACCTCGCGATGACCGGCGACGCCTTCACCGTCACGTACGCCGACAACACGGGCGCGCCCGCGCCCGTGCCGCCCGTCCAGAGCTAAGCCGGCGCCTCGAACTCCTGCATCGCGACGAGCTCGCGGCGCAGCTCGCGGATCTCGTCGCGCAGTCGGGCGGCGTACTCGAAGCGCAGGTCGTCCGCGGCCGCGAGCATCTCCTCCTCCAGCTCGACGATCGTCTTCTCGATCTCGCTCGTCGACATGTCCTCCGCCTTCGCCCGGCGACGTTCGCTGCGGCGGCGGCCGCGTGGGGTCTTGCCCTCGGACTGCAGGAACTCCGCGATGTCGCTGATGCCCTTGACGATCGTCGCCGCGGTGATGCCGTGCTCTTCGTTGTAGGCGACCTGGATCGCCCGGCGGCGCTCGGTCTCGTCGATCGCCGCGCGCATCGCGGCGGTCTCCTTGTCGGCGTACATCAGCACCGTGCCCTCGACGTTGCGCGCCGCCCGGCCGATCGTCTGGATGAGCGACGTCTCGCCGCGCAGGAAGCCTTCCTTGTCGGCGTCGAGGATCGCCACCAGCGAGACCTCGGGCAGGTCGAGGCCCTCGCGCAGCAGGTTGACCCCGACGAGCACGTCGTACTCGCCGAGCCGCAGGTCGCGGATGATCTGGATGCGCTCGAGCGTGTCGACCTCGGAGTGCAGGTAGCGGACCTTGAAGCCCATCTCCAGCAGGTAGTCGGTGAGGTCCTCGCTCATCTTCTTGGTGAGCGTGGTGACCAGCACGCGCTCGTCGCGGTCGACGCGCGAGCGGATCTCGTTCATGAGGTCGTCGATCTGGTTGCGCGTCTCGCGGACGTCGACGTGCGGATCGACGATCCCCGTCGGCCGGACGATCTGCTCCACGACGCGCGCCGAGTGCGCGCGCTCGTAGTCGCCCGGCGTCGCGGACACGAAGACCATCTGCGGCGTGATCGAGAGGAACTCGTCGAACGTCTGCGGCCGGTTGTCGAGCGCGCTCGGCAGGCGGAAGCCGTAGTCGACCAGCGTCTGCTTGCGCGACCGGTCGCCCTCGTGCATGCCCCCGATCTGCGGGACGGTCTGGTGCGACTCGTCGATGAAGCAGACGAAGTCGTCTGGGTAGTAGTCGATCAGGCAGTACGGCCGGTCGCCCGGGCGCCGCCCGTCGAGGATGCGCGAGTAGTTCTCGATGCCGCTGCAGAAGCCCATCTCGCGCAGCATCTCCATGTCGTACTGCGTGCGCTGCCGCAGGCGGTGGGACTCGAGCAGCTTGCCCTCGGCCTCAAGCTCGGCGCAGCGCGCGTTGAGCTCGCGCCCGATCTCCTCGACCGCCGACTCGATCGTCCCCTCGCGCACGTTGTAGTGGGTCGCCGGCCAGATGGCGACGTGCTCGAGGTCGTCCTCGATGAGCTCGCCGGTGAGCGGATCGAAGTGCTGCAGGCGCTCGATCTCGTCGCCGAACAGCGTCGCCCGGTACGCGCTCTCGGCGTATGCCGGGAAGACCTCGAGCGCCTCACCGCGCACGCGGAACGTGCCGCGCCCGAGCGCCGTGTCGTTGCGCGTGTACTGGATCGACACGAGCTTTCGCAGCAGCTTGTCGCGATCGACGAACTCGCCCTTGCGCAGGACCTGCAGGTTGTCGTCGTAGGTCTGCGGCGAGCCGAGGCCGAAGATCGCCGACACGCTGGCCACGATGATCACGTCGCGGCGGGCGAACAGGGCGGCCGTCGCGGCGTGGCGCAGCCGATCGACCTCCTGGTTGATCGCCGAGTCCTTCTCGATGTAGAGGTCCTTGCTCGGGACGTACGCCTCGGGCTGGTAGTAGTCGTAGTACGAGACGAAGTACTCGACCGCGTTGTCCGGGAAGAACGTGCGGAACTCGTTGCACAGCTGCGCGGCAAGCGTCTTGTTGTGCGCGAGGACGAGCGCCGGCTTCTGGACCTTCTCGATGACGCCCGCCATCGTCATGGTCTTGCCGGTGCCGGTGGCGCCGAGCAGGGTGACGGCGCGCTCCCCGGCGAGCACGCCCTCCGCAAGGCCGTCGATCGCCTTCGGCTGATCGGCGGCTGGGGTGAAGATCGGATCGAGGCGAAACTCCGGCATGAACCTTAGGACGGTAGCGGGCGCGTCGGACGGACCGCCGACCCAACGACGGTTCGAGAGCTGTCGAACATCGGATACACTGACGGCATGACGGAGGGGACCGAATACCCACGACTCGAGGACGTCGAGCTCACGACCGTCATGCACGCCCTCAGCGACCCGGCACGCCTCCATGTCGTCCGGGTCCTCGCCGAGGAGGAGGAGCGCCCATGCGGCAACTTCGCCCTCGGCGTGACGAAGGCGACGGCCTCCCACCACTACAAGGTCCTGCGCGAGGCCGGCATCACGCGCAAGCGCGTCGAAGGCGCGCGCCACTACCTGCAGCTGCGCCGCGAGGAGCTCGACGCGCGGTTCCCCGGCCTGCTCGACGCCGTGCTGGCGGCCGAGCCGGCGGGGGTGGTCCCTCGCTGAGGGACCACCCCGCAGGCAGGCGTTACCTCCGCGGCTGCGTGTAGACGCGGCCGTTGCGCAAGACCGTCAGGCGCAGGATCTGGCGGCTCGTCACCTTGCCCGGGCGCAGTGCCCGGTAGGTGAACTCGATCCGCCGGGTGTCGACGTTCAGCGGCAGGATCAGGGTGAACTTGCCGCGCTCGCGCGTCTTGAGGCCGGTCTTCCCCAGCCGCTTGCGCTTGCCGTTCTTGAGCAGGTGGTAGACGTCGAGCCGCGCGCTCTCGATCCCGTGACCCTTGCGGTCGCGCAGCAGCCCGCGCACCACCACGCGGGTGCCGTACCGGCTCGTGTAGCGCGTCGCCTTGCTCTTGTCGAACCACACGCGCACCCGCGCGTGCAGGAGCCGGGTCACGCTCGGCGTCCCGGTCCTGCTCGCGGTCGGCGTCGTCGGGTCGCCGTTGGGCCGCGGGAACTCGAGCGGCCCGTAGACCGTCGTGCTGTTGCCCGCCGCGTCCTCCACGGCCAGCTCGACCGTGTGCGCACCCGGCTCGAGTCCCCGGACGTCGGCCACGAACGGGATGTTCGCAGCCGACGCCGGGCACGGGACCGGGACAAGGAACTGGAAGGCGTCGCCGGTGGCCGGGTCGGCGTCGCGGCAGTCGGTGCCGCCGAGCGGGGCGAACGCCTTGTCCTGGCCGTCGACGCGCAGCACGGAGCGGTAGAGGCCGCCGCCGACGTCCGCGGCGTTCGCGACCACGCGCAGCCGCCCGCTCGTATCGCCACTGTCGCGCACCGAGACGTTCGAGACGGTCGGCGCGGTCGCGTCTCGAAGCCCGACGACGATCTGCGAGAAGTCGGCGCGAGCGCCGTGCGGGCAGACGTTCGTCTCGTCGCCGTTGCAGGTCACGCCGAAGTGCACGCCGGACTTGTCGAGGCCCTGCTTGTCCAGGGCGTCGGTGAGGTCGGCCACGCACGGCGAGGTCTCGCCGGTGTCGCAGGCCTCGAGCACGCCGGGGTCGGGCTCGGCCGTGAGCGAGTAGCCGATGTCCTTTGGCTGCTGGCTCTTGGTCAGGCCGGTCGTACGGCGGGTCGCCGACACGCGCACGATGCGCGTGCCCGCGGGCGCAGCGAAGCTCCACCGCGCGATGCGACCGCCGTTGGCGCCGTCGGGAAGCGCCGCGTAGAGGTTGCCCCCGACCGCGCAGTCGTTCCCGGCGACCGCTCCGGGGATCGCGCTCGCGAACGGCGACCACCCCGCCGCCGGATTCACCGCGCCGCCGGGCCCGCGGCACGAGAAGACGCTGTACGTGTTGCCGTCGTCGGCGGCGGCCGCCGCCGCCCCGAGGCAGAGCATGGCTGCCGCCACCAGCGCGGCCGCACCCGATCGGGTGTGCTGCATCTACGTCCTTTCTCCGTGGAACCCCCAGCCTGTGCCGGACTTCGCCCCATGCCGGCGAGCGCGGATTCGCCGCGGGGGGTCGGAGTTCCTTCTTCGCGCGCTCGCGGCGCGCGCTCGCGGCGGCCTTCGCGGGCGCGAGTGTCGCCTTTGTCGGCCCATGTGCGACGTAGTCGACACTCGCGCCCGCGCACGCCGCCGCAAAGCGACCGCGGACGACTACCGGCCCAGCAACTGCGCGCCGTAGTTGCGCCGGTACTCGCGCTTCGCGCTCTCGACGCGCGACACGTACGCGCGCGTCTCGGCGTACGGGATCGCGTCGATCGTCAGCGCCCGGTCGCGTTCGCGGGCGGCGGCGATCCACTTGTCGACATTGCCCTCGCCCGCGTTGTACGCGGCCAGAGCGAAGTCCTCGTTGCCGTCGTAGCGGCGCAGGAGGTAGCGCAGGTAGTAGGTGCCGTAGGCGATGTTGACCTGCGGGGTGGCGAGGTCGTCGACGACGAACTGCGTGCCGCCGGACTTGTGCGCGATGTAGCGCGCGGTGGCCGGGGTGAGCTGCATGAGCCCGAGCGCGCCCGCGCTGGAGGTCTGTCCGTCGCGGAAGTGCGACTCGGTGTAGATCACCGCCGCCACGAGCGCCGGGTCGAGGCCCTTGTCGCGCGCCTGCTGGCGGATGATGTCCTCGTGGCGCAGCGGCAGCGTGATCTCGCGCACCGCGTGATGGAACTGCGGCCACAGAGCGACGACGGCCGCGCTCACGATCCCCACCCCCAGGATCGCCATCAGCCGGCGCCGCCGGATCGCGCGCTTGCGCGCGGCGGCGCGCGCTCCTGAAGCCGGGCGGCGGCGGGCTGCGGTGTGGGTGTGCGTGCTCACTGCGGTTGGGGGTCCAGCTTGTCAAGGACGGCGGCCAGAGCGAGCTCGAGCTCCTCCACAGTCCCGCTATTTGCGACCACGTACGTCGCGCGGGCCGCCTTCTCCTCCTGGCTGAGTTGGCGGGCAGACCGCTCGTCGACCGCGTGATGGCCACGGGCCGCCGCGCGCGCGGCGCGCACCTCCTCGTCGGCGACCACCGCGATCGTAGCGTCATAGCCGCCTTCGAGGCCCGCCTCGAACAGCAGCGGGGTCTCCACGATCGCGGCCCGCGGGCGCGGCTCGCGCTCCTGGAGCTCCTCGCGCCAGGCGAACACGCGCGCGCCGACGAGCGGCCACAGCAGCCGCTCGAGCCAGGCGCGCTCCTCGGGCGCCGCGAACGCGAAGCGCGCCACGGCTTGACGGTCGACGACGCCGTCCGGCGCCACCTCCGCGCCCCAGCGCTCCACCACCGCGTCGCGGACCGCCTCGGAGCCGTACAGCTCGTGGACGACCGCGTCGGTCGAGATCGTCGCCGCGCCCAGCCGCTCGAGCGCGGCCAGCGCGGTCGACTTGCCCGCGCCCAGCCCGCCGGTCAGCCCGACGAACGGGACGCGCGCTGCGGGCCTGTGGCTCAGGCCTCCTCGTCGGCCGCCGCGGGCGGCTGCTCGTCGTCGGCGGCGGGCTCGGGAGCG